>NZ_JBSOQX010000009.1:0-111679 GCF_053819265.1 Lacticaseibacillus sp. 30
CACTTTGTCGCCAAGCGACAACTTACTAAGAATATCAAATTGGCAACTCGTTGTCAACATCTTTTTTTAAATCGCTGTGCGGTTTAAACTGTTTTTATGACTGACAACTCGTACTATACTACGCAGTTTACTCACTCAAGTCAACCACTTTTTTAAAAAAAGTTTTTCAAGAAAGGAAAAGCACGCACTATGACAGAGGATCAAGCTTTTTGGAACGCATTTGCGCCTGATTATGCCGCGGCAGAGCAGGCGTCGCGTTTGCCTATCGCACACGATGTCATCGCATGGCTGCGTTCAACGCAATTGCTGCCTGCGCATTCGGCAGTCGACTTAGCTGCCGGAACTGGCCGCTACGCTGTTCAAATGATGCCATGGGTTCAGGAACTGACGCTCATTGATTGGTCGTCTGCCATGCTCGCCTTTGCAAAAGAGCGCATGCATCAACAAGCCGATGCTAAAGCTCAATTTATCGTGGCTGACTGGCGCAAATTACACAAGCCGCTTAATGCCGATATGTTGTTTGTCAGCCAGTTGCCGACACTTAAACCTCAAGACCTAAAAATGCTGATGAACTGGGCTAACCAAACCGTGGTGCTTAACTTTCAAACTGCACAGTCTGACGCTTTGCTTGAACAAGCGGCCTCGCTTTTAGGATTGCAGCTACCACCAGTTTATCAGGCGGACCCCGCCCGGATGACAAGCTTCAAAGTTTGGCTGACAGCCCAACGGATACCTTTTCAAAGTCATTCTTTGACATACGAAATTGAAGAGCAAACAACTTTAAGCGACTTGTTACCGGATCTGGCGACACCAATTGGTCTTAAAACTGCTGCCAGCCTTGCCAAGACCATCACCGGCCATGAGAATACGCACGTTCAGGTGACTGATCGGTTGACTTATACTTATACCCAACTGGTCTGGCATGTTTAATCACCACCCATTCAGTATGCTCGAAACACAAACCGAATTATCCGAATTCCGACTAAAAAAAGACTTGCTGCCAGTATGAACGTTCATACAGCAGCAAGTCTTTTTATAGATAACAGCATAAACATCATTGATGGTCATGCGCCGTTGATTTTTTCGAAACGTTAAGCTTTAACTTGCAACTGTTCAACGTTCACAACTGTGTCAACCCAGGAACTATCATAGAAGCCAGCTTCATGGGAAACTAGTAAAACTGCGCCAGGATATTGTTGCAAGCCTTCACGCAAAGCGTTTTTGGTGTCGTCGTCCAAATGATTCGTCGGCTCGTCCATCACTAGAATATTAGTCGTTTGGAGCATTAGGTCAGCCAACTTGACCTTAGCCTGTTCGCCCCCTGACAACATCGTCAGAGGATTGTTCGCCTCTTCACTGGTCAGTGCAGTGCGTGATAAGACCTGTCGAACGGTTTTCTGCGTGAGCGCTGGGAACCGTTGCTCCAAATACTGCACTGGGCTTTGTTTAGGTTGATCCCAGTGCAACTCTTGTTCATAGTAGCCAAAAACAACATTGTCAGCTATTTCAACGTTGCCACTGATCGCCGGTAAAAGGCCGAGCAATGTTTTTAACAACGTCGATTTTCCGACACCATTGAAGCCTTCGAAAGCAATGATCTGATCTTTTGCAACCGAAAAGTTCATTGGTTGTAATAATGGCTTGTCATAGCCAACAACCAAATCGTTAACATCCACCAAGATTTGTCGATTAACAGGCGCATACGGAAACGCCAAATGCGCCTTGGATCGCGTCCCAGGAGGCGTCAATTTGTCCATTCGCGCCAGCTGCTTTTCACGGCTTTTAGCCATCGTGGCGCGCGTGCCTGCCTTAAATTTCCGAATAAACGCCTCAGTTTTCTTAATCGTCTCTTGCTGCTTGGCAAAAGCCTTCAAATAAGTCTCATGATCGGCCTCTTTTTGGCGCATGGCTTGTTTTAACGTTCCGGTGTATTTTGTGATTTGCCCGAACTCAATATCTAAGACAGCATTGGTTACATTTTCTAGAAAATCAAAATCATGTGAGATCACGATAAACGCGCCCTCAAAATTTTGGAGCCAGTCCGTTAGCCAGGCAATATGCGACACATCAAGATAGTTTGTCGGTTCGTCCAGGAGCAACATATCCGGCTTTTCAAGTAATAATTTTGCCAAGATTAACTTCGATCGCTGGCCGCCAGACAATGCTTCAACAGGATGATCCATCCCCATTGCTGTAATCCCAAGGCCTTCAGCAACAGTTTGAATCGTTGTTTCCAGATCATAAAAATCGCCCGCTTCAAGCTCTTGTTGCAGCTCCCCTGCTTTGGCCAGTAAATCGTCATCGGGATGATTAGCATAATCGGCATAAATCTGATTCATTTTTGCTTCTTTACGGTAGAGATCACTAAACGCGGTCCGCAAAAATTCAATAACTGTTTGGCCGGGTACAAGATTCGCATACTGATCCAAATAGCCAACATGTAAGTGCTTCTGCCAGACGATTTTACCTGCATCAGGCGTCAGTGCCCCTGTCAGAATCTTAATGAGGGTACTCTTGCCGACCCCATTTTGCCCGATCACGCCAAGGTGGTCTTCGATATTTACTTGAAAACTGGCATCTTGGTACAACACTTTGTCTAAAAAGCGCTGTGACAGGCCGGTTACGGTAAGAACACTCATGATTCCTCCTATACTAAAACGTATAAAAAACGACAGCTGATTGGTTGCTTAGAGCGTTTGCTGAAACCACTTCGCAAGCTGTGACAGTTTGCATGCGGGTGGCCTCAATGCCAATTGACACAATGATGACACTGGCTCTGGCTCCCTTATTCACGCTCTTTCTGAAAATAGTCACTGCTTGCTAGGCTATCACAGCATGGTTATTTTTACAACGGAGCAAATTTTTTGCAATTTTATGCGTTCTAGCGAAATAATAGCTCCATAGTAATATCAAAGAATTTATATGTGGTCTGCCCTTTGACAAGGTTAAGTATGCTTCGGATGACCTGAGAAAATGTCAAAATCACGACACGACATATACATAGAGGGGGAACCTAAATGGGTATCATGGAATCACGCTTGATTCACGGCACCGTTGGTTTTGCGATCGGTGATGCGTTGGGATTGCCAGTTAAGGGACAAAATGCGGCTGAATTAACCGCAGCACCGGTGACCACCATGAAGGGTTATGGCACCTTTAACCAACCTGCTGGCACCTACTCTGACGAAACTGGACTCGCGTTAGTCGGATTAGATGCCTTGCAGCACGGTTTTGATGAACAAGCCTTAATCAAGGCTTACCAGGCTTGGTTCACCGCGGGTAAGTATGCTCCTTATGGCAAACGCAGTCCGGATATCTGGCCAAGCATTGAAACAGCACTTAAAACTGGCCAATCAGTTGCCGCCGCCAAAGAACCCGGGGCACTCATTCGAATCTTGCCATTCGCCTTTTTCGCCTATCAAACTTTTGACACGAGTCTTTTTCAAAAAGCTGAAGGTGTTAAGGTACTTGAAACTTTTGTTCATATTACTAACCAAGACGCTGAAAACTTGGTTGCTGCTGGCATTTACATGCAAATTGCCGTTGAATTACTTGGCGCGACGCCAGATTTACCGAGTGCCATTGCCACTGGTATCGACAAAGCAGGTAGTTATTTTGGAACCACGCAGCCTTACCAGCCAATTTTTGAAGCTTTTCAAGCAGCCTTGGCAGATGATAAGTGGCCTGATGGGAGTGCTACCGATCCGATCAGTTTGTTAGCACGCACACTTAAGGCACTGCAAAGTAAACCGGACTATCACGATGCCGTCTTACAAACCGTGAACCAAGGTGGCGCTACCGATACAACTGGCGCGCTTGTTGGCGGTTTAGCTGGACTTGCATACGGGTATACAAGTTTGCCGCATCGTTGGTGCCTGATGTTAGCCGAATATGCGCAAATTGTCGATTTATGCCGGCAAGCCGAAAATAGCGGCTTTTTCCCAAAATACGATTAAATTGACCGGTGATCTTCCTAGTTGCGAGCGTTCGGCTTGTGGTAGACTGAAGTTATTCTGTTCCGGAAGGTGTCATTGTGAAAAATAACAGTCATTCCACCTTAAAAACGGTGCTCGAATTCCTTGTCCTTTTTGCCGTTATCTTCTTTGCCAGTCAACTACTGATGCGCTATGTGTTGAGCAAAGATGTGGTGCAAGGAACTTCGATGCAACCGACTTTGGAAAACGGTGATCGTTTGTATTCTATCCGCGTCAAAAAGCCTAAGCGAAACGATATCGTGGTTATTAATGCCCCTGATCGGCCTGGTTCTCTCTATATTAAACGTGTCATTGGCATGCCTGGTGACACCGTTAGTTCAAAAGATAATCAATTGTCAGTGAACGGCAAGAAGATTGCCGAACCATACTTGAACAAAAAGTTTGCCACCGACGAGATTAATAAATGGGCCAGTCAGCAGGGACTTGATGCTTCAACGATTAAATTCACCAATGACTTCAACATCAAAACCCTTTCCTCAACGAAATCTGCTAAGGTACCAGCCGGCAAATACTTCGTGATGGGTGATAATCGGCTAGTATCCCATGACAGCCGCGATTTTGGATTTGTTGATAAGTCAAAAATTCAATCAGTTGTTGTTTGGCGCTATTGGCCATTGAATCAGATGAAACTTTACTAGTCTGACAAAGCACTCAAAAGCACCGCCAGTCGTTAACCTTTTAATGGTTAGCGACTGGCGGTGCTTTTGGGTGAAACGTTGTTTGGTTGTCACTACCGGAGCTCATATATAAGTGACTCGAGCCTAAACGAGCTTGATTGATCTGCGGTCGTTTTCGTTTTTGGCTTGCTTTTTGATGCTTGGCTTGCTGTCTATAACGCGCTCGCCATCGCAGAAACCTACACATAAGAACCTCGAACCTAACCGGCCATTTAGGCTCCTGTTTCTAAAAGCGCTGGCTCGCGCTCACTGCGACTTTAAAACCTGCCGATCGATCAACCTGCGTAGTTTGGTTTGAATGGCCATCATCGTCATGCGATCACTGTCTTTAAATGCTTCGACGTAACTTGGCGCATCGGTGCTGATGCTGGCGGCTGGGTGGCCATCTAAATCGGTAATGTTGATAGTATCACCGTCAATCTTAGCCGTGAAGTAACTGCCCTCGAAACCTTCATCAAGCAACCACTGAGCCCAGTTTTGAATATTTTCAGCAATAGCCTGATCTAGCGGTACTTTATCTTTTAAGGCGGCTTGCCGAGCTTTCACTTCGGCAAGTGTCATATAGGCTTCAGTTTCCATCGTCTTTTGCCTCACCTTCAAAATGCTAATACCGATATACAATTCATTTTGTTGAGATCGCGGTCAGTATACCCCGTCTCGCAGCTGGCGACAACGATTCAGCTTTAGTCATGATTGAGCCACTTGAGCCGCGATCTTGTAAGCGCGCCGATTTTCATAATAGTTAGCGTGAACCAATTGCAAGTATGGATTGATCGCCCAGTCAAATAAATGGAACGTGATGTTTTCCAGAAGATACCAACCGATCATGGAAACATACAGGCCGAGCAAATCGCCTTTGAAGCCGCGCATCAGTCGCCAAGAACCGATCAACGCCGATATCGAGGAAAAGCGCTGATTGGTTTCATGACCATCTTTAAAGACCCAAAAGGCCTGACGCCAGCCCAATGCAAGTAGTATTCCAGGAATCAAGAAAAATGACAGCCCCATCAACGTCAAGAAATACATAAAGATCCATAATGAGATGGCACCCCAGAACCACTGACCGTTAAATAGGCCTAGCAGCGCATGCAGTGGTTGAACTCGCTCTTTACGGCGTACAAGATCTAGCACGCCAAAATTGACCCCTTGAATCAGCATCGTATTGACCAAGCTTTGAATCGTATTCATACTTCCGGTACGATTGCCACTTTGCAGATAATTCTGGAATCCATCTGGATCAGTCAAAGCTTTGTCAATGCCGAATTTTTGAATTAAGGCGAAGACCATCAAGTACGTGATGATAGCGACAGCTGCCTGAATTAAACTCGGTAACAAATAAGCCAGCATCAAATCGCGCCGATTCGTGCCTTCTTTTAATTGCCCTTTTGCTTTTTGCTTAAGCTGGCGATAAGTCATTAAATGTTCTGTCAACGCCCGCGCCTCCAATGATCAATGTTCAATCTTAATTGCCTCTTTCTTAGTGACCTTTTCTGTTCGTCGTGCGACTCGTAAAACTTGATGAATCCGCCAAAGCGCATATAGCTGCTGCGGAACCGCACCGATGATCCCCAACGATTGGGTCGCTGAGTCTCGACGAACAACATGATGATAAGCTGGATGCCCGGTGTAAAGAAACCGGTGAGTGGCCATCACGTAAGTCGCCGTGAACAGTTCATCTTCCATAATTGTCATGCTTTCATCAAAACGTAGCCTTACTTGCTCGATGACATCACGTCGAAAAACTTTATTCCATAAATAACCGCGAATATAACCAATTGGATGAAGCATTTGCCGAATTAGGCCTTCCCGCGTGAGCTGCTTAGGCTTGCGTAAAGCCTCATGCACCGGTCGCGGGTCAGGATCATCCCGATAAAACGGCATCGCAATGAGATCCCAGCCACGCGCCATCATGTCAACGGCGTGAGCAATAAAGTCCGGCTCGTACCAGTCATCGCCATCCATAAAAGCAACTAAATCGCCTTTGGCTAGGGCCAAGCCGCTATTGCGTGCAGCCGAAACCCCATGATTCACCTGCTTCAGAATCGGTTGAATACGCGAATCCAGTTCTGCGAAATGCGCAATGATCTGCGGAGAATGATCTTTTGAGGCATCATCGATCACAATGATTTGCAAATGAGAATAAGTTTGTTCAATTAAGCTTTTCAAGCCGTGAGCCACATAGGCTTCAAGATTATAAACCGGCACAATGATGGTGACGAGTGGCTTTACCATGAACGCACCTCCTCACTCGTGCGAATCCCCGGATCATTTATTAGCTGTTGAATAGGTATCAATCCCTTTTTAGTCAAGCAGTTGTTAGTCGCCAAGCAGAAACTGTGTCTGTGGGGCAAACCATTGCTTGTGCGTTCGCGATAATTTTTTATCCGTAATAAGTGTGGTAATCTGGCCGAGTTCCAGCCCGCGATAAGGCGCTTCAATCTGAAACTTTTCGGTTTCAGAAACCACGACCACCCGGCGTGCTGATAACGCCGCTGCCTGCTTCACCTGAGCATCTTCCATATAGGAAAAGTAAACCCCATCTTCGGCAATAGCCGTTGCACCGATAAATGCCGCATCAAAGGCGATTCGGCGAAGTGTTTCAAGCATCGTTGGTTCAAAGAAGAACCGGGCGTGATGATCCAGTTTGCCACCAAAAAGATGTAAATTAACACGTTCTTCAACTGAGAGTGCGATCGCATTGTCTAAACTGTGCGTGTAAACTGTCACCGGTTGTCGAATGGACTGCGACAATTTTAATAAGGTTGTCGAATCATCAATGAAATAAACGCCGCCAGGTTTGATTAACGTCAATGCTGACTTAGCCATCTTTGTTTTCTGAGTTGAAAATCGTTTCAGCCGCGCAGAGTAGCTGGGAATCGTGTGACCAAAGCTAAGAGACACCAACCCGCCACGAGTTCGTCTCGCAACGCCTTGCGCATCAAGCGCAACAATATCTCGGCGTGCGGTATCTCGTGAAACACCAACCGCCTTCATAATATCCTCGATACTCAACTCGCTGCGTGCTGCCAACAGTTTTTTTATCTCTTCAAAACGTTTTTCCCGATACATTGCCACGAATTCGGCCTCCTTGACAGTTCAGCTTCATTATACCTGATTCTCAAAAGCACCGTTTAGGCTAGTCATTGAATTGTATCATGAACGATCAGAGTTAAAGTTTAGGCTCCCATAAATTTCCAAAAAATTCACAAATTGTGGTAGAAAATTGGCCAATATCACAGTAACTTCAAGGTCTCAACCCACTTTTTCGAGAAAAGTTCACTGATTGTTACGAAAAATTTTAACATTCCGTTTGTTACACGAACGTAACAATATTACTGAATTGAGTATATTTGTAATGATGTTGGTATTTTACTGACATACCACCCCTATATACTTCGTCTTGTGTTCTCGGGGGAACAAAACGACGACTATTCAAAATATTAGGAGTGAATATTTATCTTTACTAAGCAAATTAAATTATCTATCATCGCGTTACTCAGTTTCGCACCATTATTAGGGATGGCAAGTAACCATTCACAAAAGGTCGAAGCGATTGCCGATCACGCCGATGCAGATAACGATAGTAGTCACGTAAACGCAAAGTCAATTGTGTTAAGCAATGAGGCTAAAGTTGAACAGGCGAATGCACATTCACTGATCAATCCTAAAAAAGAAATCACGTTCACAGTCGGCACGAATGATATTGCCGAAGCAGCACATCAGATTGCTGATCAAAAAGCTGCCGCTGCTAAAGCTGCCGAAGAACAAGCAGCTGCTGAACAGGCTGCAGCAGAACAAGCGGCTGCTGAACAGGCGGCTGCTGAAAAAGCACAACAGGAAGCACAACAAGCAGCTCAAAATGCTGCGGCAGCATCTGCTGCTTCAGCCGCTTCTGCTTCATCAAGCGCTGCTACAACAGCTTCGACGGATACAACCACCAACAAAGGTACTTTCAAGTTAAGTTTCTATGATCCGTCCGTGCTTGGGTCTGGTTTGGGTTACGGCGGCGTTGCTGCTAACCTCTCCGTATTCCCGAAAGGTACCCGTCTGAAGATTACATTATCTGATGGCACTGTTTGGTATCGGACTGTTAATGATACTGGTAGTTTTGCAGCTGGCAACCCTAATCAATTGGATGTTGCAATGCCGAATTCACAGATTCCTTCAGCTGGAGTTTTGACTGCGACGGTTGAAGTCGTAGGTTAATAGATTGCTTTAACCCTTCGCATCAGTGCGGAGGGTTTTTGTTTGCGCAAATTTTGCTTAGAACCGTGTTGACTAATAAGGGACTACTTGATCTCGGAGGTTTCAAAACGCGCAAACAGGCGCAGAAACCTGCTCATAAGGACTCCAAGCCTAAATGCCAAAGCCCGGCCATTTAGGCTTGGGGCAGCTTATGCTCCGGTTTCTAAACGCGCCTGTTTGCGCTCTGAACTTTTTAGTTGACATCTGTCGTTTTTTTCGTAAAATAAACAACAATTCAACAAACGACTAAAAACGATGAGTAGAAGAGTACCTGAGTTGTCGGTGTCAGCGAGTCTCGGTTGGTGGGAAGAGACCTCTGGTAGCTTTGGGAAAGTAGTCTACGAGTTGCCGAGGTGACTTTGGAAGCTTCGGTTGGGATTGCGCCCATTATAGCAATCGTGTATCGCCAGGCAACTGGCCGTACACGGTAAGGCCGCTTACGGTGACGTAGCGGTAAATTAAGGTGGTACAGCGTGATTCGCGCCCTTAACAGTCGAGACTGTTAAGGGCTTTTCTTTTGGTTAATTAGCCAACTCCTTTGAAAACCTTCTTACAGTCAAGACGCTGTCGGCAATCGTTTTGATTAAATGGAGGGATATCAATGTCACCACAACCCACACTCACAAAGCGCCAGTATTTGACACTAGGGTCACTTTTGTTCGGTATGTTTTTTGGCGCTGGCAATCTGATTTTTCCGATCCACATGGGTCAACTGGCCGGTTCAGCTTGGCTACCAGCGGCAATTGGCTTTTTGCTATCTGCTGTGTTGTTGCCGCTGCTGTCAATCATGGCGATCAGTCTAACCCGTGCGAGTAGTATGTACGATCTTGCTCGGCCAGCGGGACATAGCTTCGCATTGTTCTTTCTGCTGGCCACTCACGCTAGTCTAGGCCTGCTGATCGCGTCCCCGCGTACCGCTACTGTCACATACTCAATTGGCATTGCGCCGTTCTTAGGAAAAGGTCAACAACAAATCGGCCTTTTGATTTTCTCGTTTATTTTCTTTTTAACAACCTTCTTGCTTGCTCGCAACGAAAGTAAAATTACGACTTATATTGGCAAGCTGCTGAATCCGCTGTTGTTGATTTTGCTAGCAGTGATCTTCTTTTGGGCACTGGTCATCAAAGGTGATATTCGTGCGATAAGTTTTACCAGCAGCCCTAAGCTCATGAGTAGCAACTTGATTAACGGCTTTTTGCAAGGGTACAACACAATGGACGCACTGGCCGGGTTAGGCTTTGGTGTGACGATCATCACAGCCTTGAAACTCATGGGCTTGCACCAGGCATCCACTCGCGCCAAGGCTGTTGCGAAAGTAGGCTCCTTGGCCATGGGCTTGGAAGCTTTGATCTACATGCTCCTGATCTTGCTAGGAGCAATCAGTCTTGGCTTCTCTAAGCTCACAGCAAACGGTGGGACGGCGTTTAACCAGATCATGACACATTATACCGGTTTGATTGGCACGGCCTTGTTAGGCGCGATGACGCTGCTTGCCTGCTTAACCACCGCAATCGGTCTTGTGACATCCTTCTCGCAAGATCTCGGTCATCGTTTTCCAAAACTTGGCTATCACTTTTTCCTGCCAATGACGACAATTGGTGCTTTCCTGATTGCCAATTTCGGGTTGGATCAGATCATTGCTTATTCAACGCCAATTTTAATGCTGCTCTATCCGCTGGCAATTGCCTTAATCATGCTCGGCCTCATGCATCCTTGGATTGGAAAAAATACCCGAATCTATAAAACTACGGTTGCCTTCACGATGATCCCTGCGCTTTTAGATGCCATCCATGCCTTACCAGCTGGGCTAGCACAACTACCGATTTTCAGTAGCATTCAACAATTCGCTACAACCTATATTCCTTGGTTCGGCATCGGGATGGATTTTGTGCCATTTCTGCTCATCGGCTTTCTTTCGGGGTTCATCGCCGCTAAACTTAGCGGTCACAAATTGGCCCCGGATTTGCCTGATCCAGATTAAAAACGTCTTGATTTCTCATCAGGCAAAAAATATTCAGTATAGCGCTTCACCATGACGCGCTCCCAGTCGCAGAAGCCTGAGCGCTCCTACTCGCGCTCACAAAAAAACAGCAGCCTTGGCAATGAAGCCAGAGTGCTGCTGTTTTTTTGATCACGGTCCGGTTGTCGCACCATCGAGCGACACAGTGTAGACCGGATTGTTCGCTGTCCAATCAAATCCATTCGCATTGTTAATTTCATTTTGCTGAGTATTAAAATTACTTAGCGTCTTGCTTTCAAGCCCTAACTGCCCACGCAGCTCATTGGACATCTTTTGAAGCGTTTCGGTTGTCATCACCTGATAAGCAGCCTCATCAATATAAACGCCAATCCCTTTAAGCTGTTGACGATCAATGGTAGTTGCTGAAGCGCGATAATTTTGCGCAATTGACATCATATCATCAAATGTTAGGTTGGTCCGCATGCTAGATGATAAGGAATCCATGACCTTTTGGTAATTTGTCAACGATTTGACCGATAAAAGGTGTTTAACGATTTGATTGATAACTTCCTGCTGACGTTTTTGTCGACCATAGTCGCCTTCAGGATCTTCGTCACGCATTCGGGCGTATGCCAATGCCATCCCGCCATCGAGATGCGCCTTTCCTTTTTTAAAGGTTTGGCCTCCGGTATTCCAGTCTGTCCAACTAAACGGAACATTGACATCCACACCGCCGACAGCATCAACGATTTTTGATAAGCCTGCCATATTGACCGTGACGTAATAATTAATCGGTACATCTAATAACTTCTCAACTGTTTTAATAGCTGCATCGGATTGGCCATACGCATACGCCGCATTAATCTTCTCGTATGTCGGCGAGTCGCTTCCAGTACCGACCATCTCTGCCAGCGTGTCACGAGGAATGCTGGTCATCGTTGTTTTCTTCTCTTTAGGATTGATTGTGACCAGCATCATGGTGTCAGATCGACCGGTATCTTTCCGACCAAAGGCTCCGGTATCGGTTCCTAATAGAAGAATACTGATCGGTTTTTTGCCATCGAGATCTGAGCTGACTGCCTTAGTACTAACTGGATCATACGTTTTTGCAACTGCTTTTTTGGCTTGAGAATAAAATCGAGCGGCATATCCACCAGCGAGAAAAAAGGCAACGAGAGCTATGACAGCCAACGCACGAAGAATCGGATGACGTCGTTTTGGTTTGCGTTTTAATGTTCGTTGATCTAAATCTGGTTGCTTGTCCATTCGAGCTTCACTCCACTTTTAGTTTCCAGAGTAGTTTAGCAGATAATTATGAAGAAAAAAGGGATTTACCTCAAATGCCGCCTCAATATGGTAACATTAAAGAAATATTAGAAATTGGAGCTGATTAGATGCAACATTTACCGGCACGCGCAGAAGTCCCTACCGAATTGACATGGGATCTCACGACTATTTATCCAGATGACAAGGCTTGGCAAGTTGACTTTGAAGCCGTTCGTCAGCAAGCAAAGGAAGCGGCAGCACTTAAGGGTACATTGGGCAAGTCGCCTGAAGCACTTGTCGCAGGTATCAAAGCCGTTCTCGCGGTGTTCAGACGCTTTGAAAAGGTTTATGTCTATTCCAGCTTGAAAAGTGATCAAGACACTGGCAATGCAGCGTATCAAGCCATGAATGCCAAAGCAGAAAGTCTGGCAGCTGATCTTGCCAGCCAATTAGCCTTCATGGATCCGGAAATTCTGGCGATTCCAGCCGATCAGCTGACCGCTTGGCGCGATACCGAAAGCCTCAAACCCTATGGCCACTTTATTGATGCCATCACTGTGAATCGCCAACACGTCCTGACCACAGCGGCTGAGTCATTAATTGCCAGTGCTGGGGATGCGCTGAATGCCAGTCATGCAACCTTTAATGTGTTGAACAACTCCGACCTGCAATTTGGCTTTGTTGAAAATGAAGACGGTGAGACCGTGCAACTCAGCAATGGTTTGTATGGCCAACTCATTCGGTCAACAAATCGCAAGCTGCGTAAAGACGCGTTTGAGGCTTTGCTGCGGGCATATGAAAGTCTTAAGAATACCTTTGCTCAAACATTGAGTGGCCAGATCAAAGCTCATAACTTCAATGCTTTAGCGCATCATTATCCCGATGCTCGCGCTGCTGCAATGGCAAGTAACCACATCCCCGAAAGTGTCTACACAACACTGCTTGATCAAGTCAACGCTCACTTGCCATTACTACATCGCTATATTGCCTTACGTAAAAAGATTCTGAATGTCGATCAACTGCATATGTATGATATCTACACACCGCTGACCGGACGTCCGCCATTGAGTTTCACCCTCGATCAGGCAAAAGACGAAGCCTTAAAGGCATTGGCTCCGCTGGGAAATGATTATTTAGATCATATGCGGGAAATCTTTAATAATCGTTACATTGATGTCGTCGAAAATAAGGGCAAACGGTCCGGCGCTTATTCCGGTGGCGCGTATGACACCAATCCGTTCATTTTACTGAACTGGCACGATGCCGTTGATGAATTGTACACTTTGGTTCACGAAACTGGTCACAGTGTGCACAGCTGGTACACTCGTCATCACCAGCCTTACGTTTATGGCGACTACCCAATCTTCGTCGCAGAAATTGCCTCAACAACCAATGAAAATTTATTGACGGACTACTTCCTAAAAAACACCAATGATCCTAAAGTTCGGGCGTACATTTTGAATTACTATCTAGACGGCTTCAAAGGAACGGTCTTCCGTCAGGCTCAATTTGCTGACTTTGAACATTGGATTCATCAACAAGACCAGCATGGTGAACCATTGACGGCAACCAGCATGTCCTCCTATTATGCGGATCTCAATGCCCGTTATTACGGACCAGATGTTGCACGTGATCCTGAAATTGCCTTTGAATGGGCTCGTATTCCACATTTCTATTACAATTATTATGTTTACCAGTACGCAACTGGTTTTGCCGCTGCCTCGACTCTGGCCGCCGGCATCAGCGGTGGCGAACCAGAGGCGGTTTCCCGCTATATCGGCTACTTGAAATCTGGCAGTTCCAAGTATGCGATTGATACAATGAAAGCGGCCGGCGTTGATATGACCAAGCCAGATTATTTAGAAGCCGCCTTCTCACTATTTGAACAACGACTCGCTGAATTAGAAGAAATTTTGCAGAAAGGATGAGCAGTGTGAAACTTGGGTTTATTGGCACCGGTGTGATGGGCACCGGTATTATCAAGAACTTTTTAAAGAATGGCCAAGAAGTGGTCGTCTTTAACCGAACGCAGGCCCATGCACAGCCAGTCATTGAGGCTGGAGCTACTTGGGCCGAATCGCCGCACGCTGTTGCTGCGCAGTGCGACATTGTTCTCTCAATGGTCGGATTTCCGCAAGACGTCGAAACCATTTATTTTGGTAGCGATGGCATTTTAGCTGGGGCAAGAAAAGGGGCACTGCTCATTGACATGACAACCAGTACCCCCACTCTGGCGAAGAAAATTGCTGCTAAGGCTGCCGAGAAAGGCCTGCAAGCCGTTGATGCGCCAGTTTCTGGTGGTGATATCGGCGCCAAAAATGGCACGCTAACCATCATGGTCGGTGGTGACAAGACTTTGTTATCGCGATTGCAGCAACTTTTCACGCCCATCGCCGCCTCAGTCAATTATTTTGGCCCGGCCGGCTCAGGGCAACATGCCAAAATGGCCAATCAAATCATGATCGCTGGCACCATGACCGGTCTTACCGAAATGCTTGTCTATGCTAAGGCTGCTGGCCTGGATCTTGACGAAACGCTTAAAGTGGTTGGCGGTGGCGCAGGTGCCAACTGGAGTCTCAGCAACTACGGACCACGTATCCTGCAAGGCGACTATACGCCGGGATTCTTTGCAAAACATTTTCTAAAAGATCTGCGCATTGCTCTGGATGAAGCCGATAACATGCACTTACAACTGCCAGCCACGCAATTGGCCAAACAGCTGTATGAACAAATGGTTAATACTGGTAAGGGCAACCTCGGAACGCAAGGGTTGATTACGATGAACGACAGGTGGGATCAAGCATGACGACAATCGCCATTTTATCGGATATTCACGGCAATATGACGGCCTTTTCAGCGGTCATTCAGGATGCGAAGGCGCATCAAGTGGATGAATACTGGTTTCTAGGCGATCTGTTTTTACCCGGTCCAGGTTCTGATAAGTTATGGGCGACGCTGCAAGGACTCAAACCCACACATATTGTTAAAGGCAACTGGGATGACGATTTATTCTGGGTACTGGATGGACCAGTTGATCTGTCACAGCCAACAGATGTTTACTTTAGTCGACTGGTTGCCTATCTGTGGCCGCACCTCACGGCTGAAAATCTGGCAACAATTCGAAATTGGCCGCTGCATGAAGTTTTCGAGCAAGATGGTTTGATCGTCAGTCTAGCACACAACCTTCCTGACAAAAATCATGGACATGCCTTATATCCTGATCAACCACAACTCAACTTTGACCAAATTGCCCCAGATTCGCAAATTGATCTAGCTGTTTATGGGCATACCCACCAACAGCTACTGCGCTACACCAGTAACGGTCAAGTCATCCTCAATCCAGGTTCTATTGGCCAAGCCTATTCACCCCGGCCACACCTGCAAACAACCACTTACGCCGACTATGCATTGCTGCAACTCAATGATGGTGCCATCACCGATCTTGATCTGCGGCAGGTGCCTTACGACGTGTCCGCAGAGTTATCACTAGCCAAGCAACAGCAGTTACCTTATCCTGAGGTTTACACGAAGTTACGCCACACTGGCGCCACCAGCACTCACAATGCTGCTTACCTCAAACAATTCGAACAGCGCCACGATTACCAACAGGAAGTTGCTGAATTTCTGCACAAATATCGCCATCAACACTAACTACGTCAAAAAAGACTCACAACACAACCGCTACTCAATACGGTTTGTGTTGCGAGTCCTTTTTCAATTGCTTAGTTTGTTCGGTGATGGTACCACAATGCCAAGAAATAAAAAAGAAATTCAATGGCAGCGATGAAAAACGTCACCGGCCAGTTCGTCAAAAAGCCTAAATACAAGCCGCTCCAAACCCCGATTAAAGCGGTAATGACGGAAATCACAATCATCTGCGGTAAAGTTCGACCCAGATACTTAGCGACATTGGGCGGTAAGGTCAGTAAGATAAAGACCAACAAACTTCCGACAATTTGCGCTCCAATCGAAACCGAAACAGCAAGAATGAGCAGAAAGTAAATGGAAATATATTTACTTTTCAATCCCTGCGCCGCCGAACCAACCGGATCAAACGAATCAAACGCGAGACGCCGATAGCCAAAATACAACGTTATTAGTACGCCGGCGGCCAATGCCACCAGTTGCCAGACATCGGCGCGGGAGATTCCGATGATGCTCCCAAACAAAATGGTGGTTGCATAACTAGCATTGGCGCTGGAAAGTGACAGAAACAAAATTCCTAAACCAATAAACAAGCTGGAAACCGCACTGATCGAGGCCTCTCGCCGCGATGCTTGAACGGACATGCGGCCAACACTGATACTACTGATCGCTGTGAACAACAACATCCCGTCTAACGGTCTGATGCCAGCAAACACCGCAAACGCAGCGCCTGCAAACCCAACTTCAGAAAGTGTGTGGGCTAAGAACGACATGTTCCGCGCAACGACGAACACACCGACAATGCCTGTGGTAATGGCAATAAACGTACTTGCCATGAATGCATTTTGCATGAATGCATAAGCAAATAAATTCATGCGATCACCCCACGATTCTCGGCATCATTGCGTAATTCTTCTGGCATTGCTTTCAAATCCATTTGCGCTGTTGGCTTCATCTCATAACTTGACCCGGTCAGTAGTAAGTATTGTTGGGTGTACTTTTTGGCTAAGCTCAGATCATGCGTCACAAATAGCACCGTTAATTGCCGCGTTTGATTCAACTCCTGCACCAGATCCATCAACTCCTGCTTCGTGTTGACATCTAAGCTGGCCGTTGATTCATCCAGAATCAGAAAGTTAGGATCATCTAAAAGAGCTTGTGCCAGATAAGCCTTTTGTTTTTCGCCGCCACTCGCCATTCCAAGCCGCGTATCAGCAATTTTACCAAGGTGAGTCGCTTTAATCACGGCATCCAAGGCAGCCTTCTCCTTACCCGTATGCCAGAAAAAGAGATGATCCAACTGCCGGAGTTGAATGAAACTGCGGATCGACAACGGAAATTCCGTATCAACATTCCGGAACTGCGGCACATAACCCAATCGAACCGGTGGCTGTTGCCGAAAGCGAATCGTTCCGGCTTGCGGTTTTAGTTGCGCCATTAGTAACCGAATTAAGGTTGTTTTGCCGACCCCGTTCGGACCAACAAGACTTGTCATTGAGCCCACATTCAACTGAAAACTCAGATCCTGATAAAGCTGTTGATCCCGAAAACCAAAGCTGAGATGATCCACGGTCAAAATCGGTTCGCTCATAGCTGCCTCCCAATAGTAAACGGTAACGATTACGGTTTACTATTGTATCGAACTTTTCATGAAAAGGCCAGTTTTATTTGGATTCTTCTGCCTTAAACGGATTAGCCGTACTGAAATCCAGCCGAATTGTTTTCGGCTTATCTTTGACCACAAGGATATACCCATGACCCAAAAATGGCTTTTCGCCAGCATAGGTAAGCGGAAACTCTTGTGCTGGTGCAAGATTGCCTTGAATGATCATGGCATACATTTCATCATCGGTATAATCATCCGAAAATGCAATGGCGACTGGTGCTGTCACAATTTGCTTAGCCTTATTCATCACAGCGATCACATCAAAAATCTGATTGGTGACTTCTTTAGGGAAAACCTTGGCCACGTCTTCGGCAACGCGGCGTTTTTTAGTTGGTTCGTACATGTGTAAACGATCTCCATTTCTGTATTAGCGAATGGCGTAAGTTTATCATATTGTGGTCAGTCGGGCGAATCGAGATCATTTTAATCTTCGTGAATGCTGGCCGGTTTGACAGGAAAACGGTGACCGCGGTCTACTAAGTTGGGTCGGATAGTGCCAAACCATCAGTATCTCTAAGAACTTATCCATCCTCATTTCATCTTGAAACAGATAAAAAAAACCGGCATTGCCAGCTTTTTTTATTTCTTCACTTAAACCACCAAACTCAACAACAGCACCCCACCAAGTCCAACAACTGAAATAATGGTTTCTAACAATGTCCACGTCAACAAGGTCTGTTTAATGGTCAAATCAAAGTACTCACGAAACATCCAGAAACCGGCGTCATTAACGTGACTGGCAGCTAATGAACCCGCACCAATTGCCAGTACCATCAAAGCTGGCTGGATGCCAGCACTTTGCATGAGTGGCAGAACCAGTCCAGAGGCTGTCATGGCCGCAACAGTCGCGGATCCCAGTGCAATTCGTAAGACAACCGCAATCAGCCAACCCAAGATAAGTGGTGAAATGCCTGAGCCAACGAACAAATTTTTTACTGAGTCGCCGACGCCACCATCAATCAGGACTTGTTTGAAGGCACCGCCGCCACCAATGACGAGTAGTAACATCGCAATTGATTTCACAGCGTCCTCGAGGGTTGTCATAATGGCTTTGGCTGGCAGCTTGCGCGCATAGCCCATTGCCCACATAGCGAACAACAATGAAATCAGCATGGCGATACTTGGTGAACCAATGAATGCGATAACGTTATCAAGACCATTTGGTATCTTTGGAAGTTTGCCACCATGAAATACCAATTCATAAACCGTGGCAATCGCCATCAAAATCACTGGGAAAAGTGATGTGAGAACGGAGATGCCAAAACTTGGTGTTTCTTCCAATTTAAAGGTTTTTTGCGGCCCCAATGCTTTCAAATTACCGCGCCTTTCAAAAGCATCTGGCACAAAGCGATGCGCAAGTTTGGAAAACAACGGTCCGGCAATATAAACAGTCGGAATGGCGATGATCACGCCATAGGCCAAAACCAGACCAGCAGAAGCGCCTAATGCAGTCGAGATCGCCGTTGGAGCTGGATGTGGCGGCAAGAACCCATGGGTCACCGACAAAGCCGCTGCCATCGGGATACCAAGTGTCAGAATTGGAACGCCTGCTTCAGCCGCAATGGCGAAAACAATTGGAACCAGCAAGACAATCCCAACTTCAAAGAACAAAGCAATACCGATAATGAAAGATGCCAAAACAACGGCAAGTTGCAATCCGCGGCGACCGAAGGCATTGATGAGGGTATGCGCAATGCGGTAAGCTCCACCAGCATCAGCAACCAATCGACCAAGCATGGCACCGAAGCCGAAGACCAAGGCCAGCTCACCTAGTTGCGCGCCAATCCCATTTTGAATACTGGTCGCAATCTTGGCTGGCGCCATTCCCAAACCAAGGGCAACGACGACAGCTGTGATGATCAAGGAAACATACGTGTTGAACTTAAACTTGATGATAAGCACCAGCAAGAGCAGGATACCTAAGACCAGGACGAGTATATCCATTTCTATTCCCCCTAAATTTTACAGATTAAGAAATCGCTTACAATTTTATTTATGAAAAACGTTCATTGACGTTTTTCTCGAGACATGTCGTTTGATCTGTGTACCCAGTTGCTTCATTCTCGCTATTTTCCCATCGAACCAGCATATTCCGTCTTAGCACGGACAACAGGCGCAGTGCTGGCGACTAATCCTCAGCAGCTATATGGGCATTCGGATCTGGATGCGCCCGCTGATAGTCGGCAATTGCTTGATACTCGCTGCCAAGTTTACGCGTCAATCGAATCCAGATTGGCAACAACTCACGATAAGCTTGAAAATTGTCAGCATTGGGTTCATGGGTATTGGTGACACCAATCATATCTTTAACCACGTTCAAATCGTCAATCAGTCCCAGTGACTTCATTCCCAAAACAACTGCTCCCAAGGCTGAACTTTCAAAGCTTTCCGGAATATTGACTTCCTGTTCAAAAACGTCAGCCAACATCTGGCGCCACAGTGCACTGCGCGCAAATCCGCCAGTAGCCTGGATGGCTTTTGGTTTGCCAGTGATACCTTCGATCATCAGCATCACCATATATAGGTTGTAAACGATTCCTTCAAGTGCTGCTCGCACCATATGCGCACGTGTATGCTGCCGGGTTAAGCCAAAGAAACTGCCACGTGCATTGGCATCCCAAATCGGTGCCCGTTCTCCGCCTAAATATGGATGGAAAAGTAAGCCATCAGCACCAGCGGGTATCTTGCTGGCAATTTCTGTCAGAATTTCATAGGAATCAACTTGCAGTTGCTCAGCCGTTAATTTCTCTGGTGCAAAAAGTTGATCACGAACCCAGCGGAAGACAATACCACCGTTGTTAACTGGACCGCCAACAACCCAGTGATTCGGTGACAGGTAGTAAGTGAACAGGCGCCCTTGCGGATCAACTACCGGCTTGTCAGTCACAACCCGTACTGCACCTGACGTACCAATGGTCACCGCCAAGACACCAGGATCAATCGCGCCAACGCCAAGGTTGCTCAATGTCCCATCACTGGCACCGAGAATGAAAGGCGTTTTAGCATCAATACCGGTCACCGCCGCATAGTTGGCATTTAATCCTGTCAACTGATAACTGGTGTCGACCAGTTCTGGCAATTGATCGCGCCGAACATTGGCAACATCAAGTGCACGGTCATCCCAATCCATGGTGTGAATATTAAAGAGCCCAGTTGCGTTAGCCAGCGAGTAATCCTGCACATATCGGCCAAAGAAGCGGAACAAAATAAAGTCTTTAATGCCAATAAAGTGGGAAGTCTGAGCGACCAATTCTGGATGTTCGGCACTCAACCAAAGCAATTTAACCAATGGGGACATCGGGTGCGTCGGCACACCTGTATTTTTAAACAGTGTCATCCCTAAATCGCTTTGCTTCAGCTTCGTTGCATAGGCTGCTGCTCGGTTATCAGCCCACGTGATGACGCGCGTCAGCGGCTTATCATTTTCGTCCATCAAAATCAGACTGTGCATCGCTGCGGAAAAGGAAACCCCACCAAGTTCATCGGGTTGGACATTACCGCGATGCATCACTTCAGTTAAACCGCCAACTGTCGCTGCAAAAATCTCTTCCGGATCTTCCTCAGCCATGTCGGGCGTATCTTGATATAACGGGTAGGGATTGTTAGCGGTTGCAATTGCGTGACCCTTGAGATCAAACAAAACGACCTTTGTGCTAGTAGTGCCCAGATCAACGCCAATCATATATTTGATTGCCATGCTTATCTCCTTTACTTAATCAATTTTTGACTTAGTTATTAAAATGGCGATATCACGATGGTTCTGCAAGTTATTTTGACTTAATTGGATCAACCGCATGGCCGCCAAACTGATTACGCAAGGCAGCGACCACTTTACCCGTCATCGTATCTGCTTCTTCAGAGCGATAGCGCATCATCAACGAACTGGCAATCACCGGCGTTGCAACATGTAGACGTAAGGCTTCTTCAACGGTCCAAGCACCTTCACCCGAACTGTGCATGATACCCTGAATCTTTTCAAGGTTCGCATCCTCGGTAAAGGCATTGGCGGCCAAATCCATCAGCCAGCTGCGAATCACCGAGCCATTGTTCCACATGTTGGCAACCGCCGCATTGTCGTAGTCATACGGACTGTGGGCTAACACATCGAAGCCTTCACCAATCGCCTGCATCATCCCATATTCAATACCGTTGTGAACCATTTTCAAATAGTGACCAGATCCAGCTGGGCCAGTATACAGATAGCCACCTTTTGCAGCGATCGCCTTGAACAGCGGCTCAATCTTGTTAAAGATCGCCTTGTCGCCACCAATCATGAAATTGCCATCGGCGCGTGCACCGGCCATGCCGCCTGAAGTGCCGACATCAAAGAAATGAATTCCCTCAGCAGCTAGCAGCTTTCCGTGTGCGATTGAATCCTGATAATAGGAGTTGCCGCCATCAATCACAATATCATCTGGCCGCAACAGTTTAGCTAGCTGACTAATCGTGGCTTCTGTCGGTTTGCCAGCAGGCACCATGCTCCAGATGATCCGCGGAGATGCCAAGCTCATAACTAAGGCATCCAGGCTTGCCACTGCCTTGGCCCCATATTGCCCTACCGCTTCTCGCGCTTTGTCGTTCAAATCAAATGCTGTCACTTCAATATCATGATCGCGCATATTTGCGACCAGATTCATACCCATTTTTCCTAAACCAACCATGCCAATATGCATGTTTGCTGCCTCCTCGTTATTTGACCCTGTGACCATCCGTTTTCAAAAAAACAAGCCGCTTCTGTGATGGTTATCTTATATCCTGATGCCATTGTATGTAAATCGTTTACAAAAATCAAGTAATTTGACCGTAAATTATTTTCACACCGCTATCATTCATGCTATACTGAATTCGAAAAGTGGTGTTTCGCTTGGTGCAATTAACCATCAGCCTTAGACAATAAACGCACTCTGACAATGCGACTTAAAATTCTGACATTCTCGTTTCTGCTCTGGTGAATGTATTTTTAGGAGGGATCAAGATGCATGACTTTCTGGTACAACTGCAAATTTATAAACCGAATCTAAGTGGCCAGGAGAAAAAGCTAGCTGCCTATCTTCAAGCCCACCCGGACCATGCCAGTCAGGCCAACATCTCGGAACTCAGCCAATTGACCGGCGTCAGTACAGCGACGATTTCCCGCTTTGCTAAAGCCTTAGGTTACACAAACTTTCAGGCCTTACGCATGGCGTTGGCGCAGACTTCACCAGAGGATGATCATGCGCTTTTTGCTGAGTTGAGTCCCAAAGATTCCGTTGATACGCTAGCGCAAAAAATTTTCACCTCCAACATTGATGCACTGAGAACAACCTTAGCAAACCTAGATACTGATGCTTTGATCAAGGCTGTTAAATGGATTACCCATGCCGAGCATCTCGGACTTTTTGGACTAGGTGCCAGTAATCTTGTTGCACTAGACGGTTACCATAAATTTTTGCGCACGGCGATTCCCGTGGCCTATGCGGCTGACTACCACATGCAGCTAATGGCCGCCACACATCTTAGCCCGCGCGATGCGATGATCCTGACATCGCATTCAGGAGAGGACAAAGATGCCATTGCATTAGCTGAACTAGCTAAGAAACAACAAGTGCCTTTAATCGTCATTACCGGTTCCCCAACTTCGCGCTTAGTCAAAATGGCAGATGCTGCCTTTGTTGCAGTTGCTGAAGAATCACGCTACCGCACTGAGGCGCTTCATGCACTGATTGCCGAAATCAGCATTATGGACACGCTCTTTATGATCAGTGCCATCAAAACCGATAGTCAGACAGCACCGCTTTTCCGCCAAGTAAGAGCAACAATTGATGCAACGCGGCACTAAGCGCTTGAGCTCACCGCCTTGCCCTTGCCCAATCTTTCAAAGTATATAAAAAAGCATCTGCCGCAACCTCATGGCAGATGCTTTTCTCATGGAAAAAACTAAAAACCTAATATCGCTGATTTTGCCTTAGAAATCCGTTGAACACTGATCGTAACCAATTCAGATTTATTGCGTAAGTGGTCAACGATATTGCGTTTGCTTCTAATTCAATTGTCGTTACAGACTACCTTCAAGGAACTGTGCCTTCCCTTGTCCGAAGCTCCAGCCTTGATCATCATTGAATGAAACGTTAATCATGAGGTCATTCTTGTCCACTAATCCGGCAGTTTCCAATTTATCTGCTAAATCTTGATAAAATTTCTTTAGCTGTCGAATGGTTCGGACTCGACTCACAATCGATATGACAATGACCCTATCTGTTCTTGGAATATCTAATCCTGTGTCCTCGACGACCATTTCATAAGGCTCATGTTGATGAACGATCTGATAACGATCTCGTGGTGGCACGTCAAAAGCTGCTACCATGACCTCGTGAGCAATTTGTAAAATGTCCTTAATCTCTTCAGGTGATCGGCCTTTGATCATATCAAAACGAATGAGTGGCATCTTAATCTCTCCCTCTTGGATAAATTTGTTGTTCACATCAACTCATAGAAGATAGGCGAGTACTTTTCCCTAACACATGAAATGCCTTCATCTTCGCTTCTACCAAATACGCGATTGCTTGCTTACCAGCAGTTAAAATTGGTTGCGGGTCATGATTGGAACGTTTGGCTTGCAGGGCTTTGGTCACAGCACTCGTCCAAACTGTATTAACTTCTGTATTGATATTGATTTTTGCAGTGCCTAACTGAATCGCCTGTTGGATCTGATCATCTAAAATGCCAGACGCACCATGAAGCACTAAAGGTAATTTAGTAGCCGCTGCAATCTCGGCCATGCGTTCAAAATTCAGATTTGGCCGACCGACGTAATCACCGTGAACGGATCCAAGTGCCGCGGCTAATGCGTCAATACCTGTTGAAGCCATCTCAACAGCGTCAGCAACGCTTGCATATCGAATCCCATTGACGAGTCCATTCTCATTACCACCTACGCTACCAACTTCGGCCTCGACAGAAACATGATGTGCATGGGCATATGCTACGACTTCTTTAGTTAAGGCCACATTTTCGCCAATGGGCAACTTTGAACCATCAAACATCACCGACGTGTAACCAGCATCAATCGCTTGATAAACATGGTCAACTGATAACCCATGGTCCAAATGCAAAGCAACTGGTACTGTCACACTGAGCGCTTGCATCATAAACCGTACGTAGCGAGCCATATAGTCAAAGCCGCCTAGAAAGTCAATGATACGATCGGAAGTGGCGACAATGATCGGTGTCTTAGTCGTTTGTGCAACTTTCAGATACGTCTCTAACCAATCAGCACCATTAATATTGAAATGACCAATTGCGTAACGATCTGCCAATGCCGATGCCACTAATGACGTCGCAGAAACTAATGCCATTTTCCCCATGTCCTTTCTACACTTATGCTGACTGAGGAATATTCATCGTTGCATCCAGGTATTTCTTCGCCTTTAATGCATATTCAAAAGGATTGGCTTTGGCTGGATCTTGTTCAGCTTCAACAATAATCCATCCATCATAACCACTTTCTTGAATAGCTTCCCAAATCGGTTTGAAGTCAATCATGCCATCCCCTGGCACAGTGAACATCCCATTTTTAACTCCTGCTAAAAAACTCAAATGATCTTTATGCTCTTCGTCTGCCTGCTGTTGGCGAACGTCTTTGAAGTGAATATGCTTAATCCGATCTTGGTACCGGTTAAAGATGGTCAATGGATCCTCACCAGAAAGCACCAAATGCCCTGTATCGAATAGCAGCGATACTTTGTCCGGGTCGGTCATTGTCATTAATCGGTCGATTTCCGCAGTTGTTTGAACCCCCGTCCCCATGTGATGGTGATAAACGATTTGCATCCCGACTTCACGGGCCCGATCACCCAATCGTTCCAATCCTGTTGCTAAACGTTCCCATTCATCGTCGGTAAAGTGAGGTTTGTCGTCAAAAACCGATTTGTCTAATAAACCTTGAACACTATGCCCTTGTTCGGCGACAACAATCACTTTAGCGCCCATGGCATGGAGAAAATCTCGGTGTTTAATAAACGCGGCCTCTGTTTCTTCGTATGGTTTAGTGGTTAAAAAAGCACTGAACCATGCACTAGCAATTTTCAAATGTCTAAGATCCAAAAAGTGTTTCAAAGTCTTCGGATCTTTAGGATATTTATTGCCGACTTCTGTCCCTTTATAACCGGCCAACGTCATTTCATCAATGGCTTGTTCAAATGTAACCTCTTTGCCTAATTCAGGCATATCATCATTTGTCCAGCCGATTGGGGCAATACCCAATTCAATCGTCACTTTAAGCACCTACCTTTTTGTCTACAGACGCTACTTGAACAATGTCATTCTTTTCAAACGCTTCTTGCAAAGCTAATGCCGCCTTTGTCCCTTGCAGGCCATCTTCTGCTGTAATGCCGACATCCTGGTTATTCAAAATGCTATTCACAAAAGCTTGTTCTTCACTTAAAAAGGCTTGTGCAAAGCGTTCCGGGAAGTTTTGCGAAGTCGGGCGTATAATACCTTCCTCATTCATGACTGTCACAAGATTCTTCTCCGGCACCTGAGCAATGCGTAACATCCCTTTAGTCCCAATAATCTCAGTTTCAACGTGGTAGCCATGCGCGGCATTACGCCCAGCCACTAAAATGGCCATCGTTTTGTCCTCTAGTTGCATTAAGGCTGCACCTGTTTCCAACTCGCCGGCTTTATCCAGAACAGGATAGGCACGGTTAAGACCAATCGCCCAAACTTTGTCAATCTCTTTGCCGGTAAACCAACGAATGACATCAATGTCGTGAATCGACATATCCAAGAACAACCCGCCACTATTAGCAGATGTTGCAAATTTAACGAAACTTGCCATCCCCGCCGCCGGATCAATGCTATAGCTGCGAATCAAGGTAATATCACCAATCTTACCTTGATCTACCAACTGCTTCGCATAACGATAGGAGTCATCAAACCGCCGCATAAAGCCTAACTGAAACTTCAAGTTTGCATGTTGCGCAATGACCTGTTGCGTATGCTCAATTGCCTCAATATCTAGGCCAATTGGCTTTTCACTGAAAACATGCTTCCCAGCATTTAAAGCGCTTTCAATTTGCTGAAGATGAAATCCTGACGGCGAAACAATGAAGACAGCATCGATGTCCGCATGTTGCACCATGTCGTCAAAATCTTCAAAGACCTCTTCGACGCCGAGTTCCTTTTTTGCCCAGTCCAGTTCAGCGGGTACAACACTTGTCGCCGCTTGCAGCTTGGCGTGCTGAATCTTCGTCGCAATGTTTGTCGCATGAATTTTACCCAGCCGTCCCAAACCAACAATGCCGATTTTAATCGTTTTTTGAGTCATCGTTTCAATTACCTCTTTCTATTTTGTCTAAGCAAGACTAAGCATGAATCGCGTTTTTGTTTTGGTAAAAAGTTGGTGTTCCGGCCACATTGATGAGAACAGTTTCCTGATCTTTCTGTGACCGATTCGCAGCAGCGGCCGTAATAGCGGCAATATAGCCGTCCCATGCGCTCGGTCCGACCGGTGGCTCGCTTTTAGCAACCTGATCAATAAATTCTTGAACTTCAGTGTTATATGCCTGAATAAATCGGTTGATCCAACTCATTTCAACAGCCGTTTGCTGATTAGCATTTGAGCGCAGAATCGGTCCAAGGCCATAATTCGGTAACTGCAGTTCGCCTGTTTCGCCGATCACTTCCAGCTTAACTTCATAACCATACTGAGCCGTTACATGAACCAACACCTGAATAACTGTCCCTTTTTTGGTTGTCAAAGTTGCCAACTGCGGATCGTGCAAGCCTTCATTCCTAACCTCTGCTGATTGTCTTGGATAAGTGATCTGAATAGAAGTGTATTCATCATCTAGCAGCCAATGCATTTCATCAATTTCGTGAATCAAGGTATCCGTAATCGCCATTTCATTTGAATAATTGCTGGCTACATTTGGATTAATATGACTCGCTCGGACAACTAATGGCGCACCGATGATCCCAGTGTCCAATTTTTCCTTAAGTGCACGAATGCCCTGATCATACCGACGCATGAAGCCAACCTGAATCACTTTTTTAGACTTTGTCAGTTCTTTATCAACAATCCGTTTGGCACCTTCTAATGTGGTTGCCAACGGCTTTTCGGTAAAAATAAATTTGTCAGTATCCAACGCTTTCAGGACAGTCGCCTCATGTGCCCCGCCAAAACTAACAACGAAAACTGCATCAATATCTGGATCTTGTAGCAGACTAGTGTCGTCTGGGTACACTTTAGCGTTAAGATGAAAATCTCTCACAGCGGCCTCTGCAGCCTCGTGATCAATATCCGTGACAGCGACAACTTCTGCACCAGTGAGAACATTTGTCAGTCGATCAATATGCGCTCGCCCCATAGCACCTGTTCCAATCACACCAACTTTGACAACCATATTTGTCACTCCTTTAATATTTAAATGCTTTATCAATACCCGTTTGAATATCCTGATACGCTTTTTGCACTTTTGGATTATTGGAAATTTCTGAAACTCCCACGCGCCACCAACTTTGGCCATAACCCTGAGTCATTGTCTTTGGTAAGACTTTGATATCGATCAAAGTTGATACTGTTTGCTTTTTAGCGTCCTCAATGGCCGCAATTAAGCTTTTACGGTCGTTAGCGCGATAAGCTTTTGCCCCGTAGCCTTCAGCAATTTTGGCAAAATCGGTCTTCATAATATCGTTGTCCGCAGTGCGAAATTCAGTGAGATAACTGTTGCTCCCTTGCGCCATCTGCAAATTATTAATGGAAGCAAAGCCTGAATTATCAAAGACTAGAATATTGATTTTCTTATGGTATTGCAGTGCTGTCACTAGTTCGGAATGAAGCATCATAAAGCTGCCATCTCCGACTAATGCGTAACTTTCTTGATCAGGTTGGGCCAGCTTAATACCCAAAGCAGCTGGCACCTCGTATCCCATCATGGAATAGCCGTATTCCATGTGATACGTATTTGGTACGACTGGATCCCAAATCCGCTGCACATCGCCCGGCAAGGAACCTGCAGCTGCAACGATGATACTTGTCGGATCAATCGTATTGTTAACGGCAATAACTGCCTCAGTTTGTGTTAGGTGTGTTTGCAACTTCTCTGCATAAGCGGCCATCGTTTTAGCATCAAATTGATTTTTGACTTCAGGTACATATGCCGGAGCATCGTAATTTGTGTGTGCCAAACGTTGACGCTCTTTTTGCCACGCCTCTTTAATGGTTGCTAGGTCGGTAAACTGGCTTCGGTAATCGGATAAACTTTCTGTCAGCTGACTGAGCGTATCCCGAACATCTGCCACAATTGGAAAAGCGTCAAATTTATACGATTGCATGCGATTCAAATTAATATTGATAAGTTGCGTTTTCCCCGGGTGAATTGCTGTCTTAGAAGCTGTCGTGAAATCCGTATACCGGGTACCAGCCCCAATAATCAAATCCGCTTTGGTAATGACTGCATTGGCAGCGGCAGTGCCTAAGATACCAGTACCTCCCATATTATTAGGAAAATCTGAAGAAATCGCTGATTTGCCGGTGGGTGTTTCTACAATCGGAATGTTAAATCGCTCAGAAAATGTTTCAATGGCAGCTCCAGCATCACTAAACTTTGCCCCGCCGCCTACAATCAAGACTGGCGTTTGACTTGCTTGAATCAGTTCGACTGCTCCAGCCAACTCGGCTGAGCTAGGCTGAACCCGTTTAACAACATGAACACGCTTCTTAAAAAAGCTGAGTGGATAATCATAGGCTTGGCCCTCGACATCTTGAGGCAAGGCGATGGTCACGGGGCCGGCCGTTGCTGGATTTGTCAAAACTTCAAAAGCTTTGAGCAGCGCACTCATCAATTGCTCAGGACGTTCAATCCGATCCCAATATTTGGATACTGGCTTCAACACATCATTCGTTGTCGTATCTGCACTGTAGTCAACCTCAATTTGTTGCAAAACTGGATCTGGCTGGCGCGTAGCAAATGTGTCTGCGGGTAAAAACAGAATTGGGATGCTATTGACATATGCGTTACCGGCGGCCGTCACAAAGTTAGCTGATCCGGGGCCTGCTGAAGCCGTGACTGCAAATATCTTGTGGCGATATAATTGCCGACTATAAGCGATTGCCGTGCTAGCCATTCCTTGCTCATTGTGTCCTTGGTAAACCTTCAAATGACCAGGATCTTCCTGCAACGCCTCGCCCAAGCCCAAGACATTACCATGACCAAAGATGGCAAACAGGCCTTCAACAAATGATGTCACTTGACCATCGACATCAATGTATTGTTGATTCAAAAAACGAACCAAGGCTTGTGCTGTAGTCAGTCGAATCGTTTCTTTTTTAGCATCTGCAGCTACTTGTGCATTTAATTCCGTCGCAGTCATGACTGATGCACCTCCTGAGCTTCGGCCTTTTCGATGAACGCTGTTAGCTGGTCTAAGTTAGGCATTGCTTCTGAAGAACTTAACTGGCTAATGACAATAGAGGCTGCTGCACTGCCATATTTAAGCGCTGTTTCAAGGCCTAACTGATGCTGATAGGCGTACAGAAATCCCGCCGCAAAAGAATCGCCTGCCCCAAAGCTCTTTAATACCTTTGTCTTGAAGACACCGAAGTGGTAAGTTTCGCCAGCCTTGGTATAAGCATTGGATCCTTGTATGCCACTTTTAATGACGATTAAGTTCGCGTCATATTGGAATAATGTGGCAATGGTTTCTTGATCTGTCCGGCCTTGGTGATTTTCCAAAACGTCAAACTCATCACGCGTTCCTATGATGACATCTGCTTTTTGAGCCACAAGTTGATAGTACAAAGATGTTTCTTCGGCATTCTGCCAAGTATAAGGCCGATAATCCAATTCGAAGATGACTTCGACTCCAAGCTCTTTAGCGATTAACAATGCCTTAAGAATAGCTTCTCGTGAAGGACTTTGTGCCAATCCAGTTCCAGAAATGACTAGCATTTTAGTCTGAGCCAAATATGCCCTCGAAACTTCATGCGCATTAAGATATAGGTCAGCTGCTTCATTGCGATACATTAAAATATCGCTTTCTTCAGGACTGATAATTTCGGTAAAGGTTAGTCCAATTTTGTGTCCTGTGTCATCTTTAACCATGTTGGACGTATCAATGCCCACACTAGCCATGTATTGCGTGACATAATGGCCTAATTGATCGTCAGAGACTTTCCCAATAAAGCCAACTTTTTGTCCAAGTTTGGCAGATCCTATCGCAATATTGGCAGGTGACCCACCCACAAATTTTGCAAAAGTTTTCGTATCTTCCAAAGGGCGATTATATTCAACGGCATTCAGATCAACAGCTGCACGTCCAATGGCAATCAAATCAAATTTTTGTGGCATCTGAAGTTTACCTCCTTTAAAAATAATCTCGGTTACTTATTGCCGATCAATAATCCACGCATGTTCCGGCGCATTGTGAAAATGCCAGACACGCGTCGGGCCTGCCATGACGTTGAGATAATAACTGTCATAGCCGTCAGGTACACCCACTGGGTGATATCCCTTTGGCACCACAACAACATCTTGATTTTGCACAGCCATCGTTTCATCTAAACTCAAATCATCCGTGTACACACGCTGAAAAACGAATCCTTGTTTAGGTCGCATTTCATGATAATAAATTTCCTCTAACAGTGACTCTGCTGGCAAATCATCATGATCATGCCTGTGAGGCGGGTAACTCGACCAGTTCGCCGAGTCCGTATAAACTTCCACTAATAAAAGCTTGTCGGCAAAAGGAAGATTGTCCGGCAAAATATTCTGCACAAGCCGTTTATTGTTGTACTTCCCGCGATGTTCAACCTGATGAATATTCCCTCGAATTAGCCGAACCGGAAACGTTTGATTCGTTGGTGCATAGGCAATCAAGATTTTGGCAGCCTGCTTGGCCCTAATACCAAATGCTAAACCCGTGCTGACATACACACTGTCTGTGGGGATTTTGTCAAAAATCGAAGTTCGTTGACCAACATCTTCAAAAGTTTGATCGTCAGCAGTGATAGTTACTTTGCCTTCCAGCACAACAATGCCAGCTTCGAATGCTTCCAAGGTTTCTTCATACGAACTATCTGCAGAAAATTCCAGAACCTTGACGGCTGTATATTTCATCGGTGAGTTGCTTGCATTCACATCCTGAATCAGCCGAACACCTGAAGACAGTTCCTGATTTTGCTTGTGATATAACAGGCTCATGATAATCCCCCTTGTAAGTGTCTTACCCTTATCCTGTTCATCGTCTACTTGAAACGCCGCTGATCATATCGAGCGGTCACAACTTTCTTATGCGTATAAAAGTCCACACTGTCTTTACCATTAGCATGTAAGGTGCCAAAGAAAGAATGTTTCCAGCCAGAGAACGGGAACACTGCAATCGGTGCAGGAACACCTAAATTGATACCCAACATGCCTGCATCAATATTTTCCCTAAAGTAACGGATGGAAGCCGCAGAATCTGTAAACAAGCACGCCCCATTAGCCAATTCAGACGTGTTGGCGATCGCAACCGCTTGTGGCAAGTCCTTTGCCCGTATAACCGAGAGAACCGGCGCAAACATTTCATCATGCCAAATGGTCATATCTGTTTTGACATCTTCAAAAATAGTCGGTCCGACAAAATACCCATCATGTTTCTTGGCTTCTGCTGAACCATCCAACACAAGCTTGGCGCCTTCTTTGACCCCTGTTTGGATGTAGTTCAATGTTCGCTCTTGATTTTCTTTGCGAATAACCGGTCCCAAGAAGACACCTTTATCAAGGCCGTTGCCAATCTTGATATCCTTTGCCGCTTGCGTAAACTTCGCCATAAACTTGTCAGCAATCTCATCTTGAAGGACCAAGACAGATGTCGCCATGCATCGTTCACCAGCTGAGCCGAATGAGGAGCTAATAATGCCTTTAACCGCTGCATCCAAATCGGCATCGGCCAGAACAATCGTATGATTCTTGGCTCCCGTTAAAGCCTGAACCCGCTTCAAATGGTCACTGCCTCGTTTATAAACGTACTCGCCGACACGTTCAGAACCAACGAAACTAATGGCCTTGATGTCTGGATGATCTAAAATGCCATTAACAACATCAACCGCACCATTAACGATGTTGAGCACGCCATCCGGTAAGCCCGCTTCTTGAAAAAGTTCAACCAACCGCTGACTCGTTAGCGGTGTTTTTTCAGATGGTTTCAGAATAAACGTATTACCAGTTGCTACAGCCATTGGAAACATCCAGCAAGGCACCATCATGGGAAAGTTAAATGGCGTAATGCCGCCAACAACCCCAATTGGATAACGATAATTCGTGGCTTCTACATCAGTGGCCACTGATGACAATGAATCTCCCATCATCAAAGTCGGCACACCAGCAGCAAACTCAACGTTTTCAATACCTCGTCCAACTTCAGCAACTGCTTCGTCAAGGCTTTTTCCGTTCTCTTCAGTGACGATTCGCCCAAGTTCTTCTTGGTGCTCAACCAATAATTGTTGGTATTTGAAAAGAATCTTCGCACGCTTTGGAATTGAAACCTTTTGCCAAATCTTAAAAGCCTCTTTTGCTGCCGTAACAGCATCTGCTACGTCTTCACTAGTCGAATGTGGCACTCGCGCCAAAACATCTCCAGTGGCCGGGTTATAAACATTCTCAAAAGTTTCTGTTTTTGCATCCACCCATTTACCATTGATAAAATTCTTTAGCGTCTTAACATTTTGCTTAGTTGTATCCATTTCGAGTTTCTCCCTTCAATGCAGAAGTAACGGCACTCATTAAAGCGCTTTCAAATATTCCGAAAATGATGCTTAGCTAGTTCTTGTTAATCTGACTTTCTTCAGGAAACTTGTCATCGTATTTATTATCCAGTTCAATTTCTTCCAAAGATCTGCCTGCGGTTTCCGGAGCAAATTTCCAAGCAAAGATCAATGAGAGAATATTGGCGCCAACGAAAACTAGGAAGGTATTCGACATGCCCAGTCCTGCCAACATAACTGGGAAGAAATAACCGACAAAGAAGTTACTGATCCACAAGAAGAAGGTCGCAAAGCCCATGCCCAATCCACGAAGACGGGCTGGGTAAATCTCTGACAATAATAACCAAGTTAGCGGCCCTAAAGCTCCTTGGAAAAAGGCTAAATAAATGATGGTCAACAGAATTGTCGCATAAGGTAACAAGGGACTGCCATTTAGAAAATGGCTAGTTAACGTAATGCCGACCAGCGAAAACAACGTTCCACTGATACCAGTTAAAAGCATCTGTCGCCGTTTAAACTTGCTCATCAAATGCATAGTCACAATGGTTGCAACGACAGACGTAACACCATTTAAAATATTCGCAATTAATGCCGCATTTTGTCCGAAACCAGTTGTTTGCAAAATCGTCGTGCCGTAATACATCATGACATTAATCCCGACAATTTGTTGCATGATGCCTAACCCAATGCCGATTAAGACCAAGCGCCGAATCCAGGAAATCTTTAAATCCTTAATCGAAGCATTTCCAACTTCCTGCGCTGATTTCAATGAAATTTTGATTTTTTCCATTTCATCTTTAGCCTGTGCTTCTGTTCTGATTTCACGCAATACTTTTAACGCTTGATCCAATTTACCATTTGCTGCTAACCATCGAGGTGACTCAGGCACAAAGCTCATGCCTATCCATAAAATGATGGCCGGTATGGTCGCCAATACGAGCATCCATCGCCAAATGCCGGGAATGTGTCCCAAAGTTGTGCCCAAAATAGCATTAAAGACAAAGGCGAAAAGTTGTCCTGACACAATCATGAACTCATTTTGCGTCACAATTCTTCCGCGCAGGTTCGATGGCGCCACCTCAGCCAAGAATGTTGGCACGATCACCGAAGCTCCGCCAACTGCCAGCCCTAGAATAAAGCGAACACCAGCTAATATAGGGGCATTTGGTGATAACGCAGATGCAATGGTTGAAACGACAAACAACATGGCTAAGCCAGTGATGACTTTATGGCGCCCTTTTCGATCCGAGATTCTCCCAGTCAGCACTGCACCGAATGCAGCACCAAGTGTTAATGAGCTGGCAACAAATCCTTCCATTCCAGGCGACATGTTAAGTTCACTTGCTCGCGTCATAAATGGTAGTGCGCCATTAATCACACCCGTATCATACCCGAACAGCATGCCGCCAAAAGTGGCAATCACTGAAATAATGCGTAGTCGTTTACGAGCTGACTTAGGCAGTTTTTCCGAAAGCATAGCCGCTTCTTTTTGTGCAGCGAGTGCAACATCGGCTTTGTTCGCAACGGCTTCTAATTCTTTGCGCATTTCTTAAACCCTCCAAACTGACTAAAGCTTTATAAGAGCAACGAATTAAGCGCTTACTTTATGATCACATTGCCATCATAGAGTTTAATCAGATCAAAGTCAACTAAAATGTACTCAACACTTGTCCACAACATGTTCACCATTTATCTATATACGTCTTAAAAGATGAAATGTGAATTCGCACGATGGTATGATTAAGTCAGTTCAAACAGTTATTCAGCATGCTACCACTCAAAATGCAGTATGTTTAAACGTTCATTTGTGGCCATCCCCTTGCCTACGAAGAATCACGATTTCTAGATTTTTTAGGAACTTGGTTTCGCATGATTCTAATCGATGCTATTGATCATGTCTGAGACAACGACGAAAATCACGCGGTTGAATTCATTCAGGCTTGATTGTATTAGCCAAACTCTCAATTTATTGATAAAGTCACTTAATCAATAAATAGGTGTTCTTCTTTTAGTCAAAATATGGTCATTAAGTTGACCGCCTTATGCTATAATCAGGTTGACCAATTGTTTAGAAAGGAAGGTGACATCCATGCTTAGAAAAGAACGAATTGATGCGATGCAGCATTATATTAACGAAGTCAGAACTGCTTCCATGAAGGAACTCGAAGACAAATTTTCTATAGCCCCTAGCACACTCCGTAGAGATCTTGCTAACTTAATCGATGCTGGTACTGTCAAAAAAGTATACGGCGGTGTCACTGCTACCTTTAACAGAGCGAAGCCCAACGCGCTAACCATCTACAGTGAACGGCAACTTTCTGCTCCCTCCGAAAAACGTCAAATTGGTCGAGCCGCTGCGCAATTAATCGAACCAGACGATTTGATTTTCATCGACTCTGGTACAACAACGGCTGAAATGGGCGCCTATTTACCTTCCGAGTTTTCATTTACACTCGTCACTAACAATTTAGAGATCATTAATAAAGCCGCTCCCCTTGGGAATATTAAGTTGGTCATTATTGGCATGAATTTTGATCGACGAACCCAGTCCTTTACAGGAATTGACAATATGAATATTTTCAGTCGCTTTAATATTGGTAAAGCCTTTATGGCAGCAACAGGCATTTCTATTACTAGAGGGCTGTCAAACTCTGAATATAACGAATATTTGATTAAATCTGAGATTTTTAAAAAAGCGCATCAAAAAATACTGTTAATCGATCACACTAAGTTTGATCGTGTTTCATTACTGACCTACGGTACTTTGAAAGACATTGATGCCATTATCACCTATGGCGACATTGCGCCCAAGTATGTCGACTTTCTTGCTGAAAATGACGTTCAGCTAATTAATGCACAAACAGGCAGCATCGTTTCCGAGTCAGCCGATAAATAACCCTGCTTTTCATCTACTTGAACGCCTCAATCAGCTGTTGCTGCATTCACCTGACACACAATAAAAACAAAAATGACTTCATTCCCCAAAATTTGGAATGAAGTCATTTTTTATTTATAAGTTCATCAGGAATACTTGATCATTAAGCAATCAGTTACACTGAATCCCCTTATATAGACGTTTGCCTTAGAAATCCGTTGTATCTGGGTCAGTTGCTAAGCCGGCTTCACCGTGCAAAGCATCAATCAAGGTCATATCATGATGGCTCAGTTCAAAGTCGAACAACTCGGTGTTTTCCTTAATCCGATCGTCATGAACGGATTTTGGCAATGGTAAGAAACCATGTTGCAATGACCAGCGGAGGACGATCTGAGCAACACTCTTTTGATAGCGTGCGGCAATTTTCTTTAAGGCATCAACTTGGAAAATTTTGCCTGTGCCAAGTGGGCTGTACGCTTCACTTAAAATATCATGGGCGTCATTATACGCCACAACTTCTGGCTGCAAATCACTTGGATTCAAGAAAATCTGGTTAACCATTGGCTTGACAGTAGCTGTTTTTAGCAAAGCGTCAATGTGCTTGGCGCGGAAGTTTGAAACCCCAATTGCTCGAACTTTTCCGGCTTTGTACGCTTCTTCCATGGCCTTCCATGACCCTGCATTAGTTTCTTCCCAATTATCACGGAACTTAATTGGGTTTGGCCAATGAATTAAATATAGATCCACATAATCAACGCCCAGTTTCTTGAGTGATTTATCTAGCGCTGCTTTAGTCGCCTCGTAACCGTGATCACCATTCCAAAGCTTAGTGGTTAAGAAGATCTGATCGCGAGGTACGCCGGATGCGCGCAAACCTGCACCAACGCTTTCTTCGTTACCGTAAGCAGCCGCCGTGTCAATATGACGATAGCCTGCAGCCAATGCCGCTTCGACACTATGCTTGGCAACGTCGCCATCAGGGGTCTGCCAAGTGCCGAACCCGACGATCGGAATCTTAACACCATTACTTAATGTATATGTGTCGGTCAATTTGGTTAAATGTGCCAAAATGAGCATCTCCTTTACTGGGTACTACTATAAGCTTACCACAAGTAAGTAGTTGATTGAATGTGTTAGCAGCCTAGCGTCACACTTGCATCAGTCAAAAATAGCGATATCCTGATCAATCGTCTTTCTTAGCATTCAAAAAATGCTTGGTTGCTAAGACATCTAGCAAAACCAAGCATCTTCTTTTAACACGCTATTAACGCGCCATCATTTGATTCAACAATGCCTTTCCAGCTGCTTCACTTTGACGGAAAGCTTTGCCTAACGCAATTGTTTTATCAACAATAATGCTTTGCGCATCAATCACATGATACGGATGATCACCGGCTTTTTCCTGTGCAAACGATAGCTCAGTACACCCAAGGACAATGACGTTGACATTAAAATCATCATGCATCCGTTGAAGAATACGATGATACAGGGCCGCGTTGACTTCGCCCTTTTCCTTGACGTATTTATAAATCAACTCAGTGACCATGTCTTGCAGCGCCTGATCGCCAAGAACGACTTCACGCCCGCTAGTTTCGATTTCATGACTGTAAATGCCGTCTTGGATCGTTCCTTGGGTCGCAATCAATCCCACCCGCTTTTCATTTGGAAAACGCTCACACATATCGCTGATGGCTAAATGTGGCATGTGTAGCAATGGAATCGGTGTCGCTGCGGCTAATTGGTCATAGAAATAATGAGCCGTGTTGCAGACAATGACCATGAACTCCGGATTGAGCAAACTTTGATCTTGAATGTCTTCCAACAAATCCGGATAAAAGCTAGGCTTGCTATGATCCAAAATGTAATCCGTACGGTCAGGAACAGTCGCATCGTTAACCAGAACGTAATTCAGATATTCCTGATCGCTATGCGCGTGGGTACGCTGGTTTAACAAGCGGACATAACTCTCAGTTGCCGGCGTGCCCATGCCGCCAATAACGGTGAAAAATTGACGCATTCGTATCAGCCTTCCTGTAGCGATTTAGCGACTTGCTTTACAACAGCCATGTCTGTTGGCCATGGTGTATTGACGCCGCGTACCTTTTGATAGGGGTCGGCCCCTTTGCCAGCCACCACCACGATATCATTTGGTCCGCTGTCGCTAATAGCTTCAGCAATGGCCTTTTGCCGATCAAGCACTTTGTGTACTTTAACTTTGCTATGATCGATTTTACTATCGATTTCCTCAATGATGTTTGCTGGATCTTCGTACCCAGGATCGTCGGTAGTCAAGAATGCCTCAGTTGCAAACTCAGTGAGAACCTTAGCAAATCCGGGACGACGAGAAACACCTTTATCACCGGGGGATCCAACCACAACCAGTAATCGAGGATCCTTGTAAGCGTGTTTCAAAAACGACAATAACGCCTTCATACTAGCGTAATTGTGCGCATAATCAACATAGACAGCACCATGTCCGGCAACTTTCGTATGCTCCATGCGACCGGGGATTTTAACTTTTGCAATACCCGGAACAGCAGCAGATGCATCCACACCAGCCAATCCAGCACCAATAATAGCAGCCGTCGCGTTACTTTCGTTAAAATCACCAATCAAAGCAAGCGAGTAGTGACCGCCGATGTTCAATGCTGCTGCTTTTTCCGTGACTGGTACTAAAGTGAACCGACTCTCAGCAACGTCAGCTTCCTGACTATCAAAGCGAAAATCAATATCGATATCATCGCGTTTAGGTCTGAAGCCAGCACTGGCAAACAGGTAGATGCTTTCTGGATAAGTGGTGGTCGTTGCGGCAGCATAAACCTGGTCAAAATGCTCGGTTTCGGCATTAATGACCACTTTGCGCGCATTGACCAACAATTGCAGCTTGTTGTGTAAGTAATTAGCAAAGGTTGGATGTTCATTCGGTCCGATGTGATCTGGCGTAATGTTCAGGAAGAAGCCGACGTCATACGTCAATCCAAAAACGCGATTGCGCAAATATGCCTGACTCGACACTTCCATCACGAGATGGGTCATACCGTTTTCGACAGCCTCGCGCATATCGCGGAAAAGATCGAGGCTCTCTGGCGTTGTCAGATTAGACTTGAAACGCTGATCGGGCTCAGGGCCAACAACCGTATCAATTGTAGAAAAAAGCGCGATATGTCGTGGACGAGCCTCATTTAAAATAGCTTCTGTAAAATAGGAAGCTGTGGTTTTCCCCTTGGTTCCTGTATAAGCGACCACAAACAAATCATCTTGCGGATAATCAAAGAAAGCAGCGCTCAAAATCGCCATTGCTTTAGTAATATTCCGCACGATCAAGGCGTTTAAGCCGTTGCCTTCAACGTAAGGTTTCTCGGCAACATAAGTTCGCGCACCGTTGTCCTTGGCCATGGAAAGATAAATTGGTCGGAACTTGTCGCCTTTGCAGAAAAACAGTGTTGGTCCAGAGACCTTGCGTGAATCATAGGCGATGCCGGTCATATCGACATCTTCAGTATTCTGAATTGCTGCACTCTTTAGCAGATGATGTTCCTTTAATAATAAGATACATGCTCTAAGTGATAGTGCCATTGGGCTGCTACTCCTTTTTATATGCCGTGAATTCAAGCTTCATTATAGCATAAGCGCGGTACTGGCATTAAACCAGTCGGACTGTCACAACTATCTGTGTGCCGTCTTGGTTCATGCTCAAAGTTCATTGATTATCTTTTTTTATGCAGATGCAATGTTCATTAACGTCACCTGATACGAACCGCTTGGCGCTGTCACCGTGACGGTATCGCCTGCGTGGTGCTGCCGAATAGCGGCGCCCAAGGGAGAATTGATGGCAAGCTTGTCTTGGCCCATCCCAGCTTCGGCAGGGCCGACAAGTTCATAAGTCGCTTGGTCCTCGTCATCATCGAACTTAAGTGTGATCCTATTGCCAATATCGGCAATATCACTAGCGGCCGGGTGCGTGACTTTAGCATAACGAATGAGTTTATCCAGATATCGCAATCGGCCTTCTAGCTGGCGCAACTCACGCTTAGCAGCGCTATATTCCGCATTTTCCGAGCGATCCCCCAACGCTGCCGCATCGGCCAAGTTCTTGATCTTTGCAGGCCGAATGGTTTTAAGGTCTTCAACTTCCTGCTTCAAGTTAGCCAAACCTGTTGGCGTGATCTCGTGATAGGTGACCATTTCAATGCCTTCTTTTTTATCTGAAAACTAACTCTCTACTTGTTGCAAAAAAGGTGAACGTGATGATCTCCATTCGGAGTTCAGGACATTCACCACTTTTTCGTTTTTGGATCAATGAGGTAACTGCTGGACTAGAAAATATTGCTGAAGAAATCGCCAATGCCACGGAAGATCAGGACAAAGAAGTTTGCTTTGTTATCGGTCTTGGTGGTCTTTAAGGTAATGCCTTCGCTTGCTGAACTGCCGACAAAGCCAAGGTTGTCACCTTTGGCGCTAACTTCCAGCTGCGCAATCGTGGTACCTTTTTTGACTGGTGCTTCGACAGTATTCTTCTTCACGCCTTTTGCTGGCGTGTAAGTATATTGAAGTGATTGTTTGCTGCTGTTAGATGGCACAACAGCAACAGCCTTGGTTGACGGCGCAATCGGCGTTGTCCGTGATTGACCACGATTGACCTTGACGCTGTCGTACCCTTTAATCCCCTGACCAGCTGCAGCTAACATCATCGTTTTCCAATTTTCCAAAACATTGGTCATCAATTTTTTGGTTTGATCAAAACGGCGAGTTTTAGCATCACCATTTGCATGCAAGATAACCGTAATAATTCGCATGCCATTTTTCTCAACCGTCCCTGTAAAACAATCCCCAGCGGCATCAGAAGTACCTGTCTTCAAGCCATCAACTGGGAGGTTCTTATCATAAGACACTAGGCCCTTGAGCATCCAGTTCCAATTTTCCATATCGATCGCATCACTGGTTCCCTTACGGAATGTCTGTTTAGCAATACTCGTGGTCTTAAGGACTTCTGGATGATCTTTCAGTAAATGTTGTGCCACCTGGGCCATATCTTTTGCGGACATTTCGTTCTCCGCGTTATCATCTGTACCAGGTACCTTAGCATCTTTCAATTGGCTGTTATTCAAACCGGTCACGTTGACAATTTTTGCATCGGTGATACCCCAGCTATTGAGTTTTGCAGTCATCTGACTGACAAATTTCTCCTGACTGCCCGCTACTTTTTCAGCTAATAACATCATCGCTGCATTCGCCGAATAAATTAAAGAAGCATCGTACAGTTCGCGGACTGAATAAGAGCCATCGCGCCGCAACGGTACATTACTAAGGTCACGATTCTGACTGAGTTCCCAGATTGCGTTATTCAGTGTCACTTTGTCATCCCAATTGATCTTACCGGACTTAATTGCGTCAAGCACCAACTCAATGCTCAACATTTTGGTCATAGATGCAATTGGTAAAACACTGCTGGCATTCTTAGCATATAATATCTTGCCAGTAGTCGGTTCAATGGCTACTGCTGCCTTGGCGTCAACTAGATTGGTATCGCTGCTCTCTGCCGCAGATACAGACATTGCTGGCGCAGCACCCCCAATCATCAATACCGCCACCACTGCGGCAATCAACCCGCGCATCAACTTCTTCATTTTGACTTTCCTGCTTCCTCATTAGATTTATTTTTATTGTCTGTCAGCGAAGCGCCAACTTTTAATGGTAAATGAATCACAAAGCTTGTTATCTCCGGGCTAGAATCGGCATAAATATACCCGCCATGCAAAGCGATGATACTTTGGGCAATCGCTAACCCAAGACCAGTCCCGCCAGTTTCCTGCGATCGGCTTTCCTCAACGCGATAAAAACGATCAAACAACTGACTCAAAGCATCATTCGGAATTTGTGCGCCATCATTTGAGACCTTAACAACGACTTCACTACCGATACGTTGTGCATCAAGAAAGATGTGACGCCCGCCTTGGCCGTACTTAAGCGCATTAACAATTAAATTGTTGAACACTCGGCCTAATTTTTCGGTATCAGCTTCCATCATCAACGGGTCAGGTTCCCCGCTGACCAGAATCCGCATATGCTTCTTATGCGCCTCCAGCTCAAAACTAGCTGCCAGTTGCTCTAGCATCGCAATCATGTTAAAACGTACGGGATTCAGCTTGGTCGTGGTCGATTTAACCTTGGTGTACTCAAAAAGGTCCTCAACCAGTACTTTCATCTGCTTAGCCTTCAAATAAGCCGTGTGCGTGTACTTGAGTAGCTCTTCTTCACTGCGATATTGATGATCTTCAATCAGGCCAAGATAACCGATAATGGACGTTAGCGGCGTTCGAATATCATGGCTGACATTAGTAATCAGCTCATCTTTACTCTGTTCGATCCGCCGTTCCTCGGCCATTGAATTGACGGTTGAATCAACAAGCGCGTTAATGCTGCTGACAACCTTTTGCAACTCCGTATTGACCTCAAACTTAATCCGATGATCAAGATGACCATCGGCAATAAAATGTAGCTCCGCAATGACGTGACGCATTTGCATTTGCCGATATCGCCGAGCAAGTCGCCAATACACCACAATGACATCAGCAATCGCCATCAGTGCTAGGAAAAGATTGGACCAGCTCCACAAATGAAATCCACGGCTGCCAAACGTCAGATTCGTTTTCACACCCCAGATAGCATTTTCCAAACCAGGATTGTGCGCGATCATCTGATTAATCAACACCAGCAAGGCAAAATTAAGCATTAACAGCAGAATCACCGTTACGATGCCTTCAATCCAAAGTTCGGATTTTTCCTTACCAGTTAGTTTGACTTTTTCACTCATGATCGTTAGGCCTCAACCTTATAGCCGACGCCCCAAACTGTTTCGATCACCTTCTCGCCATCGGTCGCTTCTTCAATCTTGTCACGCAGATGCGAGACATGCACCATAACGGTTTTCGCTGAGACGATTGATTCCTGTTGCCAAACGCGTTCAAAAATCTCATCAGCCGAGAAAACACGATTCGGATGGCTAGCCAGCAAGTACAGAATGCCGAATTCCAGCGCGGTTAGCTGAATTTGCTTGCCGGTAAGGGTGGTGACTTCATGACTATCTTTTTTGATCGTTAGCGGACCGACTTCAAGCACATCCGGTTCCGTATTGGTCACCTCATTTTGACTTCGGCGCAACAAACTCTTGACGCGCGCCATGACCTCTAGCGGATTGAATGGCTTGGTGACATAATCGTCTGCTCCAGTAATAAGGCCTTGAATCTTGTCCATATCTGCTGTTTTAGCCGAGACGATAATGATTGGAATCTGTGAATCTTTGCGGACTTCTTTGACAACATCCATCCCAGACATATTAGGCATCATAATATCGAGGATCATCAAAGCAATATCAGGATTGGTCACAAGCTTAGTAATGGCTTCCTTACCGGAATACGCCTGAATCGGTTCGTAACCTTCGTTTTTAACGTAAATACTTAGTAATTCGACGATTTCTTTATCGTCGTCAACAATTAAAATTTTCATTGTATTGGCTCCGTTTATGAGAAGAACTGTAGGGTCTGTTACATCAAAGTCCATTGTACCAAAGTTGACCGGGGAATTCTTTACGAAAAGCCTAAGAAAACAGGGCTAGAATAGGTACAAAAGTGTTGATTTGATCGCGAAAGAAGGCGGCTAATTGAAAGATTTGACAAAAATGGTCACAGCAAGTTTACCCTCAACCATGCACATCGCTGGCATTAACATTGCCCGCTCAAGCGGAAGTACTTACTGGCTATTAAGGCAATCCTCCCAATGGCTCACCTTACGCCTTGCCACACATCCCCATTGGTTACGAGGTGTTCGTCAGCTACAGGTTGTCTTACCAGCATCATCAGCCCGCCACGACTCGATAACCATGTTGACAAAAGCCTTAGCGAGTCCTGCCGCGGCCAAAAACACATATACCTTTACAGCAATTGACACGGCCCTTGCCAACATGCTGCTGTGGACAGCGTCGCGTAAACTGGTCTTCATGCTGCGCCTGACCCCCGAGATGGCCACGACTCATAAAATGACCCCTTTTAGTTTACAACAAGATTTTGCGCCGTTACCGCTTTTCTTGGGTGATCGTAACAATAGTAATGACTTATTGCTACCTGTCCATGATGCCAAGTTGCAACAAAGTCTGATTGATTTTTATAGTGCTAATTTGCTATTCACGCAATTCTCCAGTCATCAGTTAGTGAAACTTTTGCCAACTGCACAATGGCTGCAAACCATTCTGACAACTGTACCCACTAATCCCGCTTGGCCATTGACATTGGCCACAACTTTCGGCACGGAACTACTTGACGTGATTCATCGGGCACGAATGTAGCCTCTTAATCATAGCGCGTTCGCCAAAAAAGGCCCGCACTGCAACCAATGGCAGTACGCGCCTTTTTGTGATACCAATCTTTTATTGAACGGAATAGTTAGGTGCTTCCCGCGTGATCTGCACATCATGCGGATGGCTCTCGCGTAAACCAGCACCGGTAATTTGAATGAACTGCGCATTATCTTGGAGTTCTTGAAGATTCGGTGCACCGACATAACCCATGCCGGATTCAATACCACCGAGCATTTGGAAAATCACATCGCCGAGACTGCCCTTGTAAGCCACGCGGCCTTCGATGCCTTCAGGAACCAGTTTGTTTGCTTCGTTAACCCCGCTCTGGAAATAACGATCACTAGAACCGTGGGCCTGCGCCATCGCGCCAAGTGAACCCATGCCGCGATAAGTCTTGAAGCGACGGCCTTGATAAATTTCGAACTGGCCAGGTGCCTCATCAGTGCCGGCCAAAAGGGAACCGAGCATAACGGCATTGCCGCCAGCTGCCAAAGCCTTTACGATATCACCGGAATACTTGATCCCACCGTCAGCGATAATTGTCTTGCCGCGCTTACGGGCAACACTGGCGGCATCATAGATGGCAGTCAGTTGTGGCACACCGACACCGGCAACGATCCGGGTTGTGCAGATTGAACCGGGGCCAATGCCAACTTTGACAACATCGACACCAGCATCATACAACGCTTCCGTTGCTTCAGCCGTGGCCACATTACCGGCAATCAGAGTTGCTAATGGGAACTGTTCCCGAATCTCTTTGATTTTCCGAATCACGCCAGCACTATGCCCATGGGCCGTGTCGATCACAATCGCATCGGCACCGGCATCAAGCAAAGCTTGCGCCCGATCAAAGGTGTCAGAGGTAACGCCAACCGCTGCTGCAACCAACAAACGGCCATGCGCATCTTTAGCAGCATGCGGGAATTCAACCACTTTTTCAATATCCTTGATCGTAATCAGCCCACTAAGGCGGCCTTCCTTATCGATCAACGGTAATTTTTCAATTTTACGAGACTGTAAAATAGCTTCGGCATCTTCGATTGAAGTGCCAGCCGGCGCGGTCACAAGCCCTTCCTTGGTCATAACCGTGTCAATCAGCACACTTTTATCATCAACATAACGCAGATCACGGTTGGTGATGATGCCGGTCAACTTGCGATCTGTGGTGTTATTAACAATCGGGACGCCGCTAATCCGATATTTTTTCATTAAATCTTCAGCATCACTAACCGGTTTATCGGCCGTCAGGAAGAATGGATCGACAATGACACCATTTTCACTGCGCTTCACCTTCAGCACTTCATCCGCTTGTGCTTCGATGCTCATGTTCTTATGGATCACGCCCAACCCGCCTTGGCGTGCCATTGCAATTGCCATAGCACTCTCGGTAACGGTATCCATCCCCGCCGAGATGATTGGGATATTCAGCTTCAAGTTGTCCGCCAGTTGTACAGACAGATCGACATCGTGAGGTAAAACATGACTTTCTGCAGGTATCAACAACACATCATCAAACGTAAAACCGCGCCGGGCAAACTTTGTATCCCAAAGACTCATAGCGTAATCCCTCTTTCAATTTTTAGTTGTTGACTAATGTACTACCGGAATTTAGGCACGTCAAACAAGTCTAACCATTTTTTTCGAAACGCCGGTATCATAGGCTTAAAAATGAAAGAAAGTCTCATAATCGTTCATATGGAACCGAACAAAATTTTATCAGCTATAGCTTTCTCAAAATAATGTTCGGCTTTTGTCGTGTGTTGTGACGCGTCATTTAATATCATTCGTTTTTTACCCGCTAAAACCTTCGCATGTAAAATGACAAGAACATTTGCCGTTTTCCCTCACTGGCAATACAAAAAAGCCGCCATTTTCGGCGACTGTTGGATTTTTTAAAAAGTAGATACCCGATGTTGAAATCGGACTATCAGCTTATCTCTGGAAAAAGCTTTTGAGGTGATACCGGTGCTGTAAGACCCAGTGAATCCCATAGGCAATGGCGCCAATAATGATATTGACGAACCACGGCATTGGGCGCGTGAACGGCGTGTCAAGCATCGCCAAGGCACTGCCAATGAACGTGATCGACACGACTAAGACAACACCGCCGCCCAAGACAAGCCAAGCACTGCGGCGTTTCTTTTTATCTTGCTGCATCCAGTCAGCATAATAAACGAAGAAGAGACCAGCCATTAGACTCAACATCACTAAGTAAACAAAACTGCTGCTGGCGGCGTTTTGCGACTTGGTATCGAAGTAGGCAAGTGCCCCATACATAACCGCTAAAATCGACATGAAGAACAGACTTTGGTCAATGACCATCAACCACATTGGCTTTTTAGGCTCAGGTTTTGGCGTATGCAGAATTTCGTCTGCCTTTACCGTAACCGGTCCGTAAAGCTGATTGGCTGGCTTGCCTTGTCGTTGCGCTGTGATGATCTCGGGCAACATCGTTTTGAGTAGTTCTTCTTCATCCGCCGCGTTCATACCGCCGTCTTTTAACTCACGGCGTAGTTTGAAAATATATTCATCATTTTTATTAGTGAGCCGTGCAATCAGCTCTGGCACAGTGGTCGCAGGCTTTTCCTGTTTCACATGTGCATTTTTAGCCGCCGTTGCTTGATCTGCTGACGACTCATCAGTGGCTGCCGACTGTACTTTTGATGCTGTTTGTTCAGTCGTAGCAGTATTTTTACCAGTTACTGCAGCATCGGTTGCCGTCTGTTTCGTCTCTGCTTCATGTTTCTCTGCCATTGGAAACTCCTATCTCCTAAGTCGTTATGCGTTAGACATTGAACCGGAATTCAATGATGTCCCCATCCTGCACTTCATATTCTTTGCCTTCGGATCGATAACGGCCTGCTTCTTTAACCGCCTGAACAGATCCGTACTTGTCTAAATCGGTGAAGGACATTGTCTCGGCGCGAATAAAACCGCGTTCGAAGTCGGAATGAATAATCCCAGCAACTTCTGGAGCCTTCATTCCCTGTCTAAATGTCCACGCACGGGTTTCTTTGCCACCGGCTGTGAAGAAGGTTGCCAATCCCAGCAAATGATAGCTAGCCTTGATCAGCTTATCCAACCCAGACTCGTCGACACCTTCTGCTGCCAAAAAGTCTGCCTTTTCATCGTCATCCAGTTCAGCAATTTCTTCTTCAGTTTTGGCAGAAATCGCAATCACTTCGGCACCTTCTTTGGCAGCCTCGGCCTTGATTTGCTTGACGTAATCAACCGAATCCGGATCAGCCATCGCTTCTTCAGCAATGTTAGCGACATACAAAACTGGCTTGCTGGTCAGCAAGAACAAGCCTTTGACAATCTTCAGCTCATCTTTATCAAAGTCGATGCTGCGAACCATCCCGCCATCTTCCAGTACGGGCTTAATCTTTTTGAGCACCTTGAATTCAGCCTGCGCTTCTTTGTCATTGGTTTGTGTTCGCGCCACTTTTTCAACTTTAGCATAGCGTTTATTGACAGCATCAAGATCAGCGATGGCCAATTCCATATTAATCGTCGCCATATCCTCTAACGGGTCGACTTTGCCAGTTACACTGGTGATGTTGTCATCATCGAACGCTCGGACAACATGAACAATCGCATCCACCTGACGAATGTTTTCAAGGAACTTGTTGCCGAGTCCTTCACCCTTAGAAGCACCTTTAACAATGCCGGCAATATCTGTGAATTCAAAAGTTGTATGAATAATCTTCTTGGCCGGAATCAATTCATCGATTCGTGCCAGACGTTTATCTGGCACTTCGACCATCCCGACATTCGGGTCGATTGTAGCGAATGGATAGTTCGCCATCTCGGCGCCTGCTTTAGTGATTGCGTTAAAAAGCGTGGACTTACCGACGTTTGGAAGTCCTACGATACCTGCTGTTAAAGCCATTTGGTTACTTCACACTTTCTATTTAGTCTGTCTACTCTACATGACCCAACACTTTTTTGAGTCGTTTTTCAAAATCGCGCCGGGACATCATCACAATATGACCGCATCCGGTACATTTGATCTTGATATCAGCACCTAAGCGGATAATTTCCCATTTGTTGGTACCGCAAGCATGCGGTTTCTTCATCTGAACGAGATCATGTAAATCATACATTTGTCCACCTCCAGCGTTGTTGTGCTTGTCGGACCGGATTAAACGCGTTCGCTGGCCCAGAAACCTGCGTGTAAGGACCTTGGACGCAATGGCCAAAAACCCGGCCATCACGTCCAAGGCCGCTTACACTCCGGTTTCTAAACGGGCTGCTCACGCTCTGCTAGTTAGTCAATATTGACGTCGAGCATGGCCAAGATCCGATTCAAATCTTTTTCGGAAGTGAAGTCAATCTCGATCTTGCCTTTGCCTTTGTTGCCTTCATTAATATTCACCTTGGTGCCAAAGCGTTCGCCAAGTTGGTTCTCAGTTGCCCGCACGTATGGCGACTTTGGCTTTTCTTTGGTTGCCGGGCGCGTGTTGCCAGCATTCATCTGATTAATGAGCCGTTCTAGCTGGCGCACAGTCAGGTTCTCATTGATTGTCTTCTTGGCCACACTCACCATTTTGGACTTATCTTTGAGACTTAACAGCGTCCGTGCCTGTCCCATTGACAGCTGATTGGCACTTAACATTTGTTTGACTTGCTGCGGCAGTGTCAAAAGGCGTAAGTAGTTCGCAATATAAGGTCGGCTTTTGCCAAGTCGTGCCGATACTTCTGCTTGCGTCAGATTCAGACGCTTGATCAAGGTGTCATAAGCCTGGGCTTCGTCTAGCGGCGTCAGATCTTCCCGCTGCAAGTTTTCCAGCACAGCGATTTCCATCATTTCGGGATCATTGAAGTCCCGAACAATGGATGGAATAGTCTCCTTGCCAGCCAATTTAGACGCACGGAAGCGACGTTCACCGGTAATAATCTCATAGCCTGAAACACTCTTGCGGACAATGATCGGTTGGAACACGCCGGTTTGTTTGATCGAACCAGCCAGTTCCTTCAAGCCTTCCTCATCAAACGTTTTACGCGGTTGGTAGGGATTTGGTCGGATGTCAATCAGCGGTAATTCTTCAACTGTATTATTGGCACTCAGATCTGGGCTCTCAAAATCTTTGAAAATCGCATCGATACCACGGCCTAAGCCTTTGTTATTCTTATTCGCCATGAGCAGCCAGCACCTCCTTGGCTAAAGCCTCGTAAACCTCTGATCCCCGGGACTTTGGATCAAAATCCACAATTGGCAGACCATAGCTTGGCGCCTCCGCCAATCGCGTAATCCGCGGAATCACCGTTGCATATACTTTATCGCCAAAATACTTGCGGACCTCGTCAATGACTTGTGCGCCGAGATTGGTCCGCGCATCATACATTGTCAACAACACCCCTTCGATCGCTAAGCTCGGATTAAAGTGTTTCTGAACCAACCGCACCGTGTTTAGTAACTGGCTTAAGCCCTCCAAAGCGTAATATTCGCTTTGGACCGGGATTAAAATCGAGTCGCTTGCTGTAAATGCATTGATCGACAATTGGCCAAGCGATGGCGGGCAATCAATCAAAATATAATCGTATTGATCCTCCACAGGATGCAATCCCAGCTTCAATCGCATTTCACGCGCCATTTGGCTGGTTAACTCGATCTCAGCGCCAGCCAGTTGAATGGTGGCTGGCACAATCGACATGTTCTTATGTTTCGTTGGCAGAATGGCTTCGGTAATCGGCTCTTCATTGACTAGCACATCATAAATATCCTTTTCAACTTGGGCCTTTTGAACGCCGACGCCACTAGTCGCATTGCCTTGTGCATCAGCGTCCACAATCAAAATCTTCTTGCCAAGGTTGGCCAAACAGGCGCCCAGATTGACCGTGGTGGTGGTTTTGCCAACGCCGCCTTTTTGGTTAGCGACTGCGATGATATGTGCCATGAGCTCCTCCTATCTCTTTTCTTTCGGAATCTCGATGATCATTCGGTAAGCGTCGTCAGTATCTTCTTCTTTTGCTGTGACCGTCATACCGGTTTCCCGGATCATTTTAACCGAACGTTTTAATGTGTTCCAAGCAATGCGCGTATCATGGCTCACCGCGGATCGTCGAACTTTAGGTTTCGGTTTTGGGGTTGGCTTCTTAGGCCGCAACATCTCATTGATAAGGGCGCTGGTTTCTTTAACGGTCAGATCGTCTGCAAAAATCTGGTGTAAGGCGGCAACCTGTTGCTTCTCGTCTAACTTCAGTAGTTCACGACCATGCCGTTCACTGATACGCGACTTCATTAAAGCTTCTTGAACTGGCTCGCTTAGTTTCAATAAACGGATTTTGTTGGCGACAAATGCCTGACTTTTACCGAGTTGCTCGGCCAAAGCGGCTTGTGTCAGGTGATTGAGTTTCATAAGTGCCACATAAGCTTGGCCTTCTTCAATCGCACTCAAGCCTTCGCGCTGCAAATTTTCAACTAGTGCCATGGATGCACTTTCGTCGTCGTCCATTTTCTGCACAATGGCTGGCGCTTTTTCCCAGCCCAGGGTTTGCATCGCGCGATATCGCCGCTCACCCGCGATGATTTCGTACTTTTCCGGTTTATATTCACGGACAATAATCGGCTGCAACAAGCCATGATCCTTGATCGTCGTTGCTAGCTCCCGAATCGATTCCGGCGTAAAGACTTTGCGCGGCTGGAATTGGTTAGGCACGATTGCGGTCATTGGCAGTTGTTGAACAACCGTTTCGTCGTCAGGCTTTTTATGGCCAAAAATGGATGATAATGGCACGCGTTATGCACCTCCCAAAGGTTGCTTATTCGGTATCCCCGGCTTGCGCGGATATTTGTTTGGTGTTGGTTTAACTTTGTCGATGACCAGCAAATGACGTGGATCGCCGGTTTCCGGCAACGTCAACGCAGCATCTTGGGCCAATTTGCCGCCAAGTAAGCCAATCGCTGACTTGGCCGCAATTAATTCTGCGGGTGTCGCCGCGGCTTTCATGGCCACAAAGCGACCTTGCGGCTTTACTAGTGGCAAACAGAGCTCAGCCAAGACATCCAATGCCGCAACCGCACGAGCCGTGACCAAATCAAAACTGGCACGGTGTGGCGATTTTTTGGCACCAAAAGCTTCGGCGCGGTCATGAAAGAGCTGAACATCTGTCAGCTCCAAACGCGCCGTTAATCGTTCTAGAAAGCCAATTCGCTTTTGTAAAGAATCCACGATGGTGATTTTGAGTTGCGGGAACGCAATTTTTAACGGAATTGATGGGAAACCTGCCCCAGCACCCACATCACAAACTGACATTACTTGTGTCTGAAGCTCAGGTAGCACCAACGCAAGCGTTAGTGAATCGTAGAAGTGTTTGAGGTAGACGTCCCCTTCAGCTGTAATGCCAGTCAGATTCATTTTTTCATTCTCACTGATCAGATACTGATAGTATGCCGCAAACTGATCCTGTTGGTGATCGTTTAAAACGATCCCGTGATCAGCCAAGGCTTGGACAAAAGCTGCTGGATCCATGCCTGCCTCCATTTTCGTAAACTTGATTTTGTGGAACAAACAGGGTTTCACGTACCCGTCAAGTGTAACGTAAAAGCGGTCTCTGCTCAACCGTCTTTATATGGAAAGAACAGGCGTTAAGCGCAAGTTTTTTGACACACCTATTATGCCCCTTACTGCTCAAATCAAGATTCGCTATCTGGGCTAGCTGCGGTCGCACTACTCACCTAATTACCCAACCACAAGATTTGTCTGAACGGTCCCTTGTCATCTTGCAAAAACGCGTTCACAGTTCGATAATGAAATGGTAACTAAACTCAGAGGCGAGAAAAATGGAATTAGACGGTAAAGAAATCAAAGAAAATGAACAACTGACCGATGCCCAGCTGGCCGATTTGCACAAACAGTATGAGGCTTTGTGGGATAAGTTAAAAAAAGACAACTACCGAACTGAACATCAATTCATGGAAGTTTTGTACGAGGAACCTGACAATAGTCAAAACTATGAAGCTGCCTTTTTCACTTATCAAATTCGTAAAGATACTGGCGATAATCAATTTGACCAGTTGACCATCACGTTAAACAACAAGCCAACCTTCCACGATCAGCCAGATGAATTTGTCTTCGAAATTAGTGACTACGCGGATATGGATGCTCTTCACAAGGCAATTGAGGAAAAAGCCCAGCCGTGGATTAAGGCTCACAAACGTTAATAACCAGACTAACTCGAAACACTTATCCTGTTTCGAGTTTTTTTAATTAAAATCGCACTATGCACTTTCTTTCCTCTCAGCCAACACTTGTGGTAAGCTGTTGCCAGTCAAACAAACGGAGGGACCCGGCTAATGGCGGATAAAATTAAAATCGCTTATCTTTATGAAGACCTCATGAACACATATGGCGACAGTGGCGATGTCAAAATTCTACGTTATTTATTAAATCAACAAGGTTACCAAGTCGATGTCGATAATGTCAGTCTTGGCGATCATTTTAATGCGGACGACTATGATTTTATCTTCTTCGGCGGTGGTCAGGACTATGAACAAACCGTGGTAGCCAAAGACCTATTGCGCCATGCCCAAACACTTGGCCGGTATATCGAAAATGGTAAACCGATGCTGGCAATCTGTGGCGGTTACCAGCTGCTTGGCGATTATTACAAAACTAGCGAAGGCTCAGTCATCAAAGGCCTTGGCATTTTGCCGCTGCACACAGTTTTCAAGCCAGACAGTCGCATGATCGGTGATACCAAGTACGAAACCGAGTTCGGGACAGTTACCGCATTTGAGAATCACAGTGGCCGGACTTATTTTGACGACAAGCAAAAGCTCAAACCGTTGGGCAAAATGATTGAAGGTTACGGGAATAACCCTGAAGACGGTGTCGAAGGTATGCGTTATAAAAATACCATTGGCAGCTACTCCCATGGTCCCATTTTGAAAAATCAAAATATTGCTAAGGCGATCGCCAATATGATTGTGAAAAATCACAAGGCACGGATGGGTCAGCCTGCATAATTAAAAGAGCATTGCCGCAGTATACGGGCAATGCTCTTTTTATACGAATTTCATATGGCTTTGGCGCCCAGTTAACCCTTTAGTGTTGCACTTGAGCACGAACCTGATCAGCATCGCCAGCAAATAAGAACAACGGTCCATCCGCCTGTGCTGGATAGCTATCTGATAGACTGCCGAGATCGACAACATCAAACCCAATTCGTTTGATCAATGTCGTGACCGTCTGCTTAGCGGCATTATCATCCCCGGCAATCGGAATGGCAATTCTTCCTGCTGGCTGACTTGGCTTGGCAAGACTACGAATTTTGGTCATCGCAATTGTATTGAATGCCTTGACCACTTTTTTCGTGCCAAAATGTTTAGCAACGAGTTCTGATGACGTGACTTGATGTGCTGCCAGTGCTGGCTGGTCGCCATCGCGGCTAGGATAATAGTTAGTCGCATCAATAATAATCGTCTTCGGATCCACGCTTGTCGGCAATTCCGGCAACGCATTAAATGGCACGGCCAGCACGACAATGTCTTGTTTAGCCGCGTCAGCAACGGTCCCAGCTTCGACCGTCGAGCGCATCTCTGCAATAACCGGTGCCAATGATGCCACGCCATGCCGATGTGAAATAATCACCTGTTCACCAACATGACTAAACAGTTGGCCTAATGCCCGGCCGACATTACCTGATCCAATAATACCGATAGTCATCTAATCACCCTCTCTATTGAGATCACACCTTCATTATACCGCCTTGCTTCTTTAAATACCGGCCAGCAAGCATTCTAGCCCACTCAAAAAGCCGCACACCCGTCATGCGGTCTGCGGCAGTTCAAATAAAAAATGATCCACAACTATCTAGTGATTCTTGCCTTCAATCGTTTCGATATCGCCTTTGCCGTCACGGGCGACGATGGCCTTGATAGCGGCAGTGATGCCTAAAACATCATCATCCAATGACAACGCTGGTGTTTCCGGACGAGTGACAACCTGTTCCGGCAAAAATGGAATATGCATGAAGCCGGCCTTAATATCGGGAAACATCTTATCCCGCATATACTGTACCTGATAAAAAATGTGGTTGCAGACGTAAGTGCCTGCTGTGTTGGAGACTGCTGCCGGAACACCAGCTTCCCGAATGGCTTTGGCCATGGCCTTAATCGGTAACTGGGTAAAGTAGGCATTCTCGCCATCGCCATGAATCGTGTGATTAAGTGGCTGATACCCGGCATTATCTTGAATCCGACCGTCATCCAAGTTAATCGCAACTCGCTCCGGCGTGAGTTCAAACCGGCCACCAGCCTGACCTATGCTCAACACATAGTCAGGCTTTTCTTTGGCAATAGCATCTTTAACGACATCGGCTGAAACATTAAACTTTGTCGGAATTTCCAATTTAACGATTTGTGCCCCGGCAATTTCATCCGGCAAACGTTTCACGGCTTCAATCGCAGGATTAATTTTATCGTCGCCAAAGGGATCAAATCCGGTAACAAGAATTTTCATGAGAAGATTTCCTTTCTAAAATGCCAAGAAGTACATGAGGCCGATTTGAATGATCAACAATAGTATCGCAATTGGCGCCTGCTGTTTGATAACACCAAGTGGATCCTTCATTTCGAGCAACGCGACTGGCAAACTATTGAAGTTCGCCGCCATTGGCGTGAGCAAGGTCCCACAGTAGCCAGAGGTCATGCCAATAGCCGCCACAATCGCCGGATTAGCGCCTTGCGCAATGACAAAAGGAATGCCAACGGCTGCTGTAATCACGGCAAACGCAGCAAAGGCATTCCCCATAATAATCGTAAAGAGCGCCATCGCCACACAGTATAGAATCACGCCGCCAAGATGACTTCCAGTTGGGAATAAGCCGGCAATCAATTTCGCCGTGAGTGATCCGACCCCAGCAGCAGTAAAAACTGCCCCTAAGGTTGCTAGTAATTGCGGCAAAATGCCAGCAGCACCAACTGACCGAACCATCCGCTGGGTATCATTATAAACCATTTTGCCTGGCGCCTTCGTCATGATGATAGCCACAATTAACGAAACCGCCGCACCAATGCCAATGCCGACCTGACCACCGAGTTTAGTAAACTGGGCGACACCGATGGAAACGACTGCAAGTACCACGCTTGGGACGAATACCCAACCGCCAAGCCGTTTGGCCGCTGTTGCCGCGTGTGCGCCGTCAACGGGCTTAATTTTGCCTATCTGAATCTGCTTGAACAACGCCAAAATACCGATAATAACAACTAGAACACCAACGACCATCGCGGGCATCAAGGTCCCAAAGGCAAAAATCACTGCCATGATCTCCCAAAACAAACCGGTTCCGATACGTGCCGGATTATCTTTTGCGCGAAACGCCTCAATACCAGCAATCGCCATCACGACGCCAATCAGAGCATAAAGGATCAATAAAAGGGTATTGACCATGATCATTTGCCTCCCTTATGCGACTGCTGTTCAAATTGGCGATCAAACCAGCGATTGTAGATAGCCACAATGACCAACGTGATCAATGCCACTGGAATGGATGCTAAAACGACCTGCATCGGCTCAACTGGATGATTGAGGCTCTTCATCGTGCTCGCGATCAACAAGACACCCGCTGTTGCAACAAACAGGTTCTGCGCAAAGAAATTGCCAAAGTTGTCAGTCGCCGCAGAACGCGCCTTAATAAGGTCGATATCTTTATCTGTTAGCTTACGTTTGGTTTCAGCCGCCGCCGTTACCATCGGCGTGATCAACGGTCGTACGAACTGCACTTGACCAGATAACGAGATACCAAAGACACCACCTAACTCGCGAATCACAAGATAAATATTCAAAATACGACTGGGTGTCAATTTCTTTAGCTTCTGAATGCCATTGACGGCAACTTCCTTGAGACCGTGGCTTTCCACTAACCCAATCATCGGCAGGGTCAGAAAAAATAACGACACCATGCGATTATCGACAAAGCTCTGCCCAAGTGTGGTCAGCAAAGCCGGGATGCTCATGCCCGAAAAAACTGCTGTCACAACTGCTGCCAAAACCACTACCGCTGTCGTGTCCCACTTCAATGCAAACCCGACAACGATAATGACAATGCCAAGTAATTTTAAGTATTCCATGTAGGATCCCCCTTTGTTCTATGAAAGCAGTTTACGTGTTGTTGTTGACAGCGTCAATTCGTTAAGGGGGATTATCAATCGTGCAAACTATAAAAATAACTTGTGCGTCACTAGTTTCCTAACCGAGCTGCCTCACGCTCATTTTAACGCGCTCGCCACCCCAGAAACCTGCGTGTAAGAACCTTGGTCGCAATGGTCAAAACCCGACCATCACACCCAAGGTCACTTACACTCCGGTTTCTAACCGGGCTGCCTCACGCTCACAAAAAAAGCCAGTTCAACGACTGAACTGGCAATTTATATCACGATTATGCTGGCTGAAGATCCTTTTCTTTGTCAGCATCTTTGTTCTTAGCCTCGTTACGAGCAATTTCGTCTTTGGTGAGCATATCCTTAACGGTCATCTTCACCTCAGTGACATTAAGTCCGGTCATTTGGCGGACATTCTTGACGATTGCCATCGTAACTTTGTTGAAAATTTCCGGTGCATTTTCACCATATCGAACGGTGGCATCAAGTGACACAGAAACATTCTGATCATCGCTCAGGTCTACATCCACACCTTTAGTCGGATCTTCATCTTTGCGGAAAAGATCGGTCATATTTGCCATCATGCCGCCTTCAAGCGAGTATACGCCTTCGACTTCATTGCAAGTGATGCCCACAATTTTTGCAATGACAGCGTCATCGAATTTCAATTCCTTATTGATGCCAGCGTTTTTCGTGTTGTCCATGTTTATCTCTCCTTTGTCTTATGAAGGTTCAACATCATTTTTTTTGCCACTCGCGTTTAGTCAGTACATCTTTGACATGTAGATTGAGTTCAACTAGCTGTAGGCCCGTCATCCGGGTAATCTGAGCACTGATTTTTTCGCAGAGTTGTTTAAAAATAGCTTGCGCATCACTGTCAAATGCCAGAAACACATCCATATCAATTGCTACTTGTTTCTCGCCAACTTCAGCTGAGATGCCTTTGGTGATATTCTCGCCGCTAGAAAAGGTTTCGGTCAGATTGTCCATCATCGTTCCGTCCATTCCTAGCAAGCCATCAATCTCTCGAGCACAAAGCGCAGCGATTTTTTCAATCACTTTGTCTTCAAACGTCAATCGACTATTGGCCATCAATGTTTCTCGTGTAACAGCTGGTGATGCTGCTACTGGCGGTGTTGCAACTGCGTCCATCCGTTCACCTACTTTCCTTTACTGAAAGCATCTTTGCCGGCGGTCAACCAACTGGTAAATGCATGCCAATTGGGTACTAGGTAACGCTCAATCAGCCAGCCTGCTGCGCCGAAGATCAAGACCAGCAGCATACCCATAAACCCGAATCGCATCCAGGCGAAGGCAAGCACGATCCCGATCACAGCACCGATCATTCCTCGCTGCATTGTCATCTCTCCTTCTAGCTGGGCACGTCGTCAAAGGCATCAACATCTTTGGAAAGTGTCCGCTTTGAATGCCATTTGCTTGTTGTCCCAGTGTTGTCATCGTTAAATCACACGGGCCGTTTTCGCTTTGACCTTTGTGGCTGGCAAGAGATGCACCCGCACATGCTTCACAGGAATACCGAGACAGGCCTGCAGCTTCTGGCGAGCAGTTTCTTCGATTTGCTTGGCCTCTGCCTTCAGATCCTTGCTATTACCGGAAAAAGCTTCAATCCGCATTCGTGCGACTTGCTTCTTGCGAATGCTAACAGCTACCGCCACCGATTTGGCAAAATGTTGCGCAACAACCGCTTTGGCCACGGTGTTTTCGATCGCACTTTTATCAAGCGTCAGATCACCATCTTCACCAGCTAGAATCAGCGACTGAGCGGTTGACCGCCTGAAAATGGCGACCAATAGCATGATGAGGAAAACCAAAGCGACAAGCCCAGTCAGGCCTATCATGGTTGGCCGCAGCCAAACGACTTGTTGCAGATAAAATCGCGTAAACTCACGGCTTGGCCAAAGCAATAACCCGAAACCAACACTTTGCAATAAACCGCCAACGGCAATGATGCCAAGCATGATTTTTGTGATGGGTCTCATGATCATCGGCCTCCTATGCCTTGCGCCGTGTGGTTCCCAGCAACAGGGAAACAAGGAAGACGACGATGATGGCCCCTATAATGGCTGGGATCAAGGCCATTCCGGCTAATGAAGGCCCCCAGTCACCAAGGAGTGCCGTGCCGAGCCATGCACCGACTAAGCCGCCGATAATGTTACCAAGCCAGCCGAGTGGCATATCGCGCCCAACGATCAGCTGTCCAATACAACCAATCACCGCACCGATGATCAGTGTCCAAATAAAATGCATCATGGTTCTCACCCTTTCTTTTGGTTGACTTTCTTCTGACTATCCTAAGCTTAACGAAACGAGGTTATTCGAAGCAATAAATATGCTAATGATAACAATTAGTATTTTACTAGGTATACAAAAAATGCCTATAACCATGCATATTTGCAAAGTTATAGGCATATAAATTGTTTAATTAAAAATCATGGCATCATGAGCTGCTCGTTTTCCGCGTTAAAGTCCGGGAATCAGCCCATCAACCTTCAATCAAATCGCCAGCATTAGGACCGGCATCCAGTTTATAGATACGATCAACATTAATCAAAACGGCACTGATGGCTGCTGGCAGATGATGTGCCTTCGCGAATGCCTGAGCATCTTCAAAGATCTTGTCATCATGATGGAATTCAACGGTCCCTTCAAAACGAAAACCCTTGAGTGCCTTGTAATCAACCGTCGCAACCGCAGCCTTCTTAGAATACTGCAAATTATGCCATGCCTGCTTACCTGTCTCTTCGTTGTAAATCAGGTGATGATCATCGAAGACACGCATCGTGCCTTTGGGACCCACTTGTGGATTACCATTTTCATCGGCAGTAGCCAAATAGTTCAATTGTGCGCCGATCATGTCTTTCATATCTTGTGTCAAAGTTGCCATAAATGATCAATCTCCTTTTACTTACTTTTTGTTAACAGAAAGAGTGTAACACAATCAGCCACGATTCGTCATATTTTTATATCAGAGCGTTCGCAGGCGCGCTTAGAAACCTGAGTGTAAGCGGCCTCGGGCGTGATGGCCGGGTTTGGGTCATTGCGTCCGAGGTCCTTACACTCCGGTTTCTGCGCCTGCGAACGCGTTTCAGTCAAGAGCGTGATGGCCGGTTTTTGGCCATTGCGATCAAGATCCTTACACGTATGTTTCTGGGCTGGTGAACGGGAGCGTGTATATCTAGAAATATGGTTTTAGGCAACGGTTTAACCATGATTGGATTTCTAAGAAGACAAAACTTCCGATGTGATTTCTTTCTTTTTGTCTAACCTGTACTACACTTAAGTTAGGCTCTTAAAAGTATCAGTTCGGGAACTTGTAACGCAATCCGCCATGATGATGCTAACCGCACACCCATAGTGATTGTGCAGACGTTAAGACTGATCAACAAGGTTAAGGGGGAAAATGATCCATGGCAAAAGTTTATATTTCTGCAGCATTGCCGAAATCGGCGAATGCTGCCTTGCAAAAAGCTGGCGTGGATTTTGAAGCATATACCGGCAGTGGTTTAATCACCGAAAGCGACTTACAAACACACTTGGCTCATACTGAGGTGTTGATCACCGCCTTGTCCACACCAGTAACGGCGGCAACCTTGGCAAAGGCCCCACATCTGAAACTGATCGCTAATTATGGTGCCGGTTTCAACAACATTGATGTCACTGCAGCCAAGGCCCAGGGTGTGCTTGTAACCAATACGCCAAAAGTATCGACCACTTCGACTGCCGAAGTCACGGTGGCCTTAATTCTGGCGGTCTTACACCGGGTCACGGAAGGCGATCGGCTAATGCGCGGCGCTGGTTTTGCCGGCTGGGCACCCACCTTTTTCCTTGGTCACGAACTGGCTGGCAAAACCGTTGGGATTATCGGGATGGGCCAAATCGGTCAGGCCGTTGCCAAACGCGTGCATGCTTTTGACGCAAAAATTCTGTATACCCAGCGCCACCAACTGACATCGGCCACAGAGCAAACACTAGGCGCAACCTTCACCGATCAGGCCACCTTGTTACGTGAAAGCGACATCGTGACCTTACATTTGCCGCTAGTACCAGCTACGCATCATTTGCTGGACGCGCAGGCAATGGCCACTATGAAGCCGACTGCCTACCTGATCAATGCAGCTCGCGGCCCGTTAATTGATGAAACCGCCTTGCTTCAGCAATTGCAGGCTCACAAGTTAGCAGGCGCCGCGTTAGATGTCTATGAGGCTGAACCGCATGTCAGTTCAGGTCTCAAGGCGCTTGATAATGTGGTCCTGACGCCACACATCGGAAACGCCACCGTCGAAGCGCGGGATGCCATGGCCAAAATCGTGACTGACAATACACTAGCCATTCTAGCTGGTAAGCAGCCTGAGTACATCGTCAATGCCTAATCAGTGCTGGAGTTGACTAACCATAAAAAAGGCGCCTGTCGTCACACAATGCATGTGGTAACAGGCGTCTTTTTGGATGAAATACCATTTCATTTAATCAAGGCTTACGCGAGTTCCGCGGTTGCCAAATGCTTGCGACTAACAAAGCTAACACAATGCCAAGTGTTAAACCAAGACCGCCAACCAAAAAAGGATTGGCGATCTGATTTTGAGTCATGACAAGATCAAGAACGCCAATTAAGCCCACGGCAATGAGCACCAAGACAATACGGTACCACGCCGTTTTCGTCATAGATGAGCCAGAATCGTATATTTGCCAACTGCTTTATAGTCACCTTTAGCCTTTGAATCAGGCGTTCCGGCAGCTTCGTAAAAAACGGAATACTTGCCGTCTTTATCTTTAGCGACAACCAAGCCTTCATCGACAACATGTTCGGCTTTGTAAATTTGGGCACTGCGTCGAGCCGCGGCGAAATCAAAATCATTGGCGACTGCATCGCCGGGGTTGAAGAAAACAATTTCTTCGCTCATGAAGATCCCCTCGCTTTCTGGCTTCATTATACCACGTCAACATCGTCTCACTTATCAGCTTGAAGCGCCTCAGCCTTGGCTATCAAGCTTTTGGTAAATGCTGCAAACTGGGGCATCTCCTCTTGCTTGACATTTAAGGCAATTTTCACAGGGTCAGCTCCTTGAACCGCCCCACTTGCCGCCAACACGGCTTCAAACAACTCTGGCGCGGTATTGTAATCTTTACCATAATACGGATCGCCTGTGCCAAGCACGCCAAATACCAACGGCTTAGCGGAAAAATCAAGTTTGCTGAGATCCTCGTAAAAGTCTTCGGTTTCTTCCGGAATAACGCCACCAGTCCATGTATAAGTGGCCAAAACCAATACATCGTAATCCTTGATCGTCGTTGGGTCGGTTTGAATCATTTCACCAAGGGTCACGTCCCAACCATAATGTTCAAAGAACTGCTGCTCGATCCGTGCCATTCCTTTGGCATTGCCTGTAATCGATGCATATAAAATGATTGCCTTCATCGTCCTCACCTCATTACCTTCAGTATACTGATAACATCAGGGTTGTAAAAGCTTTCAAAAAAAGCATGGACACGAAAAGTTGTTTTTTCATGCACACGCTTAAAAAATTCAGCTTTCACAGCGGGCAAGTTCCATGAATGCTCACGACGTTGCCACTACAAAAACGTTCAACTGGCAGTTTCAACAGTACCTTCACCTTGCAAGATGAAATGAACGGCATCTGCCAACTCATTTTCCTTAAAAAACCGAATTTCCTGATGACCCGAAAAATCATCAATTTCGATAATCGGTTCAAAACCATTAAATCGTCGTAACTCTTGACGCAGCCAAGCATCCCAGACTTGTGTGGCTAAGCCTTGCTGCTGACCCAAATTACGCCGAATGATGATATTCTTATTGTCCCAAATTCGAACTCGCAATTGCCGATCATTTTGATCAGCTGCCAAGTCCTGTAGATAAGCATAGTGTTCCATAAGCTCACCTTACCTTTCAACAAAAGACAGCAAGCTAACAGTGTCTTTGCGTCAAGCAAACGACGAAGCATCATCGCCTAGGTGTCTATGCTAAACTAGAGGCAATGATCCAAAAAACTTGATACAACCAATGCGCTAATGGCGCTAGGGGGCAATATGACGAATTCCGAAACTAAACAATATTCATGGCCTAAATTCCGGCGCTCACTGCGCTTTGGGCGACCATCTGCCATCATTCATTTTATCTACTTGCTAGCAATTGCCCCATATGTGTTTTGGGCCATTTACTTCATCGGGTTAACTGCACTGCTGCTGGTATCAAAACCAAGTATGTTGCTCGCTTTGCTAAGTTATATTGGCAAGCTATTATTACTTGATCCCATCTTGCAAACCTGGCAGTTACTGACATCTTTGAACTTCGCCGAAACCGGTTGGATGCTACTGATTGTTATCAGTTATTGGTGTGTCATCGCAGGCATTGTCATGCATATTGTCCACCGCATTCGCAAACGGCAGCTTTTCCATCAACTCATATCAGGACAGGCACAGATTATCACAAAAGCAGATCAGACCTTCGTCATGGACAAGCACCAGCATCATTACCCACTGCTTAAGCATCCCGTGCGATGGTGGCAGGCCAGTCCGGATCGGCGGTGGTACTAATGGTTGATCTGGTTAATAGCGGATCAAGAACAACATGGTGTTAACCTTTGGTACAACTTCATTATACAAACATACGTTCGTAAATGCAATAGCTTTGTTTACTGTCGCTTTGCAATTGGCCATTAGAAGTTTGTTTTACCGCTTTAATCAAGCAACTCAGTCTGACAACGTTACGATTGAATGTCATACGTGCGCAGACTGGTAAAAATCGTTATACTGTTAGTAAAGGCTCACGAGGAGGAATCGTTTTGGCTGAAAAAGATCAAATCAGTGCATTTTCACGGGAGATTATTGACTTCCAGCGCAAAAATCATCTAACAGACACAGAGATGGCGCTAAACAGCCACGTATCAGTTGAACATATCCACAATATTAAATCCATGCGTGAGATGCCGGATTCTTCCGTCGTCGCCACACTGAAGGATTACATGGAACATAAGCCAAGCGGCAAATAATGATGCCACTGAAAAGCGCCGATGCAAACTCATTAAAGTTTGCATCGGCGCTTTTCGTTTGCCGGCTCAGAATAGCTAACTCATGAGCTACCGATTACCCAAGTAGCCAATCGTCATCGCACCCAGCAAGATAATCAAAACAATCGTCGTAATCCATACATATAACCGATCGTGTTCAACTGCAAAAGCGTAAATCGAAACGACCACTCGCAACACCGGTGTCAGGATCAGCAAGAAGATGCCCGTCATCAAAACCGCATACGGCTTCAGTGCCAGCGTGCCAGATAAAATATCACCAACACGTGTTGGATGAACGCCGGTCGCGTATCCCGTTGAGCCAGTGACTAACAATAAAAGCAGGCCAAGAATAATCACCAAGGCCGACAAAACGACCCCAATTTGCATGACCTTACCGATCATGATTTCAACGTCATCAATTTCAGTTTTGAGTTTTTTGTCCATCAGATGTTCACCCCGAATCCTTTAAGCGCCATCTGAATACCCATGTAGCCAATAACAGGAATAAAAATCAGACGTAAGACTTTTGTTGGCAGCATCGGCATGATGCGTGAGCCAACGGTTGCCCCAATCAAAATACCGATAGCGAGCGGTGCCGCGATTTGCGGCTGCAATTGTCCGCCAAAATAGTACACTGTCGCACTTGCTGCTGCCGTAACCCCCATCATCAGATTACTCGTGGCACTTGATGGCTTTAGCGGCATATGCATGATCGTATCCATGGCAATCACTTTAAAAGCACCGCTGCCAATGCCTAACAACCCAGAGGCAATGCCAGCCCCGAACATCATAGCAAATCCGCCTGGCACATTTGTCACAGTATAATTGATTTCTTTACCAGTCGCCTTGTCAAAATACGCGCTATTCAATCGCAGTTTAGTCGCAATCTCATCTGGTTTTGACTGGCGCTCTTCAGGCTCCTTCATCCGCATTTTACGAATCATGTTGAATGCAGAAAAAATCAGCAAGGCGCCGAACAAGACGTATAAGACTTTGCCGTCCACAAGACCAGTGACAACGGCACCAATAACTGCGCCAACGGTGGTCGCAATTTCTAGAAACATCGCAACGCGCAAGTTTAGCATCTCATCTTTTAAGTAAGCAATGGTGGCGCCTGAGCTGGTAGCGATAACCGATACAATACTAGCACCGATGGCATATTGAATTGGCAACCCCATCAACATCGTCAAAATCGGTGTAATAATCATCCCACCGCCGATGCCAAGCACGGCACCGAGAATACCGCCAAGTAAACCGGTGACCATTAACATTATCATTTGTTCCATTTATCTAGCCTCGTTTTCCAGCATTTTAGGATGGCAACGAAAACATCGCCATCAATTTGTTTTATTTTCTAAGGTTAGCCCACGTGGTAACAAGGTTTCAAGCCCTCAATATCATTCCCGTTGCTTACCAACTGCCGCCAAATCCACCACCGCCACTGCTGCCACCGCCAAATCCACTACCGAAATTGTCAGAACCGCCGCTGCTACCGCTGCTGGCACTCGACCCAAAGTCGGATACAACCCAAAGTGGCAAGTCGTATTGACTTAAATCCTGATTTTTTTCTGGATGCCGAATATGGAACAAGATAACGCTAAACGTGGCAGCCAACATTTCAGCTGAAAAACGATCTGTTTCTTTAACATTTTCAAGAAATTTCGACCAAGTTGTCACCGCAGCTTGACCAGCAACATTCTTTTGTTGGCCTAACCACTGGGCATAACTGGCTTCATAAGGTCTGCCTTTTGCAAAACGATCAGCTAATGCGGGGGTTAATAACGCTGCTAATGCTGAAACAGATGGGGCCGCCACCACATCTTGATCGGCTAATTGCCGCAGTGGTTTGCTTGTTTGGTAGTAGTACCAATAAGGATATGGTGCGGTCAACCGCAGCACGCGCGTCCACGACTCGAAACCACGACGAGCCAAATTGGCCAGACCGATTTCGCGTAGCTTGGCATGTGACCAAGCGAATTTGAATAGTGGTAAGGAAGCTGTCTGTCGGCGTACCGGAATGCCTGCTGCCATCACAGCCGCATACAACGGCATCGCCTCCAACGCAACGGTATCACGCATAGCATCACGCAATCGGGCAGCCATCGCCATGTGGACTACGAAGAAGAGTACCAGCAAGACCATCAAAATCAAAGCAGCAATCAAGATTGCCTGCTGAATAGCAGCATCACGTGCCCGTTTAGCGGTTATTTGGGCAGGCGTCGCGATGGCACTTTGGTTTGCTGTCACGCGTTGACCAATATGATCAAGAAACAGTGCGATTGCCTCATCGTAGTTCTGCGCCTTCAGCTGTGTTTTCACGTTCGAAGTAACAATCTCGTCTGCGCTCCCGTCTGGCACGACGTCTTCTAACCCATAGCCGACCTCTAGCCAATACTTACGGTCTTCGCGGGAAAGCACAAGAAGCAAGCCATTGTCCCAGCCTTTTTTGCCAATACCCAATTTAGCAAACTGATCATTGGCATAGTCTTCGATTTCGTCATCATCAAGCGACTTGACCGTGATAACTGCAAGTTGAGGATGACCCTTTACCTTGGCAAACGTCTCATTATTCAAACGATTGACCGCCGCCTGGCTCTTAGCTCCCATCATGTCACCGTCATCGCGATACCATGTTCCCGAAGCCGCTTGAACCGACTGTTGCGTTGCTGCCCCAATACCAAGTAGCAAGACAAGCGGGATGAGCCACCAAAGATATTTGTGCATGTGAACCTCCTTTGACGCGTTTTGACGCATTCATCGAATCGAGTCGCGCTGTCAAAATTTGCAATTGTTGCTCTCATGATACCATGAGCCTTCGACCAGCTTACACGCCATCTGGCAAAAATAACCATGCAGCAAAAACGACCTTCTCACTTTCGAGAAGGTCGTTTGGCTAACTTTGACTGAATTTAATCCTTGACGGGATCAATTTCCACAAACGTATCATTTGGTACCCGTAAAATCGAGAAACGGTCAGCAATGTTGCCAACATGCATACCTAAACCGTTTAAAAAGCCTGGCTTGTAACGAGCAGTGACCGTTGCCACGTAGGCTTGATCGGCCGTCTGATCCAATTTTTTCAGGTCTTTTTTCGACCATGGATAGCCTGCCGCCCGCGGGGTCAACGGTTGTGTACCGGCACTAACTTCAGCATTGTGACTTGTATTTTCGTATTTAGCGCCGTTAGTCCAGTAAGTGTAGTACAAGGTTGGATTCTTACCATTCCCTGTTTGGACACGAACATAAAAGGAATGATCCTCGCCAGTTTGTAAAATGAGATGTTCTGCGCTGTGGCTAATAGCTACCGCACGACTATCACGATAATCAATAGGCCGTAACCAGCTCACCCAAACCATGCCAATCGCGGCAATCGCAAAAACAAGCACTTCTGCAATGTCAATTAACACCACCGAGCCACGAACTTGCTTTCCGGATTTAACAATTGCTTTAATGTGCCGTTGCCGAATGTGCCAGACGATGAAAATCAAATAGGCGATGAGTATCACCCATGCCAACAGTCCGATAAGATTCCACGAATTCATAATTTTCCCCCTACGCCGTCGTATTATCTGCTTGCGTCACAGCCAATTGCCCTAACAGATTCAAATAATGCCACGGTTTATCATAATTCGGATTGAACAGCATGTCGACATAAGCCAGCTGATCAATCGTGTTACGATTTTGGATCATCACAGAAATGAGATTAGCTGCATTTACAATATCATATTGACTATAAAACTGGGCACCCAGAATCCGGCGATCATCAGTATCATAGACGAGCACCATCGTAATTTTGACGGTGTCCGGCATGAATGGCGGTCGAAAATCATCCGTCATCGTGACACTGGCAGCCGACAGGTGGTTGCGCTTGGCGTGAGCAAGCGTCAAACCCGTCACACCTAAGTTATGATCGTACAACTTCAGCGCGCTGGTGGCTTGCGTCCCCATATATTTAATCGTTGGTTTAAACAAGTTAGCGCCAACCATCATCCCTTGGCGCACAGCATTGGTGGCCAAAGGCGCATAAGCGTCCTTACCAGTGGGATTGAAATGGACGGCGACCGCATCACCAGCGGCGAAAATATCCGAATTGCTGGTCTGCATATAATCATTCACGTGAATGGACCCATCAGGATTCATATCAACTTGGCCGATCAGCAACTCGGTCATCGGCCGGAACCCGACACAAACCACCGCCAAATCTGCCTGTATTTCGCCTTTATCTGTTTGAATAAAAACATGCTGCTCGTCACTATCAAAATGCTTGGCAACTGTGTTGGGTTTCAACTCAACCCCACGTGTTGTCAGGGCCTCACTGATTTCATGACTAAGTGGTAAGTCAACATAATGACTAAGTAAAGGCGAAACACCATTAATTAACGTTACCTGTTTATGGTTGCGGCTATAGGCTTCCGCCAGTTCGACACCAATATACCCGCCACCAACAATCGCAATATGCTCAGCATCCTTGGCACTTTCTTTGATTCGCCGAGCATCATCGTAGTTTTTACACATCAGCACCCGCGGAATACTGACACCTGAAATCGGCGGAACAACAGGATAACTGCCTGTCGCCATGACTAATTTATCATATTGATAATGTTGTTGGTTGCCCGTTTTAAGATTTTCGGCCAAAATCCGATGATCAGCGGCATCAATGCTTAAAACATCATGTTTGAGATGAACGTGAACATGCGGCCCCAGCGCCTCTAAAGAAGCTGGCGTAGCATAAAACATATCTTCCAATCGGCCAACGGTACCTTCAAGGTATAACGCGATGCCGCAAGAAAGAAAGGAGATGTCTTCCCGCCGTTCAAAGACATCCACTTCTGTCTCTGGGTGCTTCATCAACAGTTCGCGCACTGCCGCAGTTCCTGCATGCGTACAGCCCACAACGACAACTTTCATCAGCATCTGCCTTCCTTTCAAGATTGTCAATAATGACATTATGACACGAAAATGGCTAAACCTAAAGCATGTCGCTAACCGCTTTCTGGCGCTTACAAGTATAATGAAATCGTTGCTTCACAAATATTCAACTCATAAAGGAGCGCTGCACATGCACATCACCCTCATCGGCGCCGGCCCTCGCGGCTTATTAATTTTAGAACGGCTACTCAGCTGGCAGCAAAATCGCTTTCCAAAACGCCAACTCACCATCGTTCTGACCGATCCTTATCCAATTGGCGGACGCGTTTGGAAAATCGATCAAGATCCGAACCTTATCATGAATACAGCAGCGTCACAGATCACCTTATTCACTGATCAAACGGTCACCAATGTTGGTCCATTCTTGACCGGACCTGATCTGAGCACATGGGCACTCACAACTGCATCTGGTTACCTTGATGCTCACCCTGAGTTCAATAACCGCGCGATCCTACTGCGGCAGGCAGCAGCACTGGGACCCAACAACTACGCTTCACGGGCACTTTATGGTGTCTACCAGCATTGGTTCTTTGACATGCTTGTAGCCCGCGCTGGTAACAATAGCATCACGTTTAAGCAGCAAACCGTTGTCAGTTTAGCTAAAAACGCCGCTAATTTCACAATTACCACCGATCAAGAAAGCTGGCACACAGACCAAGTTGTCATGGCGCTAGGCAACCTCAAGAATTCCTTGACGCGCGATCAAAAAGCATTGGACGATTACGCCCACGCTCACGATTTGTTTTATCTTGCCCCAGGTTTCCCTGAAGAAGGTGACCTTAGCACCATCGAACCGCAGGCACCTGTGATCATTCGCGGACTTGGCTTAAGCTTCTTTGATTTAATGAGCAGGTTAACTGAAGGCCGCGGCGGCCGCTTCCAGAAAACAGCAGACGGCTTGCTGGCCTATCATCCTAGTGGTCGAGAACCGCACATTTTTACTGGTTCTCGACGTGGTTTTCCTTACCGGGCAAAAGGTCGCAACCAAAAAGGACCCGGTGAAGAATGGGAGCCACAGTTTTTGACGACTGAACAGATCAATACTTGGCAAGCACATGGCGAAGTGAGCGGTCAAACCTTCTGGGAAGCATTGCAACACGAAGTTGAACTAGTTTATTATCGGCTCCTGCTAGTGCAACGCTACCCCGATCTAGACGTGACTGCCTTTGAACATGACTTCGTCGCCAATCCTGTTACGACGCTAGGCACATTGCCAATTGCCGCCAAAGATCGACTTGATTGGGATGCCTTGGCTGATCCAACCAAGTGGCATCCAAGCGGTCAGCCTTATCAGGACTTTATGCGGCATTATCTGCGTCGAGATGCACGCGAAGCCATGCGTGGCACCAAAACTGGACCATTAACTAGCGCACTAGAAGTTTTGCGTGATATGCGCGACCCGATTCGCCAGCTCGTCGAACGCGGTTTGTTGAGTCAAGATCAGTACCTCGATTTCTTCTTGCGCTGGTTCAACTCGCTGAATGACTTTCTCTCCATTGGGCCGCCTGCCTTGCGAATTGATCAATTGCAAGCTTTGCTGGGCGCTGGGATCGTCACCATTTTGCCACCGGGGATGCAAATTAAAGGCATCAATGGTCAATTTTTATTGAAAACGCCAAGTGATCCCAGCTTTTCGGTTCAGGCCAAGAGCTTACTCGAAGCGCGTGTGCCGGCTGTCAATGCGCCAACTGCGCAAAACGCATTAATTCAGCAACTCTTGCATGACGGCTATGCGCACACATATGAGCTGCAGTTGAACGCTGACAAGCGATTCCAATCCGGCGCCATCGCCGTTGATCGCCAAACCCAACAACTGCTTGACGCCAACGAACACCCTCAACCTGGTCTCTTCTTCTGGGGCGTCCCTACTGAAGGCGTACATTGGCTCACCACTGCCAGCCCCCGGCCACTGGTCAATGATACTAGTTTGAAAACGGCAGAACAGATTGTGCAGACAATTTGGGAAGTGTGAAGTTGTATGTTGCATTAAAGCATCTAAGATTAATCTCTTGCCGTGCCAAACTCCGCGATCTCCGGCCAGCTGGGGCTGGCGACGCGTAGCTAGAGCGGAGACGGCGCTTCGAGCCCGCAAAGCCCGCGGTCTCGAAGTCGCCTAACAACATCAGCGCCAAGACCGGTCGCTGTGTTGTTTGCACGGCTGAGCCCCATCTGGCCTACGATTGCTCCGCCTTGGCACTACGGTCTTTAAAATCGCAATAAATAATCCATGAGCAGACAAAAGCGAACAAATTTCCTTTAAGTGGAAAATTGTTCGCTTTTATTTTGCCGACTAAGAATTATGTCCCAAACTCTTTATTTGCCGGTTGTAAATGATGTTCCACTTCTCCACTTCTATTGCGGAAAAGCTCTCTATCTTGGTAAAAACACTCACTGGACCCTCTATTTTCCCAATTCGATGAATTGCAATATCTCAGGGCTCAAACATTACCAGCAGAATCGTTACTTGATATTTTCGTTTCATTTATGAACATCTTCGCTTGATTGTTGAAAGCGACAAAAAAATTTGTCGATCCGATTTCTTTTTGAATTTCAATCATTCTTTTGACGTTATTTTCATGTTCAACTGTTGGCTCTCCGCAGTAGTCACAAAATGCGTCTGCGAGTGCAATCAGGTATCGTTCAGCCATCATACTATCTTCAACATGGCTATGTTTCATAACCCGTAAAAAAAGTCTGGCAGTTGTCAGGTCTTTTGCGGACAAATTTAAAATCACGACGTTATACAGCAAATTTATAGTCAATTGAAAGTTTTGATGTATCGCCCATGCTTCATTGATTTGAGCGGCTAGCTCCCGCGCCAATTGGTTGACAGTAACCAACGACAAAGCTGACATAGTATTTCCAAAGAGCAACAACTCAAAGTGTGTCCAGCCATCAACACTAAATAAATAGTCGGCGAGGACTTTAGTATCAGCCTTTGGAAGGGTTCCCTTTTCCATATCGCAAATCATCGCCTTGACCATGATCAACGTGAGCTGATTATACTTTCCATGGTGTTTTTTTAGATGTTGCTCCGCCCGTTCTTTCACGAGTTGCGCCTGGTCTTTGTTGTTATTGATAACTGCTTTTGTAATGTCCTCTAATATGGCTTGTTCATACAGTCTTTCTTGAATTGCCAAAGCGTTCCCAAACTCAGTAAACGTCACATGGAGCCGTTCAAGTAAAGCCAGAAACTTATCAACGGAAATTTTCGTCAAATCTCGTTCAAACTTCGACAGCTGTGCTTTCGAAAGAATTCCTTCGCTGAGTTCCGCCTGACTCATACCTTTGTTTTCGCGAAAATGATTAATGAGTTCCCCAATTTTTTCCATGCTGCAGTTCCCCTTTTTCATATATGAAACAACATTTAATGGCACCATATTAGCACATATACTTGAGTCAGCAAAAACAACAAAGTCACACCCCACAAGAAAAGGAGCTGTCTCATGAAATCTACAAGTAAGTTGTTAACAAACCAAAAAACACTAACCATCCTGATGATATTCCTAACAGTTATTGAATCACTCGGCAGGGTTGCGAGTTCTTTAACACTTGCCCCGTTAACTGATCAACTCATTTCAAAAAACCTTCACGGCGTGGTTTTTTGGTTATTGTCTACCATTGGCATTTGGGGCGTCACATTGACGGTTAATTATGGTAACTCACTTTTAAAAGCCCAGATTATTCGTAAGGTAACCAATCAGTTGCGCGTTGATATTGCCAATGGTTTGAATACTGTTCCAATTTCCGAATACAAAAAAGTCAATCATAATGAATACGTTTCTTGGCTAACGAATGACGTTAACATGATTGATCAGAATGGGCTGGAGGCCTTCTTCTCACTTCTAAGCAGTGCCACTACCTTGCTATTTGCAATCACATCTCTGGCTTTCTATCATTACAGTTTAGCGCTTGCCGCTATTATATTAGGCCTCCTGACGATGACAATTCCCCAGTTTTTCTCAAAAGTCATGACGCATGAAACGAATCGCTTAGCAACTGCGAACAGCTCATTTTTAGGCAAAGCAGATGACATTATCGGTGGCTTCTCAGTATTTTTTAGTCACAATCTTGGCAATACACTCACAAATAAGCTAGCGACTGCGTCTGATCATCAAGGAAAAGAAAAACTTCTTTACACCAAAAATGTAGGATTGGTTAATTTGCTTATTAGCGGTGTTAATGTCGGAGCACAGATGCTAGTCATGACATTAACATGCTTATTGGTTATTGGTGGCTATTTCAGTGTAGGGGTTATCTCTGCCAGTGGTTCATTAGCAGGAACAGTGTTCAATAACCTTGCAGGCATGATTCAAAGCATCTTTCAAATGAAATCCGTTGCAGTATTGCTTGATAAAGACATACAAGCAACAAAAATTAAGACTGTTTCAGAAGACGATTCGTTTAATCATGCCTTGACAGTTGATCATCTTTCTTTTGGCTATGAAGGTAAACCCGTCATTAAGGATATCTCCTATAACTTCGAAAAGGGCGGTAAATATGCTGTCGTGGGGAAAAGCGGCGCCGGAAAATCGACATTGATCAACCTTATCAGCGGACGACTTCGTGATTATGCTGGTACTATCCAAGTTGATGGTGACGAATTAAAATCAATGCCGGCAACACTGCTTAATGCCAAAATCGAACTGGTAGATCAGAAATCATATATTTTCAATGAGAGTATTGAGGAAAATATTACGCTTGGCCATGCAAAATCACAGGCACTACTTTCTAACGTTGTAAGCTTCTTAGGGATTGATAAATTCACAAACCTAGCAACAAAGATTCACGAACACGGCAGCAATTTATCTGGTGGGCAGCGACAAAAGCTGGCTTTAGCGCGCGCACTTGCTTTTCATAAGCCCATCTTAATTGTCGATGAAGTCACTGCTGGCATTGATAGTGAAAATGCCCAAGAAATAGAGGACGCACTACTCGCTGAGAAAGATCTAACCGTCATTATGATTACCCACAATCTGACGGAAAAAACACGGGCACAACTAACAGACACCCTTGAACTAGCATAAGGAGATTTTTACGTTGAAAAACAATAAACGTTTTCTCTTTAAACCTTCGATCAGAATGATGGTTCCTTCTTTCGTGGCACCAGAATTCCTTGATTCATTGAGTGGCAAAACAGCCAATCTTTATAAGCAACAATTTTAGCCAAAGTTCCCTCATCAGAAACGTTCGGACAAAAAAAGCGACCAACTGGCGGGTCGCTTTTTCATTTCGACTAAAGAGCCTATGCGTAACGCACCATCGCACCGACTTCGACTGGCAAGTAGGCTTCTGTCAGCAGTTCAACTTGTCCGCCATGACTAAGGACGATGTCAGCTAAGTCATTTAAAAGATTAGCGTGCTGTGCATTGATCGAATCGCGTTCAATTTGGGTGCCTTCAAGACGCGCATGAATCCGTGCGCCGGCTTGGACAAAAAGAATGGCGATTCGTCCGGCAACGGCTGCTTGAACGACTTCTTCCAAGTGATCCGTGTAGCTGTCATTTCCGCGAGCATTTTCGATGATCTCGGCAAAGTTCTGGCGCCGGCGATCGCGCAAGGTGTCGCGTACTGGCGTCAACAAGTCGTCTAATTCAACAAAATCAAGGTTTGCTGGGCTCTTAACGACAGCCAGCTTCGGTAACAGATGATGGTTCTTGGAAATTTCGCGGAATACCGCCACGTTTTCCGCTAAGCCCATGAGTACGAGCGGCATTTTATGTGGATTGGAGTGATTGGCCAGCACATACTGATCCACCGCTTGATAAAAACGACGCTGATCGCTGGCTTTTTCCGCTGACTTCTCATTATGCCCGTGATGGGTCACACGTCCGCCACCTTGGGACACGCTGTTCATTTCGCCACCGCGAATTTCGGTGCCTAGCGTTCCCTTCAAAGTCTGCGGTGCATCGTCTGGCAACGATGTCGGCCGCACCTGATGTCCGTGGTTATGATACAGCTGAATGCTGTCGGCATTTAACGCTAAGATATCAAAGTCGGTTGCCGTTGCCTCATCCAGCATCAGTGGCAGAATCTGCGGCATGTCAGTAACCATTGCCACTTCATCAACCTCTTCATACATCGGCGTCACATAAGTCTGCGCGCCATTTGTCAACATGCCAAACCCATTTGTTTCGCAGGTTTGCCAGAATGTTGGGTCTTGTTCATATGGCTCAAGTTCAGCCGCGTATGCCGAAAAGTCCGTTTCAGGATAAGTCTCGGTCATGACGCTCTTGGTATGCTTCACCATGTTTTTGAACCGCAACCTCAGGGCCTCAACCGAGGTGTTCTCTGGCCAAGACATATAAAGCGAAACATACGGTCCATGTTTCGTGTCAGATAAAAAGTGCTGCAGTGTCGGTCTAGTCGTCATATCCATCATGATGTAACTCCTTTCCGGCCTTTAGCCTACCTTAAGCGTATCAATGAAAACGATGAAAGGCAAAGTAATCCGCTTTAATTATACTATTTATAATTAGGCGCTTCTGTTGATCCGAGTATCAATAGCCTTACCTCTCTACCAGCGTCAACCTAGGCGTCATTCTGTATGATGGTCGACAAGGTGGCGAATTGCATCGCCGGAGGTTAAAAACTGTGCCAGTGATCGTGGCTGCAACACCCTAGCTGCCTTTGCAAACGGCAGCCACTCACCCTCCAAACCTTCCTGCCAAACCAAGCCAGCCTTTTGTGCATCAGTCAACGTCACCCGATGTACCATGATGAGTTGTTGGTAAGTTCGTTCAGGTTGTTGCCAAAACGATTCCACGATCCCCACCAGTTGTGGCACCACGTTCAGCTTTAGCTCTTCATGAATTTCCCGAGCAGCCGCTTCTGCCGCCGTTTCACCAAATTTAACCGCACCGCCTGGCACAAGGGCGATACCGCTTGCCGAGTTAACTGTCGCTAAAAGTTGGCCTGCATGCACCAACAACACCGCCGCCCGGACATCGAATTTAGCCTGCGGATGCACTTGAAAGCGTAAATCATTCGGTTCTTGCACCAACACCATCAACCTCTTTTCAGTTAAACACAGCTCACATAACATGCTCTTGCCTTATTTTCTCGATGATTCAAATGGCACGATCTGAACCAGATTCTGCGAGTTTAGTGCTTGTGGCAAGGTCGTGATCACAACCCGATTGTCGGTCGCCCGACTATAGTACGCATCCATCATTGTGATCACTTTCTGATCTTGACTCAAGTCGGCTTGTGGTTCGTTTGGTACTTCCCGCCCCTCCCGCTGTTGGGCCAGTTGAAATTTCATATGTTTCATATTTTGTTTAGTGATCGGTTGTCTAAAATGAAGCCGGACACGCCACTGACCGTGTACGATAGTTGCTTCCACTTTTTCAAGTGAAACCGTCCTTCGATGTAACACAACTTTTGTAGGCAGACTTAGGCTACGCGTCTTCACTGCAGGGTGGGCCAATGGCGCGTTAAGTGTTTGATAACGCCAACTAAACAATGCTACGAAAATCATAATCATTGCCAAAAGCCCAACAGCCAAGAGACGTCGATGCAACTTTTTCATAGTGGTTGCCCAGCTTCCAGCTTATTAAGTTGGCCGCCTGTCAATTCAAAAATCTGATCGGCTAAAAGCTGCAGCCACATGAAATCGTGGCTAGCTACCACGACCAATTTGCCTTGATCACGAAGCTCTCTTAATAAATCGGTCAAGAAAGCCACCCCTTCACGATCCAACGCATTAGTCGGTTCATCAAGCAAGATTAATTGCTGATCTTCCATGATGGCTTGAGCAATGCCAAGTCGCTGAATCATGCCAAGTGAATAATCGGCAACGGCTTTCCTATCATCGCTTAAGCCGACCTTTTCCATAATCGCCCGTATATCCGCGTCACTAAGTTGACTGCGAATGTTGCCTAATGCCATTAAATTGTCGTGCCCGTTCAGATCACCAATAAATCCTGGATGCTCAATAATCGCACCAACGCTGACTGGTAGATCATGACGCGGGTCAACCCGTACGCCATTCATCTTGACACTACCAGCAGATGGTCGAATAAATCCCAACAATGTTTTTAACAAAACCGATTTACCCGTTCCATTTGGGCCGACAATGCCGTAAATGTTTGGTGACACCAGTGAAAGTGACAGATGATCGAGAATCTTTTTTCGTTTAATTGTGACAGACAACTGTTCAACCTCTAAATGAATTGCTGGCTCACGTGTGATTTGCGGCATAACGCCCCCACCTTCCTGGCATATAAAAAATCTGAATAAGGACTAATCCAATGATCAAAACCAACTGGTACCCGATGGCGCCTAATATCTGCTGATCGCCAGCAAAGGTACTGCCAATCGCAAAGCGCAACGGCATCAATGGCACTTGAAGAAAACTCAGGAAAATCATGACCAAGGGGCCGACGACACCGATGACGATGCCAAAATAACCTTCAAGAACCGTTTCCATGACCAGTAATAGCAGTTGACTCATCACAATCAAGCCGGTAAACAAGCCGGCTGTAAAAAGCTGTTGCTCTCGCCAGAATAAAAAAGTGGTTAGCCCAAACCCGGCACCCATGAACAGCAAAAGCCCAGTCTCAATCATCAAGGTTTGCTTCAAAGGCCACAGATAAGTTAAGACGCGCGGGCGAAATCGTAAATTCAGATAAGAATATAGTCCCTGCTGATAAGTATGCGTGATACCAGCACTAGCAAAAATCGGTAACAACATGTAGCCAAACCAAAGGAGCAGCCACAGTAATTGACTACTGGCAAAACGTTCGGGGGATGCACCGATAAAGATCATCATGACTGAGTCGTGAACCTGGCGAAGCAACCCATTTGTGCGATCTTCAAAATACAACGCCACTGACCCCATGAGAAGTCCGACAAATAGCAGTATCACAATGATGACTCTTTGTCTTAGCAGTCGTACTTGCCATCGTTTTTGCATGCCACTCACACCTCTACCGGTAAGCGAATACGCCTCAAAGTTAACACCATCAAGCCCGTCACAAAAATTATCATCAAAAACTGTTTAACAACACTGATTGGCCACATAGCGTTTACGGCTAATTTTGGTGTGATCAGAGTCGCGATTTCACTCAGATTGAAAACAGGGGCCACATGAAAAACAATCACCAAACTCAATCCACAGAAAATGCCAATTGCTCGCGACCTAAATAAAAGACATCCTATCAGTGTCAGCGTCGTATAAGTAAAGAGGGCTGCTGCAACATTCATGACCAAATTGACATTAGCCACGACGGCGGTGCCACTTTGTCCACCCCTTGACCGTAACAGGACGGCAGTGAACCAAATCCCCCAGACTGAAAAAGTGACGACAGCGGTCAAAAAAATCAATTCCCTCAAAATACGCCGAGCGATCATGACCCGAGCGTCAATTCTTATTAGAACACTGGTGTTTTGTAACAGTCGTAAGAGCACAGCCGTCATCATGCCCGTCATAGGTAGAAAAAGGACCAGTTGACCAAAAAGGCGCTGCATCGATCGATTCGCATCAAAGAAACCCGACTGGAATCGCCCGGTCGTCAGCCCTATAGAGGTAAAACAAAGTGACACCAGCAATGTCGCCAAAAGAAAGGCTACTCGCTGCCACCGAGGGGCAAATTGAGCTGTTAGAAAGCAATTTCTTTTTGGCATTGTTCACGCCTCTATCACGGGTATGCGAAGTGCTAATAGACTAATACTAATTAAAGCCACTGGCCACAAAATGACATACGCGATTGATGGTTGGGCAATCGTGGGAACAATTTGCAGATAAGCAATCGGTGCCAAGCTCACTTGCGACATTAGACTCACGCTCAAAAGTAACAGTTGAAGTCCCATCAATCCCAGTAATGCCACAACCATTTTCTTCGTGAGGAAATAGAGAAAGTTAGAGAAAATGGCATAACTTGCACCATAGAGGGCCACCAATAAAACCCAACCTAGCATGTATAGCCAAGTATGGGCATAGAAAAGATTGCCGCCGAAGCCTAAATAACTTATTGCGACATTGTTGTTAAGCCACTGACTCGGTAATACATTCGGGTGTATGACAAGCAGACCAAGAAAGTCCAACCCCAAAACAACAATCGGCAACATGGCACCCCAAAATCCAGCCGCAAGAAACGTTCGTCGCCGGTAAGTTAAAAAACTTTGACGAGTTCGGAGCAGCTGTGCATACCCATTCCGACCTTGGTTAGCAGCAAACATACCACCAGCAAGTACTGACAACAACGGTGCTGCCATGTTCCAAGCAATCGGTAAATTTGAGGAAATATCGACTGGTAGCCAGTTCATATATGGTGAGAAAAAGAAGTATCCCGCCACTTGCTTACCACCATTAACTTCGTAGCCAAGATTGCCCAAGAGATGCCCTAAGAGAAACAGCAACGCCAATAAGAAGGCAGCGATCGTAGATCTAGTCTTCCAATACTGCTTACTGAAAACCAATGTTAGCCTCCTTACAAGCCTACACTTTTTCCATGTTTCTAATCGGCAGCGATAAAGCCCTTGATGTAACGCCATTGCATTGGATATGGTTAAAAGTACATTTCATTCACTAAAACGTCAATCATTTATCGTTTTTTATTTTTAGAGATTCTTCACAACCTTCGATTATTATTTCCTTTTCATCATTGGATTTATAAACGGATCTCACTATCATTGTCAATGATACATAAATATGATTTTGTTATTTTAAAGTGACTGGCGATACCTACCCACCTCGGTACCAACCCAAGACATGTTTTGTCTGTCTGCACAGCATTATTCAGAACAAAAAAAACATCCCCATCGCCAGTCAACTTACCTTGAACTGAACAAAATGGAGATGTTTTTTGATTTTGATAATATTACTTAGCCATATAAGCCCCAACAAAGTTATACATGTTGGCTGGGCTGAAAGTAGCACCTTTCAGCTTAGGATTGCGCAAATGGCCTTGAACAGTTTGATAAAGCGTTGCAACAGGTGATTCCTTAGAAAGCAGTTCCTGTGCCTTCAGAAGATCATCATATCGCTTGGTTTCGCTGTTAGCATCCGTTCCCTTAGAAGCCTTAATCAGATCATCATATTGTTTATTGGACCAGTGACTAAAGTTGTAAGTGTTGCCAGTCGTGTAAAGGTCCAAGAAGGAAATTGGATCTGGGAAGTCACCTTGCCAGCCGGAGAGAATGAACTGAGCACTGCCATCTAATGACCGTTGGATCCGGGTCTTGAATGGAACAGAAGAGATGGAAACCTTCATGCCTGGCAATTGTTCCAAAGCAGATTGCAGATATTCAGCAGACTTCTTAGCAACGTCTGTGTCATCGGTCGTCAGGGTCACATCTTCACCAGATTTACCGACTTCCTTCAGGCCTTCAGCCCAAAGTTGCTTAGCTTTCTTAAGATCGTATGTCTGAACTGTCTTAGATTCCTTAGCGGCTTCCTTAGAGAAGTCTTCGCCAGTCTTTGGATTACTGCCAGAGTTTTCTGGTGTAATCGTTGAGATTCCGAAAGAACCATCGCCAATAACCTTATTCGCAAACTCATCACGATTAATAGCCATCGCAACAGCTTGACGCAACTTCAGATTCTTGAAGTCAGGTACCTTTTCTTCGTTCATATCCAAGTAAGTGGTCCGACCTTGCTTGTCGCCAACGTAATCCTTGTCCTTGGCATGCTGCTTAGCAATTTCACCGGTCAGAACCGCATCGTCAAGTTTCTTCGTAGCGAATAAATTAGCGGCAGTGTTGGAATCCTTAACCACTTGAACGTGAATCTTATCGAGCTTAACTTGCTTGGCGTTCCAGTAAGAAGTGTTCTTCACTTCATCCCATGAATTGCCAGTGCCGTTCCAGTTAGTCAACTTGAACGGGCCATTGAAGACCAAGTACTTGCTTTGCGTACCGAACTTCTTGCCATACTTATCAACCGTCTTCTGGTTCAATGGGAAGAAGACCGGATTGACCATCATCGTGCTAAAGTACGGTACTGGCCGATCCATCGTGACAACCAGCTTATAATCGCCTTCTGCTTTAACACCAAGGGTTGAAGCAGCCTTCTTACCAGCAGTGATGTCATCCGCGTTCTTAATGCCAGAGAAAAGATAAGCATATTCTGACTTAGTTTTCGGATCTGCTGCTCGCTTCCACGCAAAGACGAAATCTTTGGCAGTAACAGGATCGCCGTTACTCCACTTCGTCTTCCGCAAGTTGAATGTATAAGTAAGGCCGTTATTCGTTGGCTTAACGACTTTAGTGGCAACAGCAGGTTCCAATTTCTTGCCTTTATACCGATACAACCCATCACCAGTATCAACGGCGGCTTGCCCACTAATAACATCCGTAATGTGGGCATTATCCATTGTGGAAATAACATCTTTTTCCATTCGATTAAAAGTTTCTGAGCTACTGCTGCTACTCTTGCTGCCACATGCGGCCAAGAGTGCAGCTGAGGCAAATACCATTGCCCCTGCTACCAATCGTTTAACTTTCATTTACTCACCCTCAAAATGATATTACGTTGAGAATACATTAGAGTATGAAGAAAGTAAAGAGAAAATTTGCAGATATTACTTGTTTTCGTGGCCTTTTTAGCAGCAGAAGTTACTCATCAAAGTCTCACGTCCCACTTTTTAAATATGTGAATTTCGTGAATCGCCGCGCCATCGCCAACTTGCTAGTCCGGCACACAAAAAAACACCCCTGCGCAAGCAGAAGTGTTTGAAAGACAACTGAAGTTACTTAATTGGTTTCCAGGTCCATTCCTGAACTTCTGGAATATCATCGCCGTTTGCGCGGATGAAGTCATGATGATATTGCAAGGTATCATCCATCTTCTGAACAAACGCGGCAGCCTTTTCAGCGTAGGCTGGCACATGCTGAATAACATCCTTGGCCAAGTGGTAACGGTCAAGTTCGTTGAGTACCCGCATGTCAAATGGTGTGGTAATGTCACCTTCTTCACGATAGCCGTGAATCAGCACATTGCGATTCGGGCGAGTGAAGAAGATGTCGCGAATCAACCCTTCAAAGCCATGATAAGCGAAGAGGATCGGTTTGTCGGTGGTGAAGTAGCTGTTGAATTCAGCATCACTCAAACCGCGCGGATCGATTTCCGGACTGCGCAGCTTCAGCAGGTCAACCACGTTAATGAAGCGAATCTTCAAATCTGGGAAGGCGTCGTGCAGCAAGTTAATGGCAGCAAGACTTTCCATGTTTGGTTCGGTTCCGGCAGCGGCAATGACAACATCTGGTTCGACGCCATCATCATTGGAAGCCCAATCAATCCGCTTCAAGCCGGAATTAGCCAAAACAGTGGCTTCATCAATGCTATAGAACTGTGGCCGCGGCTGCTTGGATGTGATGAGCACGTTCACGGTATTTTGTGAGCTGAACAACTTCGGAGAAATGGCCAGCAAGCTGTTGGCATCAGCTGGTAGATACTCGCGAATGTATTCAGCCTTCTTTTCAGCCATGTGTGTCAAAATACCTGGGTCCTGATGGGTGTAACCATTGTGATCCTGCTGGAAGGAAGTCGATGTTGAGACCACGTTCAGACTTGGATAAGCCTTATGCCATGGTTCTTCATGTGCCTTCCGAATCCACTTGAAGTGCTGAGTGAGCATGGAATCGACGACCCGGAGGAAAGCCTCGTAACTGGTGAATAAGCCATGACGGCCGGTCAGCGTGTAGCCTTCGTTAAAGCCTTCCGCCTGATGTTCGGACAACTGCGAGTCAATAATCCGGCCAGCCGGTGCCAAATATTGGTCAGCCGGTTCCTTGATTGGTTCCAGCCATTGACGGTTGGTCACTTCAAACAAGCTATACAACCGGTTACTCATGGTTTCGTCAGGGCCAAAGATCCGGAAATTATGCGGATTCAGCTTGATCAAATCACGCAGATAATCAGACCACACGATCATGTCTTGCTTAATCTGCTTGCCGTGTTCCTTGTTGTCCAGCGCATACTTGCGATAATCTGGCAATACCAACGGCTTCGGATCAATCCCACCGTTCGTAATTGGGTTAGCAGCCATCCGCTGCTCACCCTTTGGCGGCAATGCAGCCAATTCAGGGATCAACTTGCCGTTTTCATCGAACAGTTCCTCTGGATGGTAGGACTTCAGCCAGCCTGCCAAGGAATCAGCGTGTTCCATATCTTCAGCGTCGACAGGAATCGGAATCTGGTGCGCACGGAAGGAACCTTCGATTGGTTCGCCATTCCAACTCTTCGGGCCTGTCCAGCCCTTTGGTGACCGGAAAATAATCACTGGCCAGTGTGGCATCGTGGTGTCGCCAGTCTCACGTGCATGTTTCTGAATGGCCTTAATGTCTTCAATTGCTTCATCCAAAACTTTAGCCATTTCCGGATTCAGCTTCTCTGGATCATCGCCTTCAACGAAGAATGGCTTCCAACCCATACCACTGAAGTATTTGTCTAGATCTTCATCTGACTTACGTGACAAGATAGTTGGGTTGGAAATCTTAAACCCGTTCATATGCACAATCGGTAAAATCGCGCCATCCGTGATTGGGTTAATGAACGTATTGCTGAACCATGATGCAGCCAATGGGCCGGTTTCAGTTTCACCATCACCCGTGACAACCGCCGCGATGACCTCAGGATTATCAAGAATCGCGCCGGTTGCGTGACTCAAAGCATAACCTAATTCGCCACCTTCATGGATGGAACCTGGCGTTTGTGCACTCGCATGTGAAGCAACGCCACCTGGCCATGAGAACTGCGTAAATAGGTTCTTCATGCCTTCTTTATCCTGCGACACACGCGGATAAATCTCCGAATACGAACCGTCTAGATAGGAATTGGAAACCATCACTTGGCCGCCATGACCCGGGCCTTCAATATAAAACATGTTCAAGTCATACTTATTGATCACCCGGTTCAAGTGGGTATAAATGAAGTTCTGCCCAGCAATCGTGCCCCAATGGCCGATCGGATGCGGCTTGACGTCTTCGCTCTTCAGCGGCCGTTCCAGCAGCGGGTTGTCCTTCAAATAAAGTTGACCAACTGAAATATAGTTGGCTGCCCGCCAATAAGCGGTCATCTTGTCAAAGTATTCCTTGGATGAGTAATCAACAGTCTTTACTTTTGTATCCATGCTCATACCTACTTTCGATTTTAATGACCTCAGTATAACACAGATTCCGAAAAAAGCACTTACTTTGACTTAAATTCACTTAAAATGCCTTAAATATTTTAAAAAATCGGTTTGTACCAGATTTTAGCGTGCACAACACCTACTGAGAAACTATTCTGAAAACGCTCGCTGCTAAACTGGACTCATTCTGAACTTTACCGTGCTAGAATGAAGGTAATGATGCATGGTTCCTAATCAAGGCAAACTAAGGAGGTCACTTATGGGCAAACATCTTTTAAAAACGGTCATGGCCGTGACGCTGATTGGCGCCGCCGCTTACTGTCTCAAACGATTTAGTGATGAACTCGTCGTGTATGTTTCACCTGATGATGCACCGGCCAACAAAGATTCTTGGACTGACTTTTAGTTTGAACATTCGGAGATGTTTTGTCATTGTCACAGTTTGATTGGTGATTGCGACTCTTCGCTTTGATCGGAAGTGTTGGACTTGTAATCATTGGCCAATTGACAGCTGCTGGTATTATTGTTTTCCTGATGGAAGTGCCATCGGTATTGACCGCAGCTGCCTGCTATGTCACTAGAACGTCGACGCGTCTGGTTAGTTACCGGGCGTTTTTTTGTGCTGCAGCCTTGACCCTGACTGGTAAAATGGATTTATCAAGGAGATGTCAAGATGTCCACATCAGTAAAGCCTCAAAACCGCGGGCTTGTCATGGCGGCGGTTTTTATCGCCACATTCATGACTTCCGTTGAAGTTACCATTGTCACAACTGCTTTGCCAGCGATTATTAGTGACCTGCATGGATTGGCATATCAAAGTTGGATCATGAGTGCCTACTTGCTCACAACCGCTATTACCACACCGATTTATGGTAAATTAGCTGACACAATTGGCAGGCGCGGTATTTTTCAGTGGGGCGTGGTACTGTTCACGCTTGGTACCCTGTTAAGCGGGTTGGCACCGCATATCTTCTTGCTCATTTTGGCGCGGGCACTCCAAGGTATCGGTGCAGGCGCCGTGATGCCGCTGACATTTACCATTATTGCTGATTATTATGATTTTGCTCATCGGGCGAATGTCTTAGCCCTTAATAACACAGCTTGGGGACTTTCCGCCTTGGTCGGACCGCTAATTGGCGGTTTTCTGGTTGATCAATTGTCTTGGCATTGGGTCTTTTTCGTTAATGTGCCGCTTGGTATTCTCGTTTTTTTGCTTATTCAAATCGGTTATCGGGAACCTAGTCGTGAACACGGCGTTCTCACGATCGATTGGTTAGGGATTCTTTGGTTGGCGGTGACGCTGATTGCACTTCTACTTGGCATTCAGGCGCTTGATCGGCAACCAGTGCTCGCTGGCGTTTTGTTAGTGCTGGCACTTGCGGCTGGCTTGCTATTGTACCATCAAGAACAGAAAGCCCCCGATCCGCTCATCGCGCCGAAAATGTTTCATAACTTCACGTTCACAGTGCAAATTTTAACTGCCTTGTTACTTAGCGGTGTCTTGATTGGCTATCAAGTTTACTTCCCGATCTGGCTTCAGTCGTTGTATCATCTCGGCGCGACAACAGCTGGTTTAGTTGTGACATCGAGTTCTGTCCTTTGGCTCGCCTCTTCATTTTTGGTCGGTCCATTAATCAAACGCTTTGTGCCGCGAACCATGACACTTTGGCTCGTCGCCATTCTGACCTTAGCTTACTTATTGCTCACCATTGCTTCCCCGCATTTTCCGGTTTGGGCTTTTTATGTCATTGCCATGATTAACGGCACGGTGATGGGCATTGTGATCAGTATGAATACCGTTTTGAGCCAGCATCTTGTTGGCAAAGAATACGTTGGTTCCGCCACCAGCATCCTAACCCTTGGCCGTTCGCTCGGGCAAACTGTGATGACCGGTATCTATGGTGCCACTTTGACGCTCGTGATTCGCGCTAATTTGCACGGTAACACTTTTAAAGCTGTCAATGCCGCGATTAGTGCTAATGCTGCCGCCAAAAGCCACGATCCTCAGGTAGCTGCCACCATTCTCACTGGCTTACACGGTGTTTTCGTGATGGTGGTCATCGTGATGGTGCTTGTGTTTATCCTCAATTTGCGCGATCCTAATCGCCACGTCATTCAATAAACCGCCGTTAAATGATCAGCCGCATCCAACATTTGGGTGCGGTTTTGTCGTGCACGCAGATCAACCAGCTAGTCTCCAGACTGCGCATGATGACAAAAAAACATCGGTGATCGGCCACTGAACAGCCACGCACATGCAACACCACACGTCTGGTTACTCCTATTTTTTGACAATCTACAATCTGTAGGTTGCATTCTTCAAATCATCGGCGTATATTCGTCTAACGTAATATAGATAACTCAAGGAGGTCGCATGGCTATCAAGCATCGTATTTTGGATCGTGAAAAAGTGCTCGCCGCTGCCCGGGTGATGGTGACCCGTGATGGTATTCGTGAGCTCACCTTCCAGACACTGGCTAAGGAATTGAATATTCGTTCCCAGTCGCTATACAACTATTTTAGTAACTTGGATGCCGTGATTGAGGCGCTGGGGACTGAATTCATGCACAACTTACATCAAGAACTCATTGAACAAGTCAGTGGCATTGCTGGCAAAGACGCCATTCGCACTTTTGCGCAAACCACGCATCGCTATTTCGAACAGCAACAATCATTGGATGAAATTATTTACTTTGTGCATCATTTTCCAGAAAGCAGTCCATTTGTTCAGGCAACCGGCGATGTGATCGGCTTATTAAAACGCTTGATCACCCATACCGAGTTCAAACACATGGCAAAAGAAAGTTTCGTCCAAAATTTTATCAGCAGCGTGCTCGGTTTTACCGTTCTGGAAGTCATGGGCTTTTTGCCAGATGGCCAACCTAGCCGCGATACGACTTTTGAATCCCTGCTGGATCTCTATCTCAGTGAAGTAAAGGAGTAACTCGACATGATCAAAGATGAATTTAAGTTCATCGGCAAAAACAAACTCATTTTGCTCTCAGTTCTCGTCATTACCTTAATCCCATTTCTCTACTGTATCTTCTTTTTGAAGTCAGTCTGGGATCCTTACGGTGACACCAAGAATCTGCCAGTAGCAGTGGTCAACCTTGACCAACCTGTCACCTATCAAGGCAAAAAGCTTGATGTTGGTGCGCAGACTTTGACCAAGCTTAAGAAAAATCGTCAACTTGGCTGGCATTTCGTTTCTGAAGCAGAAGCTAAAAAGGGCATGAAGGCAGACAAATACTACACTGTCATTACGCTGCCAAAGGATTTTTCCAAAAATGCCGCCACCGTCTTAGACGAACATCCTAAGAAAATGACGCTGAAGTACGAGACAAATGATTCACTCAACTATATTGGCCAAGTCATCTCCGGCATCGGCGTTGACAGTCTCAACTCCGAAATTCGGGCTAACGTGACCAACGCTTATGCCAGCGCAGTTTTTGATCAAATTAAGACTATCGGTAATGGCATGAAAACGGCAGCCGGCGCCGCTACCCAAATTGATGCTGGCCAAGTCAAACTTGACGATGGCATTGATCAGTACACCGTCGCCGTTTCGCAAGTAAATGACGGCGTGCAAACGATGAAGGTTAAAGTTGCACCGATGTCCTCACAAATACCTAAGCTCGCAAGCGGCGCTAATCAAGTCGCAGGTGGGTTGCAAACGCTCAATGGCAGTACGACAAACCTAGCAAGTGGCGTTAATCAGCTTACGGCGGGATCTGGCCAAGTTACGAGCGGTTTGGGAACCTTGCAATCGCAGACTGGCACACTTAAATCTGGTGTAGGGCAGCTTGCAACCGGATCAACTAAAGTGACTAATGGGCTGGGAACTTTGCAGTCGCAGACTGGCACACTTAAGTCTGGTGTAGGGCAATTAGCAACAGGATCCAATAAAGTTACTAGTGGTTTAGCGTCTTTGCAGTCGCAGACTGACCCACTCAAATCCGGCGTAGGCCAATTAGCAACGGGATCTGATGCGGTCACCAGTGGCTTAAACACATTGCAGAACCAAGCAGGACAACTTGTTGACGGTACAAATCAATTACAAACTGGTTCAAAAAAGCTAACAACTGGTGTCAAGAACTATACGCAAAGCGTGACGACACTCTCTAACGGCATTGATCAGCTTGCTAGCAGTACCAGTTCCTTAGATAATGGAACAAAAGCATTGGTAACCGGTTCATCTCAATTAACACAAGGTCTTCAACAAGTAGGCAAATCCGTTGATTCACAAAATCAGCAAGCTGCCTCATCCTTGCCCAAGCTTCAGAACACTCTCACTGAATATGAAGCTAAGTTAAAATCCGAACCCAATCAAAACCCAGAATTGATTGCGGGCTTTGAGCAAATTCAAGCAAGCGTCAACGCTTTGATTTCTCAGACTCAAACTAATGGCGCCAAAATGGCCACGACTCTCAGCCAAAGCTTGATTCCGGGTTCGGAAGAACTAACAAACGGTTTAACGACTTTGAATCAACAAGTTCCGACTTTAACGGCAGCAATTATTGGCCTTCAAAGCGGTTCAAAACAAATTATTGCAAACAATGACCAACTGGTAACTGGCGCAAACAATCTGACTAACGGCATAGGGCAAATGGCAACACAAACACCTTCACTAGTTAGAGGTGTAGATCAGCTTTATACTGGCTCTAACCAAGTTTCAGGAGGCCTTGGCACCCTGAACCATCAAGTTCCTGTACTCACCAGCGGCGTCAACCAACTTTACGCCGGTTCTAGTCAAGTTTCTGGCGGTCTTGGTACTCTGAACAGCCAAGTACCAGCACTTACCGGTGGCGTCAATCAGCTCTATACCGGTTCTAGCCAAGTTTCAGGAGGCCTTGGTAGCTTAAACAGCCAAGTTCCTGCTCTCACCAGTGGTATCAACCAACTCTACACGGGTTCCAGCCAAGTATCCGGCGGTCTTGGTACCTTAAATGGCCAAGTTCCGACACTTACCAACGGTGTCGGTCAGCTAACCAATGGTGCCAGCCAAGTTGCTGGCGGTGTCAATCAATTAAACGCTAGTGTGCCGACACTGGTATCCGGTGTCAATCAACTCGCCGACGGAACCGGTCAAATCAATGACAAGAGCGACACACTCAAATCTGGTTCCAGTCAGCTTGAAGACGGCGACAAGAAGTTCGCTAAGACACTTACCAGCACCGCACGTAAGGTCAATGGCATTACGTTAACCGGTGATACGGCAAAGATGTTCGCTGCACCCACCAAGACAGCGCAAAAGCATTATTCTTATGTGCCAAACTACGGCCATGCACTTGCCCCATACGTTTTGAGTCTGGCACTTTACGTTGGCGCCTTGGTCTTCAACTTTGCCTATCCAATTCGCAAGGTTTCCAGAGCAAATGGGACGGCAACTCAGTGGTTCCTGAGCAAAGTAGCCATTGGCGGAGCTGTTGCCCTTGGCACCGCAGTTCTCGAAGCAACTTTGATGATGGCGACCGGTCTCAAGGTCGACAACATCGGCTTGTTCTATCTGACCGCGATCCTCTTCTCCTTTACCTCAATGTATCTGATTATGTTCCTCTCAATGGCCTTCGATAATCCTGGTCGATTTGTGGCGATGGTGGGGTTGATGCTGCAATTAGGTGGTGCCGGCGGGACGTTCCCGATGGAGATCACCAATCAGTTCTACAACGCCATTCATCCATTCCTGCCAATGACCTACTCCATTATGAATTTCCGGAACGCGCTCACCGGCGGCATTGCCAATAGCACTGTCAACCTCGGCTTCATGGTATTGATCGCCTTCACGATCGGCTCGCTCCTGTTGCTGTGGGGCACAATGATTCTCTTACAACGTCATCACTTAATGGGTATCTCACAACTCGACGACAATCAAAAGCTCCAAGCTGTCGAAAAATAAACTTCAAGACGCAAAAAGATCACGACAATCGCCGTGATCTTTTTTTGTCTTCAATGCTTGAACTTTGTCACCTTGTCAGCAATCGTCAGGCCAGTATCTTCAGGAAAATAGTTAATTTTCGCATACACCATTTGACTAGTACCGCCTGCCTTCGCTGTGACAATCGGAATTTCTTTCAAAATCGCCATCAGCTGATCATAATCGCCTTCCATTGTGGTTTCAAAAGCACTAACTTCATAATTAATTCCGGTTGATTTGATATAGGCGATCACCGCATCAACCACTGCCAAGACCTTTTGTTTCTCTGGATACATCGGTAACACTTGCACAGCAACGCTAGCATTCATTTTTAGGTCTCCCTTGTGACAGGATTGCCAAAACAACTCACGAGCAAAAAGCATTTATTTATGAGTCATCGCTGACGGATCGGCGGCGTGCCGCCACTTGCCGCTACCCGGATCATCATGGGGCGGCTCCACTTGAACCGCTTCCGGCGGCCATGCCGCCTCAGTCAAATCTGGCTGCAGCAAAAACCGGTCGTCATACGCATGCCGAACTTGCGTTTTACCATGTTCGTCAATCAAGGCATGCCATTCGCGAGCTTCGTCTAACGTGATTTGATCAAGTGCTGGCGCAAAATCAGCCTGCATTTTAGCATAGTTCGTATACGGTCCAAAACCGAGCCGGTTGAAAAGACGCATGGCATACGTATCAGCTACAAAAGTTTTTTTGCCAAAGGTGTACATTAGCATGACATCCGCCGTTTCATTGCCAATGCCATTTAGAGCCAGCAGAGTTTCACGTAACTCAGCTGCCGGTTTTTCTGCAATCTTCTCAAAACTACCGCCTTGGGCCACAAACCACGTCAATAGATCGTGAATCCGCTGCGCTTTTTGCCGATAAAAGCCGGCTGGCCGCACCAACGTTTCCAGCTCTGATTGCGATAACGCCATCAAGCGATCAACCTGCATGTAAGGTTGCAAATTATGCACGGCTTGGGCAACATTCTTTGAACTGGTGCGCTGAATGAGAATCATCATCAGCCAATCTTCCAATGAATGCTGCTGCCACCAGTATTGTTTGCCATAATGACGGCTCAGATTATGCATGACGATTAAGCGTTTATCCATCTTTTCACCCCTATTCCCCTATTAATATCGCACATTCTTCTAAAAATAAAGTAAACTGGTCCTATCAGCAGTTTTTGCAAAACGCGGCGCAGTCCTGTTAGGAACCGAAATATAAGTCGTTTTAAGCGTGACAGTCAAGCGCTGACTATTGCGACCAAAAGCCCTATCTGCAGGTTTTGGGACTGGAGCATGCGTTTTATAAGGAGGCAAACGTTATGACCATGATCGTGGTCTCAGATATTCACGGTCATCTGGAAACAATGGATCGAGTGCGGGCGATGCAAGCAAAGTATCCCCATACTTTGACCGTCTATTTGGGTGACTACATTGATGGCTATCCATACGGCGGGCGGGTGCTCACTCAAATTCGCGAGCAAGTGCAGGCGAGTCAGGCAATCGCGATCCGTGGCAATCATGATCAGATGCTGCTGGATTATCTCGCCGACAAAGATAATCCATGGTTCATCAATGGCGGCAAGGCTACCTTACGTCAAATGGTGCAAGATTACACGCCAGCTAAAGCGCGTAAAAGCAACCTACAACAAGCCGTGTTGACCTACATGTCACCGCTGATTCAATTCATCGCCGAGATGCCAACTGCTGTTGAGTTTGACAAGCTGTTGCTCATTCACGCCGGTCTAGACCTCTCGCTGGAAGACCCTTTAAAAGAAACGACGCCATTTAATCGAATGTGGGTCCGTGAGCCGTATATCTATAATATGGATGAAACCAAAAATCGGGAACATCCCATTTTTGCTCACAATCCGATCGCTAAAACAATTGTCACCGGTCACACGCCAACTGCCTTGATTTATGGCGACTATGAAAACAATGTCAAACCATCTCTACCACCAACTTCATTCAGTGACGGTTATCCTAAATGCCCGGTTAAAGTCATTCAATATCCTGACGAATCACCCCGGTACTTTATTGATGGCGGCAATCATATGACTTATAAAGAAAATTACGGCAATATCTGTGTTTTCGATGAAACGAAAGGAGTCATGATTGATTCAGATCAGGGGATTAACGCCAATTAATTGTCTGTTTGCTCGTTCATTCCTCAGAAGCTTATGCAGACACAAAAACCATCTCTCCTTCAGTCGAGAGATGGTTTTTTAATTGAGAAGTCATTAACGCTTAGCTCAATGCCATGACATCACGGACGATCATTAATTCTTCATTGGTCGGCACGAGCAATGTTTTGACAGTTGAATCTGGTGTGCTGAGATCAGCTTCAACACCGTGCGACTTGTTGTTGATGTCATTGTCGATTTTAGCCCCGAGGTAATCGAGTGAACGCATGATCTTGTCGCGAATCTCGTCACCGTTTTCGCCGATCCCGGCTGTGAAGACAAGCACATCCACGCCGTCCATCAAGGCTGCGTACGAACCCACGTACTTCACAACGCGGTTAACGAAAATATCCAATGCCAGTTTGGCGCGTGGCTTGGTATCTTCGTCAGCTTCTAGATCCCGCATGTCGTTGCTGATGCCGGAAATACCGAGCAGGCCGGAATCGTTGTTCAGGATATGAATCATTTGCCCCACATCAGGGACATCAAGTTTCTTCATGAGATAAGCCACAAGTGATGGGTCAATATCCCCGGATCGTGTCCCCATCGTCACCCCGGCTAACGGCGTAAAGCCCATGGAAGTATCAATAGACTGCCCGCCTTGGACTGCGGTAACACTGGAGCCTGAGCCTAAATGCATCACAATCATCCGTAAGTCTTCTAACGGCTTGTTAAGCATCTCAGCTGCCCGCGCGCTGACGTAACGCACACTTGTCCCGTGGGCGCCATATTTGCGAGCACCATATTTCTTGTAATAGTCATAGGGAATACTGTAAAGGAAGTTCTCAGGTTGCATGGTTTGGTGGAACGCCGTATCAAACACTGCGACTTCCGTGGCCCATGGCATCATCTTTTTGAAAACATCAATGTAATCTGCTTCAACCGGATTATGCAAAGGCGCATAGTCACGCAGGTTTTGAATCTGCAACAAGGTAGCATCATCAACTACAACGGATTCGGCAAAAGTCTCCCCGCCGGCTACCACACGATGGCCCACACCAGTAATCTCATGCAGATGTTCAACCAACCCTAACGCCTTGATGTTACCCATCAAACTGGCGACGGCTTCTTGATAGTTAGCAATTGGCGTATCGCTTTCATATTTCTGCCCATCACCATACTTAATTTTAACTTTTGATTGCGGCTGTCCCAACCGATCAACCAAACCTTCTGCCAGCTGAACCTCAGCTGGCATATCAAAAAGCTTCCACTTCAGGGTTGAACTGCCTGCGTTGACTGCGAGAATTTTTGCCATTGTTTTTTTCCTCCTCTAAACGGGTAGTCGGATTGCCGCACACGTAATCGCACAGCATCATGACTTTTTCTTGGTTTTCGGCGAATCGGGGTCAGGGTGTTGCGCATGCCAGGCCTTGATCTGCTCTAGCCGTTCCTTGACCTTGGCTTCGCTGCCTTGAGTCGTGGGATGATAGTACGTTTTGCCGATAAGATTATCCGGCATGGTTTGCATGGTCGTTAGTTTATCTTTTGTGTTGTGAGCATATTGATAGTCCTTACCATAACCCAGATCCTGCATCAAATCCGTTACCCCATTTCGAATCTGAAGTGGAACTGGTTCGGCCAGCGTTTCGGTCGCATCTTTCTTTGCACCTTCATACGCTGTGTAGAGTGCATTCGATTTCGGTGCAAGTGCCAAATAGGTGACTGCATGTGTGAGATGAACCGTGCACTCAGGCATCCCAATAAATTGACACGCCTGATAAACAGCAATTGTAATCTCCAATGCGCGTGAGTCGGCCATTCCGATATCTTCGCTCGCAAATCGAACTAGCCGCCGAGCGACATACAAGGGGTCTTCCCCTGCTTCCAGCATTCGAGCCAGCCAATAAATGGCCGCATCAACATCGGAATTGCGCATTGATTTGTGTAATGCTGATATTAGATTATAGTGCTCCTCACCATTCTTGTCATACAATAAGGCTTTCTTCGTCAACAACTGGGCCACATCTGCTTGGGTGACCGTTATCACGCCGCCTTTGGTTTCGGCGTTTGTCACCGCCATCTCCAAGGTGTTCAAAGCGATTCGAGCATCCCCGTTAGCAAAATCAGCAATCTGGGCTAAGAGCTTTTTGCCGATCTTAACCTTCTGCAGACCATAACCGCGCGGATCTTTTAACGCTCGCTGTAACAGGTCAACCAATTCAGCACTGGTCAAGCCGTGCAACACGAAAACCCGCGTCCGTGACAAGAGCGCCGCATTGACTTCAAACGAAGGATTCTCGGTTGTCGCACCAATCAGGATAATGCTGCCGCGTTCGACATATGGCAGAAAGGCATCCTGCTGCGCCTTGTTGAAACGATGAATTTCATCAACAAACACAATAGTTTTCTGACCCAGCTCGCGATTCTGTTCAGCCTCTTTCATCACCTGCTTGATTTCTTTAATCCCGCTGGTGACTGCTGAAAATGTCACAAACTGTGCCTTCGTTCGCCGAGCAATGATCCGCGCCAATGTTGTTTTACCGACACCAGGCGGACCCCAGAAAATCATGGAACTAATCTCGTCATGTTCGATAAGATTGCTGAGCACCTTATCCTTCCCTAGCAAATGCGTTTGGCCGACAAACTCATCAAGCGTCTGTGGCCGCATACGACTCGCCAAAGGTTGGAAGTTACCATTTTGAAATAGACTTTGATCCATATGCTCACCTCCGATCAACGTCCAGACTTAATATTAAGCGTTTTCAGGCCGCGGCGCAAACATTCAATTGTTCTATTATTGTGTTACCATCATGATAAGTAAATTAATAACCAAACAGCGCTGCTGAATCACGCGTTTTGGCCACAGTAGCAAAGCACTTTAATCAGGAGGAATCACACCATGACACAAATGCCTTCATCACTACAAGGATTTCCAAAAGGTGAATTTGCAGCTTTTTCAACTGCAAAAATGACCCACTTCTTACCTTACTCACAAGAAACCAGCACTGACGACTTGAAAGGCTTCTTTGGCGCAAATTACCAATACCTCACCAAAACCCCGATTGGCCGTCTCAAAATTGACATCCCCAACACGGAGCAATTGATTGTACAATACGGTGAGATCATCGCTCGCTTCACCAATGGCAAATTCAAGATCATTGACAGCACCTACTTCCACAAAAACTTCAATGATCCGCTAGTAGATGAGGATGAAAAGGGTATCTATTAGCCAACGTTAGGAGACCTTTACTTCATTAAAAAATGCAGCCGCGGCTGCATTTTTTAATACCTTGAGTGGTGCTTATGCCTCGTCGTCACGAAACTTGGTTGGCAGAGCAAGAATGACAATCTGAACGATGATGAGGAGTAACGCAATTAAGCTTAACGGCACATTACCCGCATTTCGATCAAGAGTTGATAGAAATGCTGATACGACGTTGAAAGCAATCAACCACCATGGACTAACGCCTGCATCTTTGAATCGCCGCCAACCAACTGTCAACGCTGGCAGAGCTAACATTGACCACGCGTAAATGATGGCGAAAAGAATGAAAACGATGATGATTGCACCAGTCCCAAGCGAATTCACAAGATGGTCAACATTTTGGCTATTAAATCCGCTGACTGCCGCGCCACCAATAATAATTGACATAATTGAGAAGAGCATAAACAAAAAAGTAGGGATAATGATAATCACGCTAAACAGAATGCTCCACCAATATTGGCTGCGACTGGATTCACCAGTAAAGTCACCACCGCGGATAAAGAAGTCCTTAACCGCTGTACCAAAACCAACACCAATCGTACCGCGCGTGTTAGGTTGAGCCGGAAACGGAACAACTTTCTGTTCTCGACTCGGCAACAATAGAATGACCAAGTTAGCAATGCCGCCAATTAAAGGAAACAGCAATGCCAACCACCAACCCATGCCGTTAACCGCTAGTAACGGGCCAATAAAACTAATGATAATAATACCCAGATACCACCACGGACTAACTTTGGCGTCACGATAACGGCGAATCGTTAAGCTCAATTGTGGATAGCCAAGATACCCAAAGATTGAAAATGCCAACGTTGTCAGCGTGAACATGATATTGCTGCCTAACGAATGACTATCCATGAGAGAAAATGGAATCGCAATGCCGAACAGAACACCAGCAGCCAACCCTAATAAAAATTGGGCAAGGAAAAGCCACCAATACTGTGGTCGTGAACTAACACCCTTAAAGTCACCGGCCCGAAAGAAAAAGTCCTTAATAGCCGGCCCAAAATCGTTTTCTCTTTTCATCGTGCCTCGCCTCCAAGTATTTGTTAAGGCGAGTATACCATTTGCGGTCATCTCACCAAAACTTTATAACCTTCATAAACTTAAGAATTTTATGCACTGGCTTCGGCATGCCACTGAACAGGTTGATCACACTGCTCTCATCATGCCTTTTTCACCGTGCGATCGGCTAGCCGCAAATCCAGCAGTTCTTCAATGACATTCTCCCAATCTTCTGGTCGCGGCGGTGACAGCCAGATGACTTTTGAAATGTCCGTATCATGATAAGCATTGACCAAATCCGTGATAATCAATTTAGTTTCTGGCCGGACTTCGTTGGTCACCTTGACATTCAATGTTGAAAAGTACTTGATGTCGCGTTCAATAATGGTGTTGTACTCCTTGCCCAGCGTGAAATCAACACAGACATAAAGTGGCTCCAGAACCTTGTTCAAAGGCACATTGGCTGCCAAGGTCAACAAACAATGGTAAAACATAAACTTCGACTGATTCCTATCCAACTTAACCGACCGTGTCTGGACAAATTGCTGACAATAGTCAAAGAATTCGGGATACATTCTAAAGAAGTAACTGACTTCAATATGATCATCAAAGAATTCACTCCTAAACGGCAAGGCCAGCACATCAATCAAACACTTGTTGACAACGTATTCGATATTGGCCTTCTCAGACAATGTCAACTGTACATCAAAATTGGCTTCAAACCCTTGAATGAAAGCCCGGCCGTGCTGTTTGATTGTATCGGGAAAAACGATCTCCTCCGACGTAATAATGCCAATAATGGCAAGGAACGTCCCAAAATAATCGCACTCGCTGTCAATCGTCTGGTCGCTTGCGGTAAAATGCGCCTGATAAATCGCAATAACCCGTTTTCTGGTTTCCAGCGTGCGCTCGCGAATATTGCGCACCAAATCAACAATTTCCGGTGATGTGGCAATGACATGCCCTTGCTGGAATCTAACCAAACTGATCAAAAAATACGCTTTAGTCTCAATGAGCTGACTCATTGACGGCGTTGCTTCTGTCATCTTCAGCAACTGCAACAGCTCATGCAGCGTACTGCAAACATTGTCATCAAACCCGGTTTCATCAATATGCGCAACCACCATGATTTTCGTCAGAAGCAGTCTAATCGCCAATTCATCACCGGTCAGCTTGCCATCATTACTCAGCACAATGCCCCAACTTTTGAGCGTATCCCGCAGAGCCGTATACCGTTTGTACATAAAGGCATAACTACCAAAGTGTTCCTCAGCAAACTCGGTCAGATTAAATGCTGGTGGTTCGTGCATCAGCGTCATCAAGATCTTAATTTGAAGTGACTGCTTTAGATAATGTTCCAAAAAAACCGATGCATTCGTATTGTGATATTCATGCAAGATAACGGTAGTGTTCGTCACTTCGATCGCAAAAAAATCACTCAAGTCGAATGCTGCAATATCTTCAGCAATCTCTTTGGTCTGGCGTTTAAAAAGATAATATGAAATCTGCAATTTATCTTGCAACTCGCTGTTCTTCAATTTGCGATTCGGATGCTGATCAAGATAATACAGTAACTGAAGTTTCTTTTGATCGTTCTTTTCCATCAGTTCAAGTAATTTCACAAAATCCACCTTGTTTTTGAGATCGTACCTGTACGTGCCAGCAATGTTTTCCCAGCAAAACGGTAAGCAATATTGGCCAAATATGCTTGTTGTTGCGTTGTTTTCCCACTTTGTTTGTACCTGTCCACATCAAAAATTCGCACACTTTGGTCATCGGCAGTAAACATGTCCGATAACCAAATGTGCAAATTTTGTTGGGCTGCTTTTTCTTCCGCTTCAGTGTCCTTCACGAATTCTCATATTCCTTCTTAGTCAATCTAGTGTCACGACAATGTTGGTGCATCCCATGCGGACCTAGGTTCGACACAAGATACCGTTTCAAGAAGACTGTTCCAATTCGCCAACGTCTCAATGTTGCCATTGATTCATTCGCAGCCCTGTCCATTAGTTTTATCGACTAATTTAATCACTGAATACTTACGAATATTGTACCATTATTCTTATTCATCCTTGATCAGGACGCTTGCTCCTTCTTCTTTCGTTTGAAAACAATGACGAGTAGAAGCGCCACAATCATGATCAGTACAGCGACAACAGCAATGAGTGCATACAATTGCCAGCTATTATCTTTTTTAATCGAGACATCTTTTTGATTCAGATTTTTGGCCACTTTATCGGTAATCGTGAATTGCTTTGTCAGCGTCCAGTGATCATGGTAATGCTGTTTGCCATCAGCTGTTTTACGAGTCATCCCGCCATCTGCCTGCTGATTGCCATACACCTCAAGATGAGCAACATACGTACCTGGCTTAAGCGTCTTGCCTTCTAACGCAATTGGAAAATCGAAGGTCGTGTCCGGCGCCATTTGCAAGCCTTCTTTAGCCACTTGATAGACAGATTTATCCGAACCTTTAGCCGTAATTTTGGCATCAACCGCCACTTTGTTGACGAACGTCGCGGCATCGTTTTCCATGGATGCCAAGATCACATTGCGGTAATTGATCTGACTCGGCTTAACATCATTCAATTTCACATGAGCCGCTACCTGATCAGTGCTTTGTTGCATCAATAAGCCAATCACGTAGGAGAAGCGATTGTTGATGGCAACCCCTTTACCTGCATCTTTTGCAGCTTGATCACCTGGCTGATGTTCCTTCAAGGTAATGCCGCCTGCCATCACGCCATGGAGTGGTTTGCTTGGCATGGTCACATCAAGATTTAAAACCGTGCTGCCTTTAGCGGGGATCTTGACCTGAGCTGGCGTTTTGACATAATCCTTCATGTTAAAGGCAAGGCTTTTCGCTGGCTTGATGGCATTTTGACCGTATTCAACCACGCCGTTAATATTCGTCGTTGCACTGGCAATGCCAACATCCACAGCCACCTCTTTTTCTGTATCGTTTCGCAAGTCAACATGCAGGGCCTGCTTAGCACCCTGATCCATTTTGATGTCAAAATAGCTAACACCTTTATTGACCTGATTGTCTGGCATCTGGGCCTTGGCCGCAAAGTTCAATTCTGAGGCAAAAACATGGGCTGCAGGGGTCATCAACATGGCAACAAACGCCGCTATACAGAAAATTGCTTTTTTCACAAAGGATCTCCTTGTCTTTTAAGATGTGATCGGTCATGTCTATTCAAGTTGGAACTAGATGCTAGAAAATGTATGTGCGCTAACGGAAACCAATTGCGTCCAACATTTTCGGAGAATCATGAGCTTACTTGTTATCTGGTGTATCCGTTAAAGTCCAGGTGAATGTTGTCGCATACTTTTCAGCGTATTTCGTCGTGGCGCCTGGGACGGTCAATTCAACGCTGCGTGCCGCATCATCGGCATCTTTGCCCCAGTTCAATAGGTGCGTGCCAGTACCTGACCCGGTTTTAGCGTTCATCACCGTTTGCTCTGCGCCTGGGACCAAGGTCATCTCGGCTGTACCATCAGGGTGTGCTGCGGTGGAGGCGGTGACCACATGCCCATTCTTAAGCCGAATTTGTGCACCAGTTAATTCTTTCCCGCTAACGGACGTGAGTTGGTCATTTTGCTTCACAACTAATTTCCAACCGGCTTCGGTGCCGCGATTATCGGTGACCTGAACAAAGTTGGGTCCCACTTTTTCCGTACCTGCAGCATCTTGATATTTTTGTGCTGCTGCAAAGTAAGTCTTGGTTTCAGAAGTGATTTCTTGCTTGCCAAAATTGAAGCTGGAAGCAAAATCAATCGACAATGGGCCTTGTGTCCCTGGTTGAACAACCTTCTTCGGATCCTCCGCATCAATTGGGGTGGCCGTTTTAGTTGGATCAAGCGGATCGACTGGTTTTGTCACTTTTTCTGTTGGCTTAAATTCAATTGAACCGTTCGTGCTGTACACACCACCATTAGTTTGGGCAGCGAGTACGGTCGTGGCATTGACGGCCATGGTACCCATGGCTGCAGCGGCTGCTAATAAAACAAATTTTTTCATCATAACACTCCATTTTTTAGTTTTCATCGTGCATCTTTGTCAGGTGCCAGCAATCTTTGTTGTCAGTGATGACGCTATGCGAGGCTAATGATCTTTGTCGGTTTGCTGCTTTGGTGCTAAGTCCCCCCCGAATCACTGTTCCACGTGGCTCTTTAGCTTTTTGGTGACGGTGTTGTGTTGGTTGGCGTTGATTCTAACGTCCAGGTCAATTCGGTGACATATTCCTTGGCCATCTTCGGCGAAGTTCCAGGCACCGCCAACTCAATTGACTTGGCCATCGTCTGTTCATCCCCGAATCGATAAATCCAAGTGCCCATGCCCTGATCTTTAGCAGCCGCAAGCGGTGCGACCTCAGCACTGCCTGGCACAAGCGTGATTTCCTTTTGACCAGTCGGCGCGTACTGCTGATCAATTGTTGATGTCACATTTCCATTCAAGAACTTCAACTGAGCACCGGTTAATTCCTTAGTGTCATCATCTTTAACTGAAAATTGTTTTTCTTGCTTCACTTTCAATGTCCAACCTTCAAACGTCCCGCGCTTGTCGGTCACCTGAACAAAGTTAGGACGATCCACGGTCTTGCCGTCATCCTGTGAGAAAACTTGCGGCTTCGCATAGTACTTAGCATCGTCTGCGCTAATCATTGCTTCGCCAAAAGTAAAACTGGAAGCATAGTCCAAGGATAGTGGTCCGGTGGTACCATTGGTTGCCGTGCCAGTTGGGTTGGTCGGATTAGTCGGCTTACCTGGCTTGGTGTCGCCTGGATCAAGCGGATTCTTTGCTGGTGTCCGGGTGACATCGGTTTTAAACATCACCTGACCGTCTGATACAACTTCAGTCGTTGCCCCAACCATTGAGACTGGCATGCTGCTGAGACCAATCAGGGTTAACCCTGCCAGTGATGCCACTAGATAACTTTTTTTCATTTTTTAATTTTCCTCTTCCTTGTCTTTTCCATTTCGTTTGAGAATCAAAAGCAATGTGATAATGAGTATCGTCAACAAGCCAGCCATGCTGCAAAGCCAAGCTTGCGTTGTACCAAGCCGTGGCATGAAGCCGAACTGATCCGCATTCGTTGTTTGCGCATCAGACCTGTCTTTCGCGCCATCAGTTTGCCCTGTCCCTGCTTTTTTAGCCTGACTGTCAGTACTAGCGGATGACGGTGATTCGTAAAAGCCAACTTCAGCGCCTGAGGTATAGCCATCCCCTGCTTCGGCTGCATCAACCTGTGAAAACGGGTTGCAGGCGAAGCCCAATAAGAGGACAGTCAGTAAAATCATTTTTTTCATTTCATTCTGTCCTCCTTAATTAGCCGGCACATCTTGTAGCGACCATTCTACTTTTCCCGAGAAAGTGCCCAGTTTTTGTTTCTCAACTGGAATCGTCAACTTAAACCCACGGGCACTGCTGTCAATCGTTTGATTCCACTCACTGCTAACATCGCGTTGATCGACATCAGCTGTTTCTTCAACTAAGATGCTCTGGTCAGACAGAACCTGTTCCTGCCCTGTTTGACTGATATAACTCATGTTGCCAGTCACATCGATCTCACCATTTTTGAATGGTTGAATCACTTTCATCGATAGCCGAGACTGTTTTTTGGCAATCTTTCGACTGTCCTCAATTAACAATTTCCCACGAATCTGCGGTCGCACAACCTGAGTCTCACTGCTAATGAGCAAGGTGCCAAAATCAAAGTCAGGCACTTCCACCAGTTTTAATGCGCCCGACTGTTTGTCTTTCTCATCTGGCTTCGGTTGATCCGGCGGCTTCACATCTGGAGCCGTTGCTTTAAATGGTGAGCCATTGCGGGTAAACCTCAAGGCTGTGCTCTTTTGAATGCGATTCGCCGCCGATTTGTCTAACTTGGTTGGCGTACGTTCAACTTTCTTGCCATTCAGTTGCCAATCGGAATCATCTGATTGGGTTTCTAACAACTGATTATCGGCATAAATGTCATAACCTTTTGTCTCGGCACTGAACGGGGCAAAAATCAGATTCGCGGACTTTCCTGCCGTTAAACCAGTGGGACTTTTAGTACCGTGATCACCAGACCCGAACGATAACTCGTCGGCATTGTCAATCTTGATCGTGCCATCTCCTGAGTGGAAGAAATCACCGCGAAGGTTTTTTAAGTCCGCCTTGGCGCCGGGTCCAAGATTGATGCTTGATGCTTTCGTAAATGGCGTGGCTTTGGTTGTTTGGATCAACAACTGCCCATTCTTTTGGACATCTACCACTAAATCGTCATGGTGATACATGAGGGCACCGTCATTTTTGTCCGTCAGGTAAGCATCCAGAACGGCATCTTCACCAATTGTGATGCGATTGTTGTGATGAGCGAGCCCATCGGTGTAAACCAAGGCATTACTGCTCACAACTTTCAGACGAGCGCGCTTTTTCAATTCCAAGTTCAGCGATCCGGCTGATGCCCAGAATGTTCCGAGCAGCGGATTGTCTGCCATTTCAATCGTGGTATCTGAATCTTCTTCAAAAAGGTAATTCGTTGCTTCAGCAAATTCCTGAACTAACGCGCCTTTTTTCATCGTATAAAATGTATTCTTACCTTTGAAAACGATCTGGTTGCTTGGCTTGCGGATATGGAATGGTTGAGCGCCGCGATCAGAATAGTAATCAACATTTTCAACGATGATCTTGCTGTTTTCAGTGTGATTGTCGGCTGGTGCGATCCCATAGTAGTTATTGGCTGATTCAGCGACATTACGATCACCGATTTTCAAGTTCTTAAAGGTGATGCTAATGTTACTGGCGTTAAAGTAGATGCCGCGATGCCAGTTTTCGCCACTGTTGTACATGTACGTATACTTGTGATCACCATCGATCGTGACTGAGTTTTTCACGGGAATCGCTTCGCGGCCAATATTGATGTCAGCCGTTAATCGCACATAAGGAATCCCTTTCTCAATCGCTTCTTTTAACTCGGCGGTTGTTTTCACCGGGCATGGATGATCTTGATCAAACACTGGCGCTGCACCAGATCGCAACCGACTATCTTCAATTGATCTTTTTGATCTGGCCGCAGTTGGCGGTTCTGGTTTGGCCGCTGATACTGCGACACTAGCAGATGCAGCAGCTTCTTTTGAAGAACTTGCCGACGATTCTTTGGCTTGCGTCGGTTTTTCGACACTGGCAGATGCTTTGGCACTTGATGCGGTCGCCTGTGTCGTTTTCTGCTGACTGGTACTAGGCTGAGACGTCTTACTTGAATCAAGGATACTTTCAGCGCCAGACACTAAACTGTCAGTCGCTGAGGTTGAAGACTCGCTTGGCATGAGCGATTTAGCAAGTTGCGTGCTCGCGCTTGAGACAAGCGGCTGTAACAACATCAACCCAGACAAAAGCCAAAAAAAAGCTGCTTCATTCGTATCACTCCCCCTTCTCAATGTTATTGATTATATAAGCGAGTTCTATATTCTGTCATTTTTTCTTTTTATTTGAATCATGAAAAAATAAAAAATGATTTGTGTAAATCCTCACACAATCACTTTTTGGCCACTTCTCAAATGACCATCAATAACCACTAAGGGCATCGTGTCTTGACAGATGGTCTGATATCTCAAAAATGAAATCAGCGTTTTTTAATAATCGCAGCGTCAACGGATTGTTCGCCATTAGGCTCAAAGCACGCATGTTGCGCAATCTATGGTAAGCTAACGTCATCACCATCACGGAGGCTATAACATGCAAAGTTTTGAGAAGTACCATCCAATCATGTCCGTGCATTACACCATGGACTGGTTGACGACATTTAAAATCAAGGATATTTTCCAGTTGCGCGCCGATCGGCAAATTGCCGCAGAATCAGGCCGTGAATTCGATCAAGAAATCACCGACACGGCCCGCTACATCAATCGTTCCATGCGCCTCGTCATGAGTAACAACGCCTTGTTATACGGGATCAAGGATCGTGCCAATGGTGATTTTCTTGGCAGTTTCTGTATTTGGAACTTCAGTGAAAAGAAAACCGTTGCCCAAGTACGCTTCGAAACCTTGGCCGAGCGTCAAGGTGAAGGCGTTATGAGTGAAGTCCTCAAACGGATGCTTGGCTTTGCCTTCTTTGAATTAGGTCTCAAACGGGTTTATGTCATTTTGCCAGCCACCAACGAACGAGCAGCGAAATTGTTAGCCGCCAACGTCTTCACACAGGTCGGTGATTATCACCACGACCGCACTTTACCGGATGGCACCAAAGTTCCACTGGCGCGCTTTGAATTGACGGCTGATGCTGTTGCCGATAATGACGCCTTTCATTTTTAATCAACGCACCATAACGCGCTCGCCATTGCAGAAACCTACAGGTGATGTCCTTGAAGCTAATTGACCAAGCCTGGGTCATTTGGCTTCAAGTCCCCTATGTTCCGACTTCCAAACACGCCTGCTCGCGCTCAAAAAAAGATCTTTGTACAGAACGCCACACGCGTCCGTACAAAGATCTTTTTCGTTGTTTTAATGCTCATTTGCTCAACATACTTGGCTGCCGACTGACACCCAGTCTTGGCACGCGCCTATCGTTAGACCATTGGCGCCGGAAACAAGGTCATCATCACGAGCAAATACCCCGCCAACGCCGGAATCGCAATTAAGGTGCCCATCAAGCGGCTAAAACCATGTGACGCACCAAGTAATCGCAAGCCTTCAACAATCGCATCCATGATGAAGAAAGCCCCGGCAATGGCCGCGAACAAAGCACCAGTCATGACACTCAATCGAAACATGACCACACTAGCCACAATTGCCATGACGGCTACCAAAATCTCCATCTTCATCAATCGTTTGTACTCTGCAGGATTATCCAAAAAATTAAACATCGCTGGCACGCGCTCCTTTTGGTCTGACAAATCTTCAATGTCGAGAGCATACCACGCCTGCCAGGATCATTAGCCTCAGAGCCAAGAATTTTGAAAAGACCTTAAGCACTTTAACGAAAACGCAACCCTTGTCTTTTCACAAGAGACGTGGTACCTTTTGCTTACTAAATGTAAGTAAAAGGAGCACTGACCATGGCTAATCAACTCACTGGATTGCATCACTTGACCGCCATCACCTCAAGTTCACCAAGGATTTTTCATTTTATGAGCGGTATTTTGGGCCTGCATCTTATCAAGAAGACTGTCAATCAGGACGATGTGCGAACCTATCACCTGTATTTCACCGATGATATGGGCACTGCTGGGACAGACATCACCTTTTTCGACTTTCCGGGGATTCAAAAAGCTCAGCATGGTAATAATGAAATCGCGCGTACCAGCTTCCGCGTTCCGTCTGATGCCGCGCTGACCTATTGGATCGATCGCTTCGACACGTATCGGGTGCATCACGATGCGATTGACGAGTTATTCGGCGCCAAGATCCTCCGCTTCCATGATTTTGACGGTCAACAGTACCAACTCATCAGTGACGAGCATAACCATGGTGTTCCCGCGGGCACGCCTTGGCGCCATTCAACCGTTGATCCGCAGTTTTCGATCGGCGGCCTCGGCCCAGAGTACATCACCACCGACCACTACGACGAACTTGTCGGTGTTATGACCGATCTGCTTGGCTTCAAGCAAATCGCCAAGGAAGGTCAATATACCTTGCTTGAACTCAATGACGGCGGCCACGGTGCGCAAGTCATTATCGACTATCAACGGTTGATTCCAGCCGCTTATCAAGGCTTCGGCGGCGTTCATCACCTTGCTTTCCGCACCGATGATCGCGACAGCCTCCAGCATTGGATCGAAAAAATCGGTGCTGCTGGTTTAAACTCATCAGGCTTCGTTGATCGCTTCTACTTCGCCTCCGAATACTTCCGACCAATTCCAGACATTCTGTTTGAAATTGCGACAGATGGTCCAGGCTTCCTACTAGATGAAACCTACGAAGAAGCCGGTGTTCACCTCGAATTACCACCATTCTTGGAAGATCAGCGCGAGGCAATCGAACGGAATTTGGTGCCATTTAACACGGAACCGCAGACGGCGGGGAAGGCATAGTTATTTAGTCCGAGTGTTCTAGTTCGGTGGCTGAATTGACGGCTCAGTTTTTAAAAACCTTGGGGTCCACAATATCTTGTAAATAAGCCTTACCTGCTAAGATCCTGTCAGAACTTGAATAATTTCTGACAGGATCTTTTTTACTTCGCGTCAACCGTTGTGTATAAGCATATTGGTTTACTGTCATGAAGCTACTGCTTGCTGTCGCCAAAAACCGGGTTAATCAATGACATTTGATTTCTTCTGTTCTCGATAAGGAAGGAATGATTTGACAGCTCCAGAGTCAACCTAACTTGTAAGGACGCGTTAGATAAGAAATAGCTTTAGAGTGACCATGGTGAAAATGTCTTTTATTCTTAAGCTTAAAGTAAAAACAGAGACCATCATATGACGTGGGATAGAAAGCCAAAGAAAAGATGAGATAATTGATTTCACATCAATGCTGATAGTAAAATAGAGCAATTATCGGAACGCCTTTGAAGTTTAATAGTTTTTATGAAGTGTTAACCAAAGAGCATAAGTCTTTCACCATAAATAAACACCCTGAAACTCTCGAACGGTTTTTTCGTGCAATGACGAGAAAGAAATTGTCAAAATGAAAAGCAAAAAATCAATTTTAAGTCAACTTCCAGAACTCATCGCAGATCCTACTACAACTGGATCTGAACTAGAAATCTTGAAACACGCTGAAACTCGACGACAAAAGGGTGATAACGAGGAAGGAATCGCCTTCGAAATTAGAACAGGACTGCAACCCTTAGCTATTGGACAAAAACCGTCTCCAAAGGTTGTAGATTTTCTCACTGAAATTGCGGCTCAGTACTTGGGGATGGGAAGTAGAGGAAACATCATATTCTGACTAAATATTGGTATGCCCCATTACAGAGTGTTTTTTTAAAGTAGTAACATATTCAGTCTTACTTGTTCTCGCTGCTAGAAAGAAGAAGTAAAAACCTGATCCGCTGGCGTTAAGTGGATTCTTCATTGCTTGTTAAAAATATAACATCATTGAAAAAGGAAACCTATCAAGATTTAGCATACTCAATCTTGATAAAGATCTTGAAGCAGCTTACTTAATTCGGTCTCATCAATCAATTGTTTAACTTTGTCTCCCATACCTGAGTCACGGCGATATGCCATCACAACCTTAACCGAGAGTTGATTTAAAGGTACTTTGATGATATTGCATCTTGTTGCATCGAAATGGCGATGTAAACAATATTGTGGTACAAAAGTACATCCTAGTCCATGATAGGCCAAATTTGCAGCTGTTTGAATGAAACGGACATTAAAAATGGTCTTTGGTCGAATTCTCTGTTCATCAAAGAAAACATCTAGTTGCCTCATAAAACCCGATCCTGAATCTAATGTAATGTAATCAACTTGACGAAACTGAGGTGCCTTAACTGGTAATGTCAGAATTTCTCGGCGTCCTGAAGTAAAAAGTGGCGAACTATCATTGACCAATAAATAGACTGGCAATTCGCAAATAGCATGATACATAATCTCATTCGAAAATATTGGCAATAGCCTTAACTGAGCATCAATTCGCCCAGTTAACAATAAATCTCCTAATTCACTGGAAATTCCTTCGGTAAATGCTATTTGACTTTCCGAATGAACTTGATGGTACCGATAGAGTAGTGGCGGTGCAACATTTGTTGACATCGACTGATTGATCCCAAGTCGTAAATGAGTCACATCTGCCATCTTTTCAAGATCGTGCATTAATTTATTGTACTGATTATTTAATTGTTCTAAGGCGCGAACATATTGGACTCCCATTGAGGTTAACGCGATCGGTCTCCTACTACGATCTAGCAAATGATATCCTAACTGGCGTTCGTTTTCGGTGACAAATCGACTAAGATACGGTTGTGAGATATATAATCGCTTAGCCGCAGCCGTCACACTACCGGCAGAAATAATAGTACGCAAATAGGTCAAAAGTTGTGTTGTATCTTTCACCATGGCTACCCCCCAAAAAAGCGCTATACCCTACAAGTTATACTAGTGGAATTGAATAAGTATTTCAATTATTTTGTGAAATATTATACAGTTCACTTGTAAACAGAAATGGAGGGGTGTTCATGATATCAATGGGATTTGATCGTTATGGTCTAGATAAGAGACAACCAATTGTTGGCTTTATTGTGCTTATATTAACAATTGTTTGGGCAATTACATTAAATCAAAAAGCGGGATCACTACCAATGGCTCTGGTTGCTGGGTTAATGATTGGTTATACTCTGACTCGCTCACGATATGGTTTTGCTGGAGGTGTCAAGCGAATCTTTTATCGAGGAGAAGGAAGTCTAACAATTGCGTTGCTGGTTATGCTGGCAACAACCGCACTCATTAATTTTGGTATCCAATGGTTCGCAGCAAGTAATGGTGCTATACCAGCATGGGAAATTACCAGTGCCAAACAAGCTTTAATCCCTGGCACGCAAAATGTTCGAATTGGAAATATTTCAGTCATCATTGGTGCTTTCCTTTTCGGCATGGGTATGATTATGGCTGGCGGTTGTGCTTCTGGAACGCTATCCGACTTCGGTGAAGGCGAAGGCCACGCTTGGATTGCTTTTCCTTTTTTTGTTCTATTCGCTGCACCCGGCCAATATTTTGGATATATTCTTGATAATACAACTATTGGCAAAATCGGAGTTAATGTTTGGCTACCACAATACATTGGTTACTGGGGAGCACTTTTACTGACAATAGCGATTCTCTTTGTCCTTTACCTCATAACGAAATATTATGAAAATAAAAAAAAGGCAGCTGGAGCTTGGCTAAGTCCAAAGTCAGACTGGGCAGACTATGAAAAGCCAATACCACTTGATGAAAAACACCACTTCAAATGGTGGTCTTGGACAACTTACCATAAATTATTTATCGAACGATGGTCTTTTTTGACTGGTGGCATCGGCATTACCCTTGTCGCAAGTTTCATCATGATTACCACAAACAAAGCTTGGGGTGTTACAACTCCCTTCGTCACTCTTGATCAAAAAATTTTCCAATTATTTGGCATGCAGTTCCACTCGCCAGCTTTCGATGAAACAGCAAAAGCTATGAGCGGTCCACTACTTATGGATGGCGGAACAATTCGTAACATTGGCATTGTGTTGGGAGCATTAATTGCATTCTTAATGGCAGGTCGGTTTAAAGCCAATCTCAAAATGACTTGGGCAGACTTTAGCGGCTATGCATTCGGTGGTGCGTTCATGGGACTAGGCTCACGTATGGCGCGTGGTTGCAATATTGGAGCACTTTACTCTTCCATCACCAACTTTTCATTGCCGGATATATCTTTATGTTTTTCCTTGTTTTAGGGGCAGCCTTTGCAATCAAGCTATTCCAAGGAAAGCTTGATTTATGCCCTATGTACATGCCAAAGAAAGTCCTTAAGGAGGATATTACCTATGAGTAAAAAAATTATTGTTGTCGGTGGTGTTGCAGGTGGTGCTTCAGTAGCTGCACGAGCCCGAAGACTAGATGAATCAGCAAAAATTATCATGTATGAAAAAGGCCCAAATGTATCCTTTTCCAATTGTGCATTACCATATCACCTATCAGGTATGATTCCAAATGCCGATGACATTGTGCTAATGGACCCTGTTCAGTTCAAGCGTCAATATAATATTGATGCCATTGTTAACCACGAAGTTATCTCAATTGATGCTGTAAATCGGGCTGTGACAATTAAGAATATGCAAACCGGTGAAACTGCAATCGATCACTATGATGATTTGTTTTTATCCCCAGGTGCAGTGCCAATTTTACCAAAATCAATTAAGGGTATTGATGGATCCAATGTTTTCACGATTCGTAATGTTGACGACATAAAAGCCTTAGGCGATGTTCTTAAAAAGTGCAGTATCTCCAACATCTCAGTTATCGGTGGTGGCTTTATCGGTGTGGAAACTGCCGAGAATTTAGTGAAGGGTGGTTATCACGTTAACTTAGTTGAAGGCGCAGATCACATCTTGGCAACAATTGATCAAGATATGGCACAGGTGGTTCAAAAAACAATACTAGATAACAAGGTCAACCTAATTGTCCGCGATACATTGACTGCCATCGGAAAACACAGCATCACACTAGCTTCCGGACAGGAATTGCCCAGTGACATAGTTATCATGGCAATTGGTGTCAAGGCTGATACTACACTGGCACGAAAAAGTGGCATTAAACTTGGTAAAACAGGCAGTATTCAAGTTAACCAATCATTTCAAACCAATTTGCCACATGTTTATGCTGTGGGCGACGCAATTGAAGTTTACAGTCGCCTTCTACGCCGACCGACTCGACTAAATCTAGCTTTTCCTGCCCAGCTTCAAGCTCGTCAGGCTGTAGACCACGCTTATGGCCGGCAAATTCGTAATCGCGGTGTCATTGGATCACAATGTTTACCCGTCTTCAATACGAACGTTGCCTCCACCGGACTAACTGCACAACAATGCCAAGATGCAGAAATCGATTTTCGTTCCGCAATGGTAATTCCCAAAGATAAGGTAGCGCTTATTCCAGGTGCAAAACCACTATATATGAAACTAATTTTTGCTTATCCATCTGGTGAAATTTTAGGGGCACAAGCAATCGGAGAGAGCTCCGTAGATAAGCAAATCGATATTATTGCTACAGCAATTACCAACCACAATTATGTCGAAGATTTAGAAACATTAGAGTTGTGCTATCAACCAACTTTCAGTACAGCCAAGAATGCTGTCAATATGGCAGGACTAGTTGCCACTAACATCTTAAACGATGAGTTTAAACAGGTGATGGTCACAGATGTTAGGTCACTTGTTGAAGCTGGGGCCACCATCATCGATGTCCGTGAGCCTGATGAATACGCGGAAGGTCATATCATCGGGGCAAAGAACATTCCAATGAGCGTATTTCGAGACCATCTCAAGGAAATTCCCAAGGATCGTCCCGTTTACATTCATTGTCTGAGTGGACAGCGCAGTTACAACGTTGCCCGTGCGCTGGGTAATCGTGGATACCACAATATTTACAATATCGCGGGTTCTTTCTTAGACCTTTGTGAATTCGAATATTTCGAAGATCAAACTCAGAATCGTAGACCAATTGTTACAAATTACCGCTTTGACTTACTTTAGAAGAAAAGTTAGATGTCTAGGCTTAGACGGTCTAGATATTTTTGTTTATTGATCTTTGGGGGGTTGCATGATGACACCTAGAAAAAATTTATCTAGCCTCAGTGGACGTTCGCTCATAGTAGTAGGCATCTTGGGATTATGGTGGTGTATAACCAGCTCTCATCTTGTGTCAAGTGTTCTATTACCAGCCCCTACTGATGTATGGATAGCCATGTTAAATCTATTTAGATTTGGTTATAACGGTACTCCTTTTTGGCAGCATTATTTGCTCACACTGACACGAGTGGGAGTTGCCGTCAGTAGTGCCATTATTGTTGGCATTCCTTTGGGATTATTTAGTTCTTATAATACAACAATCGGTAGTTTAATCGATCCGATTATTCAGTTTCTCCGACCTATACCGCCATTGGCATATTATACACTATTAATCTTATGGCTAGGAATCGGTGAAGCGTCAAAAGTATTGCTGCTATTTTTATCGGCGCTGCCTCCAATTTATCTAGCTGCATACGATGCCGTGTCAGGGATTAATATTGAATATCGCAATAATGCCGCTTCACTAGGAGCCAATTATTGGCAAATTTTTCTTCGAGTCATTTTTCCTGCTTCATTACCTGCCATCATGACTGGTGTACGCTCTGCAGTTGGTATGGCGTA
>NZ_JBSOQX010000010.1:0-110529 GCF_053819265.1 Lacticaseibacillus sp. 30
TAGAATAATTAACCTTGAATCATTTTTCTTTAGCAAAGATAATTGGTGAACCAAGCTAATCACCGCAAACTCCCCACTACCAGCGTGTGCCTCCGTATACGATAAATCATTCTTCGTAACTAAGGCAGTATCACCCCAATTTCGGTAAAAATGGTGTCTTATTAGTTTGCCAGCCACATACCGAACACCTAGAATTTTAGAAATGAAGTGCAATTCTTCATTCGATAGTGTAACACTTTTTTGATTCTGTTCCCTTCCATTCACACGATAAATTTTCTCGTTATCATCTAAAGCCCTTTGCAACTGAGGGGAAACGGCACGCACAAACTCTTGCTTTGTAGCGGATTTTAATCCGGAAATATCTCCGAAATAAAAAAACTTATCGTATGCACTCAGTTCTTGGCGAAAGTCTATATAAAGGTTATTCCACTCAATTGGCGGACAACGTTTCATAATCTGCATACGATACTTTTTACGAGGTTTATCGGTTTCCCAATAATCAGGATCTCGTCGCTTGGTTTTAGTCCCAGGACGTGAGGAACGCTTCATAATTACTTGATTGTAAATACCCGAGTCGTGATATGAGTACACAAAACTTTGCGACATGTTTTTCCCGTTGCCATCTTGTATTGGATCCGTTGCACTTGAGAACCAATACTTCGAGGGCGTATTGTTCAGTGGACATCCATAAAGTGCATGCAGAATAGAACTCTTACCGCTCCCATTTTTCCCAACAATAACTGTTAATGGGTACTCAAAAGTAATTTTACTGAATTGAACAAAGTTTTTATAAAAAGGGAAATATATTTCATCAATATATTTTTTAAAATCACCCGTTTCTTTCATTTCCCCAACTTCTTTTACTGCCTTATTAAGTTCCATTTTTGAATTGTCCATCATAAAGACTACCCCACTCATTGATCTCAATCCGAATTAGTGACTGATCATTCCTAAAGGCCACCATCAGTTAGTAAACACATAATACAATAAACAATGAACTTTAGAAAGCTCCGAACATTCTGTATTATTGTAGTTCAGCACCATTAGGTCAACTTGCCAATCAACAAAGCCAAAATGATCTCCTGCAACATAATCTGCGGCGTAACTCTTCTTTCCTTTGCCAACTTTCTGATGTTAGCCAAAAACTGCTTTTGGTCAACAAACCCCAGTTTCATAACAGAACCTCCATGTACATTCTAACTTCTTCCTCAACTTTGAATGTTCTTGCGTAAGTCATCAACTGACGGAGATTCTTACCTTTCTGGTGGGCATAACTATTCATAGCTTGTTTAATTGTCTCAGCATCAGACCTGTCGCGCGTTCGTAGAATATCACACAAAGTGCGCTCAATGTCATAAACTTTGACTAGATGTCCCCCTGGAGTTTTAGTGGACGTTATACCAATTTCATAAAGCTCCTGTTTCTGTCGATATATCTTAACTGGTGCATTTGTTTTAGTACTATACGCGTAAGGCAACGGGAAGTTCATTTCGTAGGTGCTTGGTGTCCGGTCAATCATCCCATAAAGGAATAAAGCTGTGTCCTTGAAAAAGATGCCTTTAGAAAGGCTATACTGCAATGCAGCAATATCGTCTCCAAACTCAAGTGGATCAATATAAACACCCGGTGCCAATCTTTCGAGCAGACCATGGGCATACATATTACGCAGTACTCTGGACGAGATTCCCATTGACTCGGATGTCTTAGATGTAATTTGACAGCCGTTTTTATTCAGGTATTTAATGATTTCATCTTGTTGACTCATTTAAATCACCTCACGGAAAAATCCGTTTTGTACTCAAATCATACCATCCATTGAGTATAAAACGGATAATTTGCTTGCATTTTAGCTCGAAATAATTTCTTACAATTTTATATTTTCCACTATTAGCACGTAAGCAAGTCAAATCTAAAAGCAGTTCACATATGGTCCACTCAATTCACCTTTTTCTCTTGCGTTTAGCAAACGTATGTTCGATAATGATTTCGAGGTGATTATTATGATTGAAAAACTTGAAGATTATCAATTTCCACTGCATGGAGAAGCAGCCACAAGCTACCTTGATTTAGTTATTCAGCAACGAACCGGGCGAAAAACCAAAAGTCACTCAATCGTTAACGCAAATTTCACGCTAACTTCGTCGCAGGACGTTGAGAATATTGTCAATGCGCTCCGGCATCCAATCGGTATCGCCGATTGCACGAGGTAATCACGATGACACAACTTGAATATCCGTTAGTCGGTTACGAAGCCCAAGCAGCTGCTCAACAGCGCATTTTTGAGCGCTACAAGGCACAGATCCATCTCTGTATTATCGATCCTGACAAGTTCAGGATTGATTCAGAAGAACGCATGCAGGCGCTAGTTGACGACTATGCGCCACTTTTTACCGAGATGAATTTTGAACAAAACATCGAGGATAGTGGTATCGATCCGAATGCCATTCATGTCGAAGTTGCCGATCCAAACGGCAATGAAGTGACCTATGCAAGAGAAGCGCTTCGAAAATTGACACGAGGGTTGCACTTAGATCTTGGTTTTTACCCAGCGCGAAATCGTCCGATGAGTTCCGGCAAGCTTGTAATCAAAGACTCACCACGCACACATCGAATTGCTTTTGAGTTTAGTCATAGTCTCAAAGACGAGAGACCAGCTACGCTAAACCCCACCGATTTTGTGATTCAAAATTTTCAGGCGTGCATTGATGAGATTACAGGAACTGAATCTTCAAAAATGACAAAGTAAAATAAACCATTTGATCTGCTCGAAAGTGTATATGGGGCGTCCGCAATGTGTGGTTGTCTGTTTTTCCTCGTCATCAAACAGTTTCATGGTCACTCCGGTTTTTATACCCTCAATTAACTGACATAATGTGCATAAAACACAAAAATAGCGGCGAATAATTCCGACGGCCAGCAGGTCATGGCTGGAATTATTTGCCGCTTTCGGCTGGTATGCTGTTGGGATAGAGCGTGTGGCGACATCGTTCATTACCACGATCTTGCCACCGCTTGGCAAAGGTCGTGACATCCCGTTTTTGATCTGCTCCTTCATGAAACAGCCTCGATTCATCTGTATTATGTTTCGCGTATCCTGCATCAACCATATAAAGAAAAGCGCAAGTCTCGAAAGTTCCGAAAACTGACGCTCACAAACATTGTGACGTCTCTATATCTTAAGTGAATTCAACTTTGAGCTTCTTCCCCAGTGCAAAAGCAATCTTGCTCATGGTATCAAAACTAATATTCTGTCCGTGTTCAATCCGTGCAATCGTTGATTGTGGAACATCTGCTCGTTCTGCCAGCTCCCGTTGCGTCAAGCCAGCACGTTCACGCTCGCTCATCAGTGCCACCGCACTCTCAAGTTTTGGCAGATTCGGAATCAAAGCCTGCCTTAAATTCAGGGTCTTTAAGTTGTTCAGCGAGATAATCGTCAAAAAGAATGTTCTTTGCCATGTTACTTACCTCCCAAATTATCGTAGTATTCTGTCCTGAGTTTTTTAGCATGATTAAGCTCGGGCACCGGAGTCTTCTGGGTCGTCTTCGTGAAACCATGTGTGATCACATAACGTGGGCCTTCAATATGAAAGTACAAGCCGTGCTGGATATTCGAGCCTGTTGTCCGAAGCTCAAAGATACAATCCGAGATTTTTCTGATCCACATTTGGCGTGCTGCCGCTTGCAAGCCAAACTTCTGCGTTTTAGCAATTACAGTGACTAATTTCTGCTTTTCCACCGGCTTCAGATTGTCCAAGAATTCCTGGAATTCATTATGTCCATTTGGACGCGTGTAAAACTCGAACTTATGATTTCCCATTAGTTCTGTATATACCTAGTCAGCGATAATATCAATATATGCTATCAGGCTGTGAAATCTAAATTCAAAATACGCTTCATTCTTTAAGATACACCAACAAAAGCTTACTTTGCCCAGGAACTCTTGTTCGTAAAAAGAACCATGTAGGTCTTCTATTCTGCTATAATACGGCTGAATCAATTAAACTTATAGACAAGGCGGAACAAATATGAAAAAAAGCCTCCCACGAAAAATCATCTACTTTGATGAAACCTCTGCTGTAGATTTATTACAGGTTCGTCAGAAAGGACATCTGACGAGAACTGAGGAAACCATTCGATCTATGTCTGGGAAAATTGGCGCAGATGCTGACATAAATGCAAAACTAGAAGAAGATGGCGGAATCAGCAAACTAGCAAGACATATCTCCGGCTTGTCTGCTGGTATCAACTCAATGATGGGAGCAAACGGATCTCTCAACGGAAGTAAAATTGCCAGAACCGTCATTGAGAATTCGTTGCTTTATGATTTCTTAGAGTCGGCCGAATCAAAACGAGGAACGCCATTATTAGACATTGAGGAAGGCTATTCACTCTCCATCCCCAAAGATTCAATGACTTACTTTGCAACCATAGCACCCTTAACTGAAATGATGGAAGGACACCAACAACTCGATAATCCGGATATTACCATGGCAATTTCAAAAATGAATAGTGGTATCCGAAATTCTAAAGGTTACTACGAAATAGTCGGCGACAAAACTGATTCAAAGTTTCGCACGAACGACACCACCACTCAAAAAGTATTTCGTTTTAACATTGATGCGTTTAAGAACAATTATCGTATTCAGGATCTGCCGAAAATGACCTTGGTTCTATATGCTATCCACGTCGGTACAACTAAATTATCCCAACTCGACTTTGAAACAGAGTTCGATCTCGATACCCACCAATCCGAAGTCGGATTTAGCGGCTTAGCCAAACAAGCTCAGACCCATCAGCATAATGATTCTAATAACGAAAAATCACTTGACGTATTCGATGTCGTATTGGCGGGGGTTCGTTAATGACAAATATTCGACTATTTTACGGATCAAGCAAAGACTTCCATTCTCTACTTATTCAAAACCAAGTAGAGAATCCCACACCATTTATGGAACTGATCCGTCAATACAATGTAAAGGTTCGCGCCAACGATACTATGGGCAACAAAGATGCCGAATTTATCCGTGATGAAATTGGAAACGTAGTAATTTCTACTGACGATTTTGCTTCGGTCACAGAACACGTAATTTCAAATTTCTCAAACATTGTGCTACTTGGGCACGACATCGAAAACTTATATATTCAGAATCCTCCAAAACGAGTTGAATATTCCATTCGGGCCAACTTTGATGAAGAGGAGATTACTGAAGCAAAATCTCCATATTTTTCGCCAAATACAACCGAGGTCACAAAACTTTACTCTCAGCTATTAACCGGAAAAGTTGTAGGGCAAAACAATGCTAAACGTGAATCATGTGTAGGATTATATAAAGCAGCGTACCATCACCAGAAAAGGCCTACGGTAATGATGTTCTATGGTCCCTCGGGCGTAGGAAAAACTGAATTAGCTAAGAATATCAGCAGTTTCTATCATGGTAAATTAACAAGGATTCAATTTTCTATGATGCAAACGGAAGAAGCCTTCAAGTATGTTTTCGGCGATGAGCACGCTCGGCCATCCATGGCTCGGGATTTACTATCTCGCGAATCAAACATCGTCTTAATTGACGAGTTCGACAAGGTATCCCCAAGCTTATATAATGTCTTTTATCAAATGTTTGATGAAGGTATTTTCGAGGATATCAACTATAGGGTGGACGTATCTAGTTGCATGTTCATCTTAACGTCTAATTTCAACAACGAAGAAACTATCGCATCAACAGTAGGTCTTCCGATATTTTCGAGAATTGATCAAAAAATTAAGTTTGAAAAACTAACCAAGGATGAAATTTCGATAGTCATCTCAAGTGCCTTCAAGCGAATCATGTCAGAACTCACCCCAACGGATCAAACATTTATTCGCAACTCTGAGCTGGAGGATCATTATCAAGAAAACTTACAGATTTTTTCAAACATTCGCATGCTTGATTCATTCATTGAAAATGATGTATACACCATGTTGCTTGAGCGACAAATAACAATTAACTCAAGCTCCGATGAATAGAGGACAAACATCACGTAAAAAGAGCCATATCTCAAGCAATTTGCTATGAGAATATGGCTCTTTGTTTGACAGGATCTTGGTAGGAAATCAAGTAAATTCTACCTATTTCAACCCGCTTCACTTCGTCTAGAATGCCGTTAAATCAAGCATTCCACTTCACATGATACCTGTATTTTATTCCCACTCAATCGTTGCCGGCGGCTTGGAAGTAATATCATAAACCACCCGATTAACGTTCTTAACCTCATTCACAATCCGGCTTGAGATCTCCTGTAAGACATCCCAGTTGATCCGGGCGAAATCGGCGGTCATGCCGTCAATTGAGGTGATGGCGCGGATGCCGATGGTGTAATCGTAGGTTCGGCCATCGCCCATGACACCGACGGATCGGAAGCCTGGTAAGACGGTAAAGTATTGCCAAATGTCCTTGTCCAAGCCGTGCTTAGCGATTTCTTCACGGAGGATATAATCGGAATCGCGCACGATTTCGAGTTTATCTTCGGTAACTTCGCCGATGACGCGGATGCCGAGGCCTGGGCCTGGGAATGGTTGGCGCCAGACGAGGGCGTGGGGCATGCCGAGTTTTTCGCCGAGTTCACGGACCTCATCCTTGAAGAGTTTGTTCAGCGGTTCGATTAGCTTGAACTTGAGGTCTTCTGGCAGGCCGCCAACGTTGTGGTGAGACTTGATGGTCTGGGCGGTGTCGGTACCAGATTCAACCACGTCGGTGTAGAGCGTGCCTTGGGCTAAGAAATCGATGCCGTTGAGCTTGGCTGCTTCTTCATTGAAAACTTCGATGAAGTCGCGACCGATGATTTTACGTTTCTTTTCAGGATCGGTAACCCCTTTGAGGTCGCCAAGGAAGCGATCTTTGGCGTTGACCTTGATGATGTTCAGACCAAACTTGCCTTTGAGGCTCTCCATGACTTGATCAGCCTCGCCTTTACGCAGCAAGCCGTGATCAACAAAAATACTGGTCAGCTGGGTGCCGATGGCTTTGTGCAGGAGCACGCCGACTACGGATGAATCAACCCCGCCAGAAAGACCGAGGAGAACGCGCTTGTCGCCGACTTCTGCCCGAATCTTGTCGATTTGTTTGGTGATGAAGTCGTCCATGCTCCAGTTAGCTTCAGCCTTGCAGATGTCGAAGGCAAAATGGTGGAGGATTTCATGGCCATATTGCGTATTTTGAACTTCAGCATGGAATTGGATGCCGTAGAATTTACGATCATCGTCATCCATGGCACTGATTGGACAGTTGATGCTGGTTGCGGTTCGCCGGAAGCCTTCTGGTACGCGGGTCACGAGGTCGCCGTGGCTCATCCAAACGGTTTGATCTTTTGGCAAATCGCGGAAAAGCTTGGCGCTGTCATCGGTGACTTCAATGTCCGCTTTGCCGTATTCACGGTTATCAGCCGGTTCAACATCCCCACCGAGCCGTTGTGCCATCAGCTGCATGCCATAACAGACACCCAGAATCGGAATGCCGAGCTTGAAAAGATCCTCATCAACACCTAACGCGCCTTCGTCATACACACTGTTAGGGCCGCCTGAGAAGATAATGCCTTTAGGCGCAATCTTCTTGACTTCCGCTGCCGTGATCGTATGAGGCTTTAATTCAGAGTAAATCCCAAATTCCCGGATTCGCCGGGTGATCAATTGATTATACTGACTGCCATAATCGAGGACGATGATCTTGTCGTAATCCTTGTTCTGGTCATTTGCCACAGTCCGCCACACTCCCTTGTTTGAATGCACTAATTTTACAGAGTTTTCACATGTCGGTCAATCACGGGTGAGAAGCCTCTCATCTAAGCGTTACCAGCGATAAGCTTCAGAAAAGCCAGGCGTGTCCGACACTGCTAGCCAGTTGTTTATCAACTGACTTATCAGCCATATCTTACCATTTTCGCAGCGAAACTTGGTCAATTTCATGTCCCGTTGTTTTGTGCAAAATAATATCAGCACGATTTTTGGTTGGCAGGATGTACTCATTCAGGTTCTTGAGGTTCACATCGCGCCAAACTTGCCGCGCCATTGCGAAGGCATCGGCTCGGTCGCCAATCGCGTATTGATAGTAATAGTTGTTCGGATCCGTGAAGGCCGTGTCGAGCAGGATGCCGAAACGCTCCAGATACCATTGTTCAATGAGGTCAGGATTGGCATCAACGTAAATCGAGAAATCAAAGTAGTCGCTGACGTAGATTGGCTGCTTGCTTGGCAGCTGGAGCACGTTGATCCCTTCGACAATCAGAATATCTGGTCGATCGATCAGCTCATATTCGCCTGGGACAATGTCGTAAATCTGGTGGCTATACTTTGGTGCACGCAAAGCGCCGCTCGCATTTTTGACGTTGTTCATGAAATGGATTAAAAGTTCCATATCATAGCTTTCAGGGAAGCCTTTACGATCAAGAATTCCCCGACGTTCTAACTCAGCATTAGGATATAAAAAGCCGTCTGTCGTCATCTGTTGCACGCGTTTTTCCGGATAAGCCCGGCTCAGCAACAGTTGCAGCAAGCGCGCGGTGGTGCTTTTACCAACTGCCACCGATCCAGCAATACCAATGATGAATGGTGTGTGCGGATTTCGTTGCATCCCTAAAAAGCGGCTCAAGGTGAACATATCGCCTTGATAATCCTCATAGCGGATGTGAATCAGATGTCGCAATGGTGAGTAGATCATTTTGACATCATCAAGACTGATTTCATCATTCAATGATCGCAACTGCGCCAACTCTTCATCAGTGACATTGGTGAAGTTCTGGGAATGGAATTGCGACCATTCTGCACGATCAAATTTATAGTAATTCATTTCGGATTGCATAACTTACCGTTTCCTTGCGTTTAATGTTCTCATTTTAGCATAGAAAGCCCCAGTTGTTCGGCCAATCCTTTTCTTGACAACAAAGAAAAAAATCTTCACAATCAACCTATCAAAACGACGCGATGCCAGCTCGAACACTGACGGAGGTGCCAGCAATGCTTGAACTAGTAGGCGAGTTTCTTCTTTCCTTTTTCATTGAACCGATTTTAGATGGCGTAATTGCCCCACTTTTAGCGCCCACTTTTAAACAAGAAAGTTCCTTACGAACTAATTCAATCAGACTGGTCATCACGCTCATCCTTAATAGCGCGATTGCAGGCAGTGGCGGCTGGTTGTTGTTCGAATCCGCGACGGCCTCACCGGTTTCTGGGGTGGCGATCATCGTCGGACTAAGCATTTTCTCGCTTGGCTTCGTCTTAATCGTGCGTGCTATCATTAAATACGGTGCTTACATTCGCAAGTTGCGTCATATTCGGACGGCCAAGCGTGATGCCGAAAAGCCTTATCAGGAACTTTAACATTGAGGGAGTACGCATTTGCCTAACATCCAAGGAGGCACGCTGAATGCTTAACCAAATTGGAAAATTTATTTTATCGATTTTGCTGGCTCTTTTCCTCGTGCCAACATTCCGCCGCAGTCCATCGGCGTTTTGGTACTGGGCATGGTATGTGTTACTGGTCATTTTTTGTGTCAGTGGCACTGGCTTTGGTATCTGGCTGCTTGTCCTCGCGCGGTTTCGCACCACGGCCGGCATTATCGTCTTTGTTGGCATCTTATTGATAGTGTTGATGCCACTCTTCTTAATTCGCGCGACCACCCAATTTAATCGGTATCGCCATCGTAGTCAAAAATAGGCAAACAAAGAGCGCTCTTCATCGAGCGCTTTTTGTCTGCCTTCAATTGGTGCCAGTCATCACCTAGTCGTGCAAGGTGAACTGTAACTTCATTTTTGGCGCAGCTGCCGCCACCATTTGACCTAACAACTCATTGCTGTTGGCCATGGCGATCGTTGCCATCTGCTCATTGGCAGCTGTCAGATGATCGGCAATATCTTTGGCATCTTTGACAGCTTCATCAGTTGTAAGCTGCAAGTGCCGGCAAGCGGCGACTGTTTTTTGTTCAAAAACATCTTCCTGATCCTTAAATAAGGAAAAGTCGTAGTCACCAAACGTTGCTAACAGGTTGCTTAGCCAGTACATTTTCGTCACATCGAACTTGTCGCCGGTTTCGCGGTATGCTGCTGGTGTGTCATTGACATTAGCGTAAAACGGCACAACAGCATTAAAGGTGTTCGGGCCAAACGCCAACCAGTGAATGCCGGCAACTGCAGCTGGCACATTGTTGCGAATCTGCAAAATGTGAAGTTCCTGATTACGGTTGATGCCGATTGGCCGATAAAGCTTCTTCTGTGCTGGCGTGCCTGTCGTGCCGTAAACATCGTATGACGTATTTTCATAGTGGGAACTTTCCACAAACTTCACGTCTTCGATGCTGATTTTTTTGCTAGTCCGGCAAATGAATGGCAGATCCTGATCGATCGGTGTCGTATCGAATTCAGGGTTGAAGTACTTCTGACCGTACCAGGCACGTGGGTTGTTGTAACGGGTATCCTTGATCGTAGCGGAGCCGAAAATGTGGCGCAAGTTGTACCCTTCCGCATCTGGATTGAGATGATAGGTTTCAATCAGATCGCGCAGATCGGCACTACTCATCGTGTCATCGCTAGCAAAATCGAAATCGGTGATATTGAAGCGGTTCGGCGCCACCACATAGGCATCGTCGGGAATTCGGATGGCTGCCCAATGATGGCCGCCTATACTTTCAAAGTACCAAACCTCATCTTTGTCAGCAAATGCGATCCCGTTGCTTTCGTATGTGCCATATTGTTCAAGCAAACTGCCCAAGCGTTGAACCCCATCCCGCGCGCTATGAATGTATGGTAGAACGATCGTTGGCATGTCTTCTTCGCCAATCCCCGCTGCCACCAGCGGATCAACACCAAGGACACGGCTATTGGTTGTAATCGTTTCGGTTGAGGTCATGGCAATATTTTCGCTATTAATCCCTGCTGCCGCCCAGATACCGTGGCCGTCTTCTGCTTCCGGGGTGGCCGTGTAGCCCAAGGGATCGGCCGGCAAATCAATCGCGAACTTGCTGAGCACGGATTGATAGTGACGCGGCTGATCTTCAGGTTTCACGTACACGAATTTCTGCGGATGCAATGGTGACTCACCGTCTTCGTTTCGGGCAATGATTGTGGAACCATCAATTGAAGCTTTCTTGCCAACAAGCACCGTGGTACATGAACCGACATATCGTTTTGCCAAAATAATCGTCCTTCTTTCAAAATGAATCCGCATATGTGCAGCACTGTGCGGGAGTTGATTTATGGTTTACTTTACCGCGCGAAAACGGGTTTGCCAAGCGTGCCCGAAAACAAATAACAAAAATAGCCATCCCTAAAGTTTAACCGCCTTGGGATGGCTATTTGTAAATTCAGAGCCGCTGTTGACGGCGTTGTTGGTTCATAGAGGCTAGTGACTGGAAAACGGTAGCTTTTTTACAGACTCATTTATCATGCATTTTAATGGTGCGTCTAGTCAAACTTTTCTGGTCTCTGGACTGACGATCTTTTTTAAACTTTTCAAAATCCAAGCTTTCAATCCAACGGCACCTCGCCGAAGCTAGCATTGATTTTTCGATAGTCGGCGCGTCGTTCGTCGTAACCGGCTAGCAAGCGCTTTTCAAACTCAGATTCTGCTTCGACCGGCGGCAGTGGGCCGTCTTCTTTGTGGCGGGCTACAAAGGTTGCAAAGGCGGTGCCGACTTGGAAGCGTTCGCCAGTGGCTAGATGTTCACCAATTAACTGAATGAAAACTTCCAGTGAACGGTGACCCACGCCGCTGACCATGCACCTAATGACCAGTGCATCCCCCATTTTAACCGGTGCTGCCAGATGCACCATGTCCAATGAGCCAGTCGCTAAACCACGGCGGCCGAGTCGTTGTGCGGCAATTGAACTAACGTCATCGATCCAAGTAAAGATCTGACCGCCAAACAATGTCTGATGCGCATTCAGCATACCTGGAAAAACACGATAACTAGAAACAGCTAAGGTGTCATGCATTTTGACCATCTGTTTACCCCCGCTCGTACAAGTCAGCCGGTACTTTGTCTAACAACGGCGTCACATCAGGACTAGCCAGCATGGTTAGTCGATGCATGGCCCGGGACGCCACCGTGTACAACAACTCACGTTCATCCTCTTCATGGTAATTGGCCGCATTGATTTGCCAAAGGACAACGGCATCGAATTCAAGCCCCTTAGCCAAAAAGCTTGGAACAACGATAACGCCGGCTGCGAGTCGTTGATTTTCAGACTTGATCAAAGTTACTTTGATACCAGCCGCCTTCATTTGTTCATAAATGGCTTCTGCGGCTTCCAGCGTTTTCGCAATGACCGCAGTTGTCTGCTTCGCTTCATTGTTAATTTTCAATTGATCCTGCAAAGCCGCCATCAACCCGGCTTCATCTGGACGAACGACCAACTTTGGCAATGGTCCTTGGCGATTGAACGCCACGATTTTTTGACCAGATGTGAGAATCGCTTTCGTAAAGTCGGTGACCTGTTTAGTAGACCGATAACTTTGGGTTAACTGCACGACGCGGGTTTTTTCTGGATCAAACAGCTTGCTGGTTTCGTTAATCAGCGTCCGCGAATCGTCTTTTGTGAAAATAGCTTGATTGAGATCGCCTAGCAACGTAAACTTCGCCCGCGGGAAGCTGTCCTTGAGGTAGGCGAGCTGGTATGGTGTGTAATCTTGAATTTCATCAATGAAAACATACCGCATCTCGCGTTCACCATGGCGACCAGTGATCAAATCATACAAGTGCAGATATGGCGTTGCGTCTGCCATTGGTAGTTGGCGTTCCTTAAATAAGGTAATAAAATGATCGACTTCTGCCTGCCAGTCATCAGCACTAATGCCCTCGGCTTCGAGGTCATAAATAGCTGGTACTTCACGCAAGAAACTAACATACTGTCCGCGAATATTAAGGAAGCGATTACGGACAATATCTTGTTGAATTTCGTTGAAGCCACGCATCACCAGTTGGCGGGCGAAGAACCGATATTCGTCATCACTATTTTTAAACTCTTTCGGGCCGTCTTGTTGCATGGAGCGAATCTCTTCACCGCTTAGATTTTCAACGGCTTCTTGCACCCACTGCGATTTCATTTCGGATTCAATTTTCCGATTGAGCATTTTGATCAGCCGTTCCTTGGTGGCGGTCAGGCGATTGCCCATGTGATAATTTTCGTTGTAGCTATAAAAGATTTCATGAATCCGCCGGCGTGAAAAGAATACCTCACCACGGAAGCGAATGTCACGGAAGCGCAAGCCTGATTTTTCAAGACTTGTCGCATATTTCTTGGCTGTCTCAAAAAAGTCTAAGCTGCCTTTGACACGTGCAATTTTCTTTTGAACTGGGGTTAGTTGTTGCTCGAACTGAGAGAAAAGGTTTTGGACATCAATGTGTGGTAACCGTCGCGTGACATATTGGTAATAAGTGAATTGCACCATGTTCTGTTCGCCAAGTTCTGGCAAAACATTGCTGATGTAGTCAGAGAAAAGTTGGTTAGGACTGAACATAATCACCTGACTACTACTCAAGTTGCCCCGGTACCGATAAAGCAGATAAGCGACCCGCTGCAACACGGCACTGGTTTTCCCGGAGCCAGCTGCGCCTTGCACAAACAATAAGTCCGCTTTGGTATCACGGATAATCTGGTTCTGTTCGCGCTGGATCGTGGTCACAATCGTCTTCATTTGGGTGTCTGACTTTTCACCTAACACTTCCAGCAGCATCTGATCGCCGATGGTTTCGGTAGTATCGAACATCGTCTGAATTTTGCCGTTTTTAATGACAAATTGACGCTTCAAAGAAACCGTGACCTGTTGCGGGCCATCAGGCGTTTGATAGGTAACCTTGCCCAAACCGCCATCATAGTAAATCGAGCTGATCGGCGCGCGCCAGTCGTAGATGAGAAACTTACCAGCTTCATTGGTGAAGGAACCTAAGCCGATATAAATCGTCTCCGGCTTTTCCCGGCCTTCTTGGAAATCAATCCGCGCAAAATACGGATTGCCCATCAACCGCTTAACAGTCGCGAGTTGCTGCGCGCTTTGTTTCCACGCATTGGTTCGCTCATCAAGCACGCGTTGCTGTTGCTGAATTGAGGCCGCAGTTTCAATCGTTTCAGCGTAGTCGGTGAAGTTCAAGGAAAAATCATTGAAGAAGTTGTCACTGATGTTCTTCTCTTCAGACTTTGTCTTAGCCATCTCTTTTGAAAGACGGCTTTCGGCACCGGAGAGCTCCTTCATGATGCCTGTCAAATGTGTCTGCTCTTTTGCTTGTTCGTTCTCAGCCACGACGTCATCCCCTTTAACGGTTACTAAATAATCGTTATAACATCTTATCACTTATGCGTCTTTGTAGCAAAAGAGCTTGAGTAGAAGAGACTGTAGCGCAATCTGATTCTATTTTAGGCGTCAGAACACCGTAAGTCCGAGTTGGCTACGCGGCGATTGGGCTGGAACGCCATGGGCACAGCTTTGAACTCGCGCAAAACCCGCGCGATTTCAAAGTCTGGCCTTGTTGTAGGCGGTAAACCGCCAACAACAATTTCACGGCTGAGCCCATCGCCGCTCCGCCAACTCGGACTATCGGGCATCCTCCGACTGAGATAGAAAGACAATTGCACATGGCCTTACTCAAACTAGCCATCAATGGAAGCGGTCTAAAGCCTTCCCCGCAACAACGGCGTCCATGCTTCAAGCACGTACCCAACCGCCAAGCCAATCGCGACGCCTAATAATATTTGCTTGAATGGTAAGCTAATCAAAAGACCCAGCAACACGCATGTACCAACGATGATGGAGCGCCGATTGAAGAACCCCTGGCCTTGTTTTTTTGATTTATTATTTTGTGACATGATATTTCCTTTCTTTTATCCGCACTTTTCGTTACCATTGACCCATCTATTATCGCTGATTGGAGGACATTATGGAATCCATTTCGTTATTAATTGTGCTCACAGCGGCGTTTTTGACGCCGCTGCTGATGGCACATTTTCATATTAATAGTATCCCGACTGCTGTTGCGGAAATTTTGGTTGGCATTGTGCTGGGCAAAAGTGTTTTAGGCTGGGTCAGGACTGGTGGTGAGATGGGCTCGCTGAGTGAGTTGGGTGTCACCATTCTGATTTTTCTTTCCGGCATGGAAATTGACTTCTCGTTGTTCAAGCCCCAGCCCAAAACAACTGATGGACCCAAGCAGCCCAACCCGGTCATGCTAGCAATCACGGGATTTTTGACTGTCATCGTGCTTAGTCTCGGGTTTAGCTACTTCCTGCAACTCATTCACTTCTTTAACTATCCGATTTTTGCTACGATTTTGTTCACCACCATCGCACTGGGTGTCGTGATTGCCGCGCTGAAGGAAAAGGAGTTGCTGCATCAGCCGATTGGCCAAACTATTTTATTAATTGCCGCCCTTGGTGAAGTGGTGCCGTTGGTAAGTTTGACGGTTTACTCAGCGTTAGCAGGCAAATCGGATCGTAATTTGTGGCTATTATTATTGTTGCTGCTTGCCGCCTTATTCCTTCTAAGCCGGTTTAAGCGCATCTACGGCTTCCTTGCCACCATTGATAAAAGTACGACGCAGTTAGACATTCGGCTGGCCTTCTTTCTGGTTTTTGCCTTAGTCACCGTGGCATCACGGGTCGGCGCCGAATCAATTCTCGGTGCTTTCCTAGCTGGCATGGTGATGAAACTGCTCGGTCCCCGGCAAGAAACGCAGGATAAGTTGACCTCATTAGGTTATGGGTTCTTCATTCCTATTTTCTTCATTGTCACCGGCGCTAATCTTGATCTAAAAGCACTGGTTGCCGACCCAAAAAGTCTTTCATTAATTCCGCTAGTTCTGATCGGCTTCTTTATTGCTAAGATTGGCTTGATCCCAGTGCTGCGCCGGCGGTTTAAGCCTCAAAATGCCTTGGCTGGCGGTTTCTTGCTGACAACAACCATCACGCTGGTCATCCCGACCCTGACAGTTGGCCGCAATCTCGATATTTTATCAGACCAGCAATCCGGCGCGTTCACCCTCGCCGCTGTCATTGCCTGTGTCGCCGGTCCAATTCTCTTCAACACCTTTTTCCAGCCAGAACCGGAACATTTTAAAAAGACAAAAGTGACCTTCATCGGTGGCAATCTGCTGACAGTACCGATTGCCCAACATCTCAGTCCTGATCGCTATGAAGTAAAACTGTTGACAGATAAGCCAGAAAATTACCACACGTATAATTCAGAAATCAACATTGCCTTGGCAGCCTATACCGAATCCGCTTTGAAAGCCGCTGGTGCTTATGACTGTGACATCATGGTTCTTGGCGATTTCGATGCGGACACCAACTACGATCTCGCGACCATGGCATTAGCCGAAAAAGTGCCACGGATCATTGCGCGATTCGCTCCAAAAGATGCTACCAGTGATCGCTATGATCGCTTGCGAGCCCAAGGTGTCGAAGTGTTTAACACCTTAGAGGCAAATGTTGCTTTGTTGCGGAGTCTCATTGAAACGCCGTCAACCTTGCAAATTCTGGATGACACCGTTGCTGGCATTTACGAAATCACCGTGCGCAACTCGCGATTTGCTGGCCTTGAATTGAAAAATCTGCCATTTATTGATGACATTACCGTTAGTCAAATCTATCGCAATAAAAAGTTCGTCGCACCGCATGGCGACACCCAAATTCATCTCGGCGATCATTTAATCTTTTCCGGTGACAAACACGTGATTCGCGACATTCGCGAACAAGTCGAGAAATTGAATTAAAGCTCACCGCATCGCGTGGTACAATGAGATTATTCTAAGAAAAAAAGGTGATCAAATGAAACAAGGGACAACAATCCTGACCTTAGACAATGGGTATCATTTGTGGACCAACACACAAGGTGAAGGCGATATCCATCTTCTTTGCTTGCATGGCGGCCCTGGTGGCACTCATGAGTATTGGGAAAACTTTGGCGAAGAGCTGGCCGATCTTGGCGTTCAGGTACATATGTACGACCAACTTGGCTCGTTTTATTCCGATCAGCCGGATTATACCGACCCGGAAATCGCTAAAAAATACCTGACCACTGACTACTTTCTTGGCGAAGTAGAAGAAGTTCGCCAAAAGCTGGGTCTGGATCATTTTTACCTCATCGGCCAAAGCTGGGGCGGTGCCTTAACCCAGCTGTATGCCCTGAAATATGGTCAGCATCTTAAAGGCGCAATTATCTCTTCAATGGTCGACAACATCAACGAATACGTTGATCATATCAACCTCGTCCGTGAAGAGGCTTTGCCGCCGTCTGCGGTTAAGTACATGAAGAAAATTGAAAAAGCTGGTAACTGGGACGACCCGCAGTATCAAAAATATGTGGATGTCCTCAATCGCGGTTATGTTGATCGCAAACAGCCACCAGCAATTTCACACCTGATTAGCACCATGGCCACGCCTGTCTACAATGCTTTCCAAGGCGACAATGAGTTTGTTGTGACCGGTAAGTTGAAGAACTGGGATATCAGTGATCAGATTCACAATATCAAGGTGCCAACCTTGCTCACATTCGGCGAACATGAAACCATGCCACTGAAGTCAGCCCAACGTATGGCTGAGGTCATCCCACATGCCCGACTGGTCACCACCCCAGACGGCGGCCACCATCACATGATTGATAACGCCCCAGTTTACTTCAAACATTTGAAGCAATTTATCTCCGATGTTGAAAATGGGACTTTTAACGACTAATATCACCGAACGCGCCGCAGTTAGCGACGCGTTTTTCTGACGAAGGAGTATGAAAGCATGGCTTATACAGTTGATTTTAAAACGGTCAGCACCATTGGTCTTGAAAGCTCGCCTGTTGCTGCAGCATTGGCAGGATTGCGCGCAAATGAAGCGCGTTACATCTGGAATAAGTATAAGGAACCTTATATCACTTATCCGGCTGCCGAAAAACCTGACAGTCTCGCGTGGGTTAATGAAATTCTCGCCGAACGCGACTTGCAAATTTCCGCCAAGCCCTTGGAAGTCAGCGATTTGAACTTACCGGATTTGCACTGGGTTGAGGTTTACTATCAAGACGGATTAGCCATCAACGTGATGTATAGCTTGTCCGACCCCAAAAAACGCGCGGTTGGCTTTAAACTTAGCGATGGCATGGCGGTGCCGACTGAGCTTGAAGGCAAGTTTAAATTTGCCCGGCAAAAGTCGAAGCTTGCTGGCACCATTCGGGGATCTTTTTTCGTCATCAAGGGCAGCCATTGAAAAAAGACAACTTTTTAACTTGATAAGCTTACACATACAAAAGACGGCCACGGTGATGTTCCTCAATAATGGAGGTATGACATCACCGTGGCCATTTTTGCGTATAATCGTTTAAACAAAGACTGAAATGGCCAGCTGAATATTTAGAACGGTGATCACACCCGTCAGAAAATAGCCGACCCACCGCACGAGTTGCGAATTAACGTGGATACCCATCAAATCACGCCGATTCGTCAAGGCCACCAGCGGGAAAAGCGTAAATGGCAAGGCAATGCTCAATGACACCTGCGCATAGACAATAACTTGCTCAAAGTTGTGTTCGCTAAAACCGATCATGAAGCCAATCACCATGATGGGAATGAGCGTCACAAGCCGCGTCAGCAACCTCCGCTCCCACAATGGCATGCGAATGTTCAGATAACCTTCCATCACAATCTGCCCTGCTAAGGTGCTTGCAATCGAGCTAATCAAGCCCGTGATGAGCAACGCAAATGCGAATAATGTACTCATTAACGGACTAGCCAGCCCGCCAACAATCATCGGATTTTTCAACCCATTATAGACACCTTGAAAAGCCGTCACATGGCCGCCCACGCCATAAAACAGTGCTGCCCCAAGAATCAATAGCAAGGCATTAATCAGAAAAGCGGCGACTAGATGCACATTGGAATCCCACTTACCAAACCGCAGTGCCTCGGTCACCTGTGCCGGAATATGCTCGTCGTATTTGCGACTCTGGGCTAGTGAAGAGTGCAGGTAAATGTTATGTGGCATGATCGTGGCGCCCATGATGCCGAGACTAAGCAGCAACATGCCATGATTCGTCAGGATGTCCGTATGTGGCACAAAACCGCCAGCAATCCCGCCAATTGACGGATCGGCTCGCGCAACTTCAATGCCGAAAATGATGCCGACTGTGAGAATCGATACCAGCACAATCAACTCAATTCGGCGAATGCCAAATCGTAAGAATAATAAAACAACCAGCACATCAGCGATGGTTAGGAGCATTCCCCACATCAAGGGCAGGCCAAACAGCAGTTTTAGCGCAATCGCCGTCCCCACAACGCCAGTCATATCCGTGGCCATCATAGCTGCCTCATTGATCAACCATAAGCAGATGCGGCTCCAGTGCGGAATAAATGCGGCAATTGCTTGGGCCAGATCTAATCGTGCGACCACGCCAAGTTTAATCGCCAGCGTTTGCATGAACATGGCCACCAAAATCGACATCAAGAGTACCGATAGCAAGGCGTAGTGATACCGACTGCCCCCTTCAAGTGCCGTTAGCCAGTTACCCGGATCCATATAACCAACAGCAACCAAGGCACCCGGCCCGCTGTATGCCAGAAACTTCTGAAAAAACGAAGATTCATAAACACTCGGCACCTGCACGCTGCGGTTAATGTCATCAAGACTGCGTTTTTCGCGTTGCACTGTTAAGCGTTCATCAGGACTTGCCATGGTTCGCCTCCGCCGCAATCTTATCCTCAGCCAACTTAGCTAAAAAGTCACAAAACGGCTCGCAACCATTCATCGGTCGGACAGTCGCAAAGTTTTTGCCGCCATTAGCACGAAATGTTTGATAATTCTGGACATTATTTTCTTCCAGTGTTTCCAAACAATCAGCCACAAAACTTGGGGTTGCCACTAACACATTGCGCTTACCCAAAGCAGCCAGTTCCATTAACCGATTGCGTAAATATGGCTTCAACCAAGGAACCGGGCCAAACTTTGACTGATAACACATCTCAACCTTAGTCTGGGGCACTTTCTTAAGATACTGCTTCACACCTGCTGTGGTCGTTTCACATTCCTGCTGATACGGATCACCATGCCGCACCATCGCTGTCGGAATGCCATGATAGCTCAGAATAACGGTATCATACGCCCCCGCTTCATAAGCATCGTCGATCTGTTGCGCAAGAATCTTTTGATAGTCTGAATGATCATAAAAACGGTCAATAACCACGGTCTTCACGCCTGAAGCCGCGACCTTATCCAAAATAGTCTTCGTCGTACTTTGCGTGTATTCAGGAAACAGCGGGATCACCACAATCGGCGCATCACCACGCGCCGCCATCGTCTGCAGCGTTTCGCCAATCGGATACTCGCCGCCATAGTTCATCGCCATCTGCACATCCCAGTCAGGCAGCCGCTCGCGAAGCCGATCCCGGGTCACCTGCGTATAGGCAATCAATGGCGAGCCAGCTTGGGTCCACTCATGCTTATAGAAAGTTGCCGACCGCCAGCTGCGAAAGGGTAAAATAAAACCGCGCAAAATCGGTTGCCACAGGGCTTTAGGCATTGTGATGACGTTCTGATCACTCAGAAACTCCCGTAAATACCGCCGTACATCCTTTGTCTCCGGCGAAACCGGCGATCCCAAATTAACAATCAACAACCCTTTTGCCATCTTGCTACCTCCGCATGTGATCCACTGAATAATTAAAGAATAGCACACGTTGGGACTGATTGCGGCGTTGTTCAAGATGCTCTTTAAGCATAACCACCATGCTTTTCTATGCTAAACTAGTCTTAGCAATTAACTTCCGAGGAGGCAGATGAATACAATGAAAGGCATCACAGTCTATCTGGTGCGCCATGGTCAGACATGGTTCAACCATTTTAATAAAATGCAGGGTTGGTGTGACTCGCCATTAACCGATAATGGGATTAAAGATGGTACTAAAACGGGTGTCATTCTACGCAACGTGGCCTTCACACACGCTTATTGCAGCGACACCATGCGAGCTACTCGCACGGCTGATCTGATTCTCAGCAAAAACGTCACTGGCAAGATTCCGCTAACCGTCACCCAATACTTTCGCGAACAATTTTATGGCTATTTTGAGGGTGAAGATTCTAGCAAAACTTGGTATGAAGTCGGCTTCCCGCATGGTGCCAAGACCTATCCGGAAATTTTGGAAAAATATGGGGTTGACGCCTCAAAAGACTTCATGCACGATGCTGATCCTTTCCACGAAGCCGAAGATGCGCGCACTTACTGGACTCGGCTGATGAAAGGCTTCCGCCAGTTGCGGGCCGAAAACCATGAAGGCGATAAAGTCCTGATGGTCAGCCACGGCACGACCATTCGCAGCATCGTCGATAAGTTCGGCAAAAATGATGGGTATGTGGTCACCGATTCGCCTCGCAACGGCTCCATTAGTAAAATTCTTTTAACTGATGAAGGAATTAAAGTATTGAGTTATAACGAGTTTGAAGCTTAGTTTGTCCAAACCGAACTTTTTGCCACTTTTGTATTGTCGAGCAAATAAAAATGCCCTTTCAGACAAAACCAGTCTCTAAGGGCATTTTTATGTTGTTCATCTGTCAATAGATGTCTGCCCACGACGTTTTAGCCGGCTAACTTTATGCGTTCAAACCTGCTATTTTTCAAGAAAACAAAGATGGTAGGCTCAAACTTCTTGCCGTGCCAAACTCCGGTCTTTAAAATCACAATAATAATCCATGAACAGGTAAAAGCGAACAACTTCCCGATATTAGGGAAATTGTTCGCTTTTAATTGTCAGCTGAGAATTATGTTCCAGCCTATAGTGCGACCTAAAGGATCTTTCCTTTAGGCTTTTTCCGCTAAGTTCTTATTGATCACAATGCTCTGGTACATCCAAACTGTCGCCAGATAATAGAGTGCATACAGAACGATGAACAAACCGAATGGTAACGCAAGATGCCCGTATGGTGCGCGCAACATGGTCTTAAAAAGCTGAAGGCCAAACAAGACGTGGATAATGCCAACGAAACCTGGGAGTAAGAACAAGGCTCCGATTTCTTGCCGAATTGAGCGTCGCAATGCACGCGGTCGTGCCCCGATTTTCTGCAACATCAGATAACGACTCTTGTCATAATTGGCCCCAGATAGAATCTTGAACATCAGCGTCGAAGCTAACATGCCGAGGAAAGCAATGCCGAGGAAGAAGCCCATAAAGGCGAGGCCAGAGAACATGCTGTTCACTAGCGCATAAATCATAAACTTCTGATCGCCGTTACTGCTCCATAATCGCGGATATTGCTTGCTTTGCAGCTCGACAATTTTCTGAATCGTGTCGTAGTTTTGACCGAAATCCTTAACTTTAAACGTGGTCAAAGTTTCTGCATTCCCGAGCTTCGCGAAGGTCGCGGCATCTGCGACTTTCATTTGTTTACCTCGATTATTGCCGATAAAAATACCAAAAGAACTTGGATAACGTTCAGTCATCTCCGCAAAGTTGCGGCTCGTGACTTTAATATTCGGCGTATCAAGTCCTCCGTCATTGGCTTTGATTTCAAGCGGATGAGCGTCGAGAGCTTGCTGGCTGATGTAAACCGTTTTGGCATCCGATTTAATCGTATAGTCTTGCTTAGCAGTGACATCCTGCAACCGACTGATTTGCGCACGGGTCGCGGCATTTGGCGAGGCAACTGTTAAATCGTAGGCGGTCGCCTGACTCGCCAAATCCGGAATATCATGCGTAAAGCCAAGGCCAACAGTAATCGCCCCTAAAGCTAAAGCAAACAGCATGGCAACCACGGATAAAATCCGCGTATAGTCCCGAATCCGGAAACTCAGCTGCGACAAGGTAAACGTATGCAACTGTTTGGCCGCAAACTTGTGGTTTCGCTTCAATAAGCCAATCAGCGCGACAAAGACTGAGTTAAACAGGAAATAGGTTCCTAGAACAATGGTAACCAAGGCCAATGGAATCGCCATAATCCCGATTTTAGCGATGGCATACATGCTGTAGTAGCCAACCGCAAGCAAAATCAGTCCCAAGACAATCTGTAAGACGAAAATCCCTTTGCGTTGTTTGATTCGATTTGGTGTCTGCGCTTGATGCAACAACCTTAACATTGGTGTTTTCAATAGCTTTCCAGCATTATAGAACGCCGACAGAATGAATAAGACAATGAAGAAGCCTAATGTCCACAATACGGCTGGTAGCCAAAACGCTGAGAAGCCAGTTGCCGGTGCATGTAGGGTGTTAATGAGCCATTGTCCCACAAAGGTTGTGCCGACCATCCCGACCAAAATACCGGCAACTGTTGCTAAAAGACCAATTGCCACGGTTTCAAGGAAAATCAGTTGCGCAATCTTTCGCCCTTTTGCACCGAGCATCATAAACATCGCATAGTCGCGTTGGCGCATGCTAAGTAGAAAACTATTGGCATAGACGATATAAACCAACGTGATAATGGCCAGTAGCACCGCGCCGAAACCAAAAATAAATGGTGTAAAGCCAATCGGCGAATTTTTCTTTAAAAAGCTTGTGTTTGTGGCAAGTGACATGAACATGTAGAAAACGGCGCTGGCGATAACCAGACCGGAAAATAAAACCGCATAGTCGCGGAAGCGGTTCTTCAGGCCGCCGAGTGCAAGTTTCGTTAACATAGACGACGCCCCTTACTTTTGAAATGTGCCGAGTGTGTCAAGAATCTCCTGATAGAAGGCTTCCTGACTCTTATCACCATGGACCAGCTCGGAACCGATTTGCCCATCTTTAATGAACAAAATACGGCTGGCATAACTAGCCGAAAACGGATCGTGGGTGACCAACAAGATAGAGACATCCTGTTCCTTATTCAACTGTTCCATGGTATCCAATAACTCACGGGCTGACTTGGAATCCAAAGCACCCGTCGGCTCATCCCCGAACAGGATATCTGGCTTCTGCACCAATGCCCGGGCAGCGGCAACTCGTTGTTTTTGACCACCAGATAACTCCGTTGGATAGTGGTCGAGCACTTCATTGATTCCTAATGTTTGGGCAATGCTATCAACAGCCGCCGCCTGCTTCTTCGCACTCACATTTTGCAACGCGAGCGGTAGGGCAATATTTTCGCGGCCAGTTAGGTTCTCCAACAAATTAAAATCTTGGAAAATGAAACCGATTTTTTTAGCTCGAAAATCTGATAAGGCATCCCCTTTTAATTTTGTGACGTCAGCACCTTTGATCAAAACGGAGCCAGAAGTCGGTGTATCTAACGTACTAAGGATATTAAGCAAGGTCGTTTTCCCTGAACCTGATGCGCCCATGATGCCGACGAATTCACCGGGTTGTACTTCGAAACTGACACCTTTCAATGCGGGTGTTTGTTTTTCCCCTTTTTTACCATAGGTTTTCGTAACGTTGTCAACAGTTACGACAGGTTGCTTGTCCATAATAGACCTCCATTTGTATCTTTGTGTTTTGTTTACAAACTTTATGATAGCGGGTTAGGCTGCCTTTTTCCTGATAATGGCCTAACGGATGGTTGTTTGTAACTTACGGCTTTGTAAGCTGCTTTAGTCTTTCTTTACCTTTTGCCGCAAAACCGCTGCAATCCCTGATATAATCACTAATGGCTTTTGAAAATATACATGAAAGTTGGGTCGCAGTGGGAAAACTCCGTAATAAGGCGCCGGGGATGAGTTTAAAAACCAGTCGTTTTTAAACCTTCAGATATTTAAGGAGCCTTTTATATGAATGAATTAGATAAACCACAGAAACAATATATTCCTTGGGTAGTTGTCGGCCTCATGGACTTTGTCACAGTCATTGGGTTCGATGACATCATTTATAACTTCCAGAATCAAGGACTGGTCGCCTTCACCAGTTGGATCATCATGACTTTCTTCTATGTGATTCCTTACAACCTGATTGTCGCGCACATGGGCTCGACTTTTTCCGAGCATGGCGGTGGCATCACCAGCTGGATGCGTGAAACCAACGGCGACACTGTCGGCTACTATGCGGCTTGGTTCTACTGGATTACCGGCCTGCCCTACGTCGTCGATGTCGCCAACTCTGTCGTCATCTCATTTGGCTGGATCGCAAATGGCAATGGCAACATTCAAGCCAACCTTGGCAATGCTTGGTTTGGAATTCTGACCGCCGTCATTTTCGTCATCTTCATCTGGCTTCAGCATTTCTTCAAAAATAAAAGTCTGGAAATCATGTCAACGATCGGCGGTGGCGCGATGTTTATCATGACCGTTCTCTTCGTGGTGATGACCTTTGTCGGTTTGTCCAAAGGTGCACCAATTGCCACGCGACCCTTTGATTTCAAAGCTTTTATTCCCAAAGATTTCTTCTCACTTAGTTTCTTATCAACTTTCGGCCTGTTCGTTTTTGCGATGAACGGCTCCGAACTTGCAGCGCCATACACCAAAGACATGCGCCATCCAGCCCGCGACTTCCCCAAGGCATTGAAAATGATTGCCATCATGACCATGTTTCTCACATTATTCGGCACTTTCTCGCTCGGCGTTTATTTCAACGCTCATCACTTGCCGAATGACTTGAAAATGAATGGTTCCTATTATGCTTTTCAGGCAATCGGTCGCCAGTTTGGATTAGGTAACAGCCTGATGTATCTTTTCGCTGTTGTCCAAGGCATCTACATGTTGGCCCAACTAGCTGTTATTCTTGACGCTTCAACCCGTGTCTTTCTATCTGACGTCGCCAAACGCTTTATGCCACGGCAATTAACGAAAATGAATGAAGACGGCTTGCCAATCAACGGCTATTGGATGACCACGATCCTTTGTGCTTTGATCATGGCGTTAGGTGCTTTGCTACCAAAAATCAACGACATCTTTAATTGGTTGTTGAACCTCAATGGCATTGTCAGCCCGTTGTCAACCTGCTTCCTTTTCTGGTCTTACACCATGGTTCGCTTACATCAGGATCGCTTCCCGACGCCAGCCTATGCTTATCTAAAAAATCGGAAGGTTGGCTTATTCGTTGGGATTTGGATGTTGGGGATTACGTTCCTGCTTGGCACGCTTGGCTTCTTCCCGACAGATGCGACTGCGGAGACGTTCGCTTTAATGCTGGTTTTAAACATTGTCGTTCCGATTGGCATGGTGGCCCTTGGTGTTTTGATGCCATGGATCGCCCAACGTCAACGAAAAGCGAGAAACGGTCTCGCATTTGGCAGAACAACTTGGCTCGGCTTCACCGTGATCATTTTGCTCGGATTGGTCAGTGCCGCCACATATGGCATGCATGTCAACCTGCTCAACCATCTCAATCCAATCTTGCAATGGAGCATCATTTTTGTCGTTGATCTCGTCATCATTGGTGTCGTTGCCAAGGTCACCGCCAACGGCCGCCGTCAAATTAGCACTGACTAACCGTTTTTAATTGAATCGTCACTAGCTGCGACCGTCAAAATCATACAGGCGGTCGTCTTTTTATCCTTAAAATTATCACCGGCCAGCATGCGCTATCGTTCACCGTGATAAACTAGTTAATAGGAGGTGCCGCCATGCTCAGCTATACGATTATCTACAACCCGGCGTCCGGGCATTCTAAAGGACCAACTGCTGCCGAACAACTCAAAACAAAACTGGAAGATCGCCAGCACCAGGTCACGATGGCGCCAACCAAAAGTGCCGATGACGCGCGCGAGTTCGCCTATCACGCCCAAGCAGACATTGTGGTGGCTGTCGGTGGTGACGGCACCATCAATCAAGTTGTCGCTGGTCTCGCACCGCGCAAAAATCCGCCACTGTTGGCCATTTTGCCTGAAGGAACCGTTAATAATCTCGCCAAGGTTTTGCATATTCCGTTACTGTTGCCGTTAGCCATCAAAAACATTTTTGAAGCTGCCCCACAGCCACTCGACGTTGCTCAGGTCAATAATCACTACATGGTCAGCACGTTGACCCTCGGTGTCTTAGCAAATGCAGCTTTATCTGTGACCCAGAAAGAAAAACAGCACTTCGGCCCGATCATCTACCTCATGAAGGGCTTTAAAGTTCTGGCTCAACATCAACATTGGATCCTGCAGTTGGATAGCGCCGATGGTAAGTGGCAAAAAGACACGCAGTTCCTATTAATCACGATGACAAACTCAGTCGGCGGCTTCACCAACGCCGTCCCTGATGCTGCCCCTGATGATGGTCGGCTGCACGTTTTCCTCGCCCCCAAACTGACCTTGTGGCGATCACTACTAGCAATCCCGTACTTCATCACCGGCAACTTCCAAAAACTGCCCGGCATGACCTACTTTGCAACCAAAGAGTTGACCATCAAGACGCCGAAAACCTTACAAAGCAGGATTGACGGCGATCCTAGTACCAAAACGCCATTGACGCTGAAAGTGATTAGCGATCATATTCAGGTCCTGGCACCGAATGTTGGGTAGATTTGGGCTACCGTGTTACACTTGGTCTAATGAATCGAAAGGGGTGAATCGCCATGCGGTTACGTCAGGCGCACCATGAATGATGATCTACTAGCACCGATCCGCGGCGACCAAGCCCGGATCAATGAAAGGAATTTATGACTGAACAATTATCCAATGAACCTCAATCAGAAAATGTTTTAATTACCGGTATCTCGCGTCAGCAGCCCGACTTCGATTACACCATGACCGAACTCGGCGAACTTGCCAAAGCGGATAACTACACCGTCGTCGGCGAAGTCCGCCAAAGTCTCGATCGCGCCGCAGCCGCCACCTATTTTGGCAGTGGCAAAGTCGACGAGATTCGCGAACTTGCTGACGTCAAAAACGCAACGACTATCATCATCAACGATGAACTGTCGCCATCACAACTCCGCAATCTCGAAAAGCAAACCAAACTGCACGTGATTGATCGAACCCAGCTGATCTTAGATATCTTCGCTGATCGTGCCCGTAGCAAGGCAGCCAAAACCCAAGTTGAAATTGCCCAACTGCAATACGCCTTACCGCGGCTGCATCCCAGCGCCAACCGGCTTGATCAGCAGGTTGGTGGTGGTGCTGGTTTTGCCACACGTGGTTCAGGGGAAACGCAACTTGAACTTGATCGACGGGTTCTCAACAAGCGGATCAGCCATCTGCGTCGCGAACTCAAAGACGCGAGTGTTGGTGATCAGGTCCGCCGCGCCCGGCGCGAAGGTAATGACATCCCCGTCGTTGCACTAGTCGGTTACACCAACGCTGGCAAAAGCACCACGATGAATGGCTTACTCAATCTTTTTGCCGACCGTCCGGAAGACAAACAAGTTTTTGAAAAAGACATGCTCTTTGCCACCTTGGACACCAGTGTCCGGCAACTCACCTTGCCAGACAATCGCAAGTTCCTGCTCAGCGACACAGTCGGCTTCGTCTCAAAACTGCCACATAATTTGATTGACAGTTTTAAAGCCACCCTCGCTGAAGCAGCCAACGCCGATCTTTTGATTCAAGTCGTGGACTACTCCGACGAAAACTATCCGGAAATGATGGCTATCACTGAAAAGACGTTGAAAGAAGTCGGCATCGAAAATATTCCGATGATCGAAGCTTACAACAAAGCCGATTTGCGTGAAGGCACCCGCTATCCTGAAGTCACTGGCCAACGCATCGTGTATTCCGCCCGCGACAAAAACTCGTTGGAAGCCCTGACCCGTCTGATCAAAGCCGACATCTTCGGCCAAGACGAAGAACACACCTACCTGATTCCATTTGATCAAGGTCAACTCGTCAGTTATCTGAATCAGGAAACTGTCGTCAAGGCCACTGACTACCGCGAAGATGGCACGCTCATTACCGCTGTCGTCAACCCAGTACAAAAAGGTAAGTTGGCCCGATTCGCTGTAAAAGAAGAAGTTTAACCCCCTTTTGCTGGGAAAGCACAAAAGAAGAGCACCAACAGCAATCAGATTGCCGTTGGTGCTCTTTTCTTTTTTTGTCTAGGTTGCTCCGGTTAGATGCATCACTAGCTGTCCGGCAAAGAAACACCTGTCTGCGTCTTTATTCCAAAACGCCAAATTTATAACCATTGTCACGATAATATTGAATGATCCGCGGCAACGTCTTGACCGTCAGATCTTTACCAAGGGCATCATGCATTAAGACAACTCGCACGTTACTGGCCGGATAAACATTCAGGGAACGTAGATGGTATTGCAGCATCGCATCCTCAGTCTTCGGCTCCTGCGCCGGACTAAGTGCATCGCCGACTGCCGCATCCCAATCAATCCAATCGAGACCAAGCCGACTAAGCGCGGCATCTGCGGCAGCCAAGCCCTTCCAGCTAAAATGACCACCCGGATATCGCCAAATATGACTGCGAAAATCCGATCCCAAAACCTGTTGGACAGCGGCTTGGGCACCCTTCGCTTCATTCTCGATTACTGCCGTGGCTCCCACCCGACTAGGATAAAGCAAACTATAATCGTGCGTCATGCTATGTAATCCAATTGCATGCCCAGCATCATATTCCGCCTTAAGAACCGGCGCTGTCTCTGGACTAACCTGCTTGCCAACGACGAAAAAAGTCCCATGAACGCCAGCCTGACTGAGAATATCCAAAACCTTAGGCGAATTAACCGTATTCGGACCATCATCGAAAGTTAAAAATACCACCTTCTCTTTAATTGGACTTGTATACGGTGCATCCATCTCTTGTTTGACTTGGGCAACTGGATAAGCATATTGATTGGCACTTTCGATGTGATTCTGTCCCATTTTGGTCGCTGCAACTTTTTCCATCTCTCGATGTTTAGCCACCCTCGCTGCAGTGCGTAAACGCTCCTTTGATGCTTGCCGCTGTGACTCGGCTATCTTTGACTTTTGCTTACTAATACGAACAGCATGGCGTTTAATTTGTTCATCGTGGAAATAACGCGTAGTTGTATAAATACCGCCAACGATCAACAATAGTGCTAAGAAAACCACCGATACTCTTGTAACTTTGCGAAGACTCACCGATCCACCTCAATATCTTTATCCGTCAATTTCAAAAATATTTTAACATGAATCGGATAAAGTATGGTTTAAAATTGATTCGAAAAAGAGATAAATCCAAAAATGAATGTCTTCCAGACCATTAAAATCATGAAAAATTAAGTGCTGATGGTCTCACAAATTAGCCGATTAAAAAAATTCTCAACGAGAGACTCATCCCACCTCAACAGCTTTTCAGCAACATTTTAGTGAGCTTGAAAATCTACAATTTGTCTATTAACCATTTGCCAGACCGATCAATCAATGCCAAGCCTTGATTAATATGAAGTAGTTTAAAAATTAATAAACGCACAAAATCTAGTAATGCGAAAACAAGGTACATTAACAAAGAAATACCCAGTATTCTAAGTGCAAAATAGGTTGGTTGCTCACGAATCATACTTGTGAACATTCTTGGCAGAATAACATCATAAAAATTTGACTCATCTATTAAGTAAACACCAAAGGAAATTGGGGCGAAAAATTTCAATATTGCCCTTAATAATCGATTCTTAATTCGCAATCGTACACCCCAAATAAAGATCGCGATAGCTTCCACAATTACAAATGGCGAAGTATATCGAATAAACCACCATTTATCCGTATGAAACCATCCTGCATTCCATTGTAGATATGTTGACAAACAAGCCATTAAGAAATAAATGCCCAGAAAAGCAACTGGTTTCCATCTAATAGCATCAGGATATAACTGGATATAAGCGCCAACCAAGTACATCACGACAAGCCAATAAGCTGTATAACCGTTCAGCAGGAAAAAGTGACTGCCGGCATCAAGGCCCGCCGAAACAATAAGCAAAACGACAAGCAGACGTTTAAAAGTCCTCCTCGAAACATGTTTGACACCAAAAGCAAGAACAGGTGAAAGCAAAAACAGACCAATATATGCATTAACATACCAAAACTGAGCAAGAGGGTAGAAACTAGCTTTAACCGTTTCTACGGAAATTGGCATTCTCAGTTGATATAACGTGACTGAGACAGTGACTGACCAAAAAATTGTCTGAAAAACCACCTGCAAAACTCGATCACTTTTAAATCTATGCATCATGGAAACATAGCCCGTAATCATCGCAAAAACGTTAACAGCTACTATTGCCAAGTTTTCCAACAACCAAAACTGCCACCAATTTGGATTATTTGTTTTTAACTGCGGTAAAATACCACCTTGATACAGATTGTGGAGAATAACAACCGATACCATTGAAAAAATCCGTAGTAAATCGATACCATAGTTTCTTTCATTATTCGTTTTCATTTTTACTTTACCCCAATATCATCTAGCAAAAAAGGCTCGCAATTTGCGAGCCTCTGATGCTTTGTTCAAGAAGTTTCACCTAGTAGCCCCAAAACAAGTGTCAAACTTATTTATTATTTGGGTTGAAGGATTAGTCACACTTTAAAAGTTTATAAGCACAGCCTAAGCTGACGCTTAAAACGCAATTGCCCGTTTAACTGCTTCGGACCCATACTGATGCGCATATTCACTTTCAAAGCTTGAGAGTGAGATCCAATAAACAGGACCATGATCAAAGCGACTGTTCCCGCCAGCGCTTCCAGCACGATCAAACTGCGTATTATAACCTGGATCCATAATTTCGAAGCCACGGTTTGGATCAAAACCTGCAATGACATGGCAATGGTTACGATTATAGTCTCCACTCTTTTGATATGGTGAGAAACCATAATACAGAACAGGATGCCCTGTAACAACCTCTGCAATAATCTGTGTGGTTGATGCACCGGAAATATTCCGAGCATTTTTATCCCAGTTCTGGGCATAAACGGTTAATGCAGCTGGCGTGATAACATACTGGAACCCACCACCATAAATACTACCAGCCTGACCACCAGGAACCGATCCGGCCATAGGCAAGTTATTCATCAAGTAAGACAGTGATGGATTAACGCCAACAGCTTGTAACGCCATACTCAGCGCTGCTGGTGCACATCCGTCTGGAGCCATAATTGGTCGGAATTGGCTGACATAAGGCACATTTAAGAATCGTAATTCGTAAGGTACGGTTGCCCAAGAAGCAAGATATCCTAACCAACGATTCCCGTCGTACAGGGAGTAGTAAGTGGTCCCATTAACATGACTATACTTGCCGCTGACCTGATAAACACCGCCATACAACGATGACGTATCACGGGTCATATTAAAGAAAGAACTATACAGTGCTGCGTTTGAAGCTGTAATGAGCACGTTGGCGTTATAGTTCATCCAAACCCCTTGTGCTTCTTTACTCTCGCTTCCAAGTGCTGAATTGAGATAACCCATCCAGTTGCCGTTGCCGTCATAAAGTGAATAATAAGTTGCACCATTATAGTGCTTATATTCGCCCATGATCCGGAAGGTTCTTTGATAATTTGCCGTGGTCGTCCGCCCACCTGCAAAACTATCCAAGTTCGTGTAAATCATTTGACCACTTTGGGTGGTTGTCAAATAACCATCGTGTGGCAACCATAGTCCAGCTGCACTTGATGTCGTTTTCACTTGACTAGCATCCACATAGCCCAACCATTTGCCACGAACGTCATAGATCGAATAATAAACAACGCCACCGAAGGCATGATATTGACCCGAAATATTAACCGTTTGGTTAACCAATCCAGCACCTGAAGTAGCGACTTTTTGTTGATTAAAGTCCGCATAGGCATTCACGTTTGCCGCTGTAAAGGTCGTATAAGCATTAGCAGGCAACCATGCCCCGCCATCAGAAACCCCAGCTGTGATTGATTGTTGATTGATATAACCACGCCAGTTTCCATCCTTGTCATACAGGGACAAATAGGTCAGACCGTTTAGATTATGGTACTTACCGGTTGACTTGAAGGTCTGCAACATAACATCTGTTGCCGCTTGCTTCTTAGTCCAATTAAAGTCTGAGTACAAGGTGGCTCGGTTATCAGTAACCGTCACATAACGGTCATCTGCCTGCCAAGTGCCTTCAGGGTTGGCAATCGTCACATTTTGAACAGCCGCACTATTTACATAGCCAAGCCAATGACCGAATAGGTCAAAGACTGAATAATAAACAGCTCCATTGACATGATGGTATTGGCCAACCTTCTTAAAGTACTGCTGATAGTAATGGTCTGTACTACCCGTGGCGTCAAACTTAAAGCTATTGTAGATCGCATAGTTCTTATCCACGACCTTAGCATAACCAGAAGCTGCTGCCCAAGCGCCTTCGGCACTATTGACCGTTTCGAAACCTGAACCGGCCATATAGCCGAGCCAGTTGTTATGACTGTCATAGAGTGAATAGTAAACTTGACCATCAAGATGATGATAGGCCCCAGAAATAAAGTACGTATTGTCTAAGACGTCATCACTTTTCTTAATGACCTGCTTAGTATCAAGATTGCCATAAACATCTTGGCCAGGTTTAGTTAAACTAGCATAGCCACTAGCGTTGGTCCAAACACCACCAGCACCTGCCGCAACTTTGATCGACGCTTGATTCATGTAACCCTGCAACGTCTGATTGGCATCATACAAGGCCAAATAAGTAACGCCATCTTTTTGATACTTAGCTTGCGATTTAAAGGTCCGCTGGTAAACAGCTGCGCCTTCCTGCTTCTTGGTACCATTTAAATCTGCATATAACACCGCATTTTTGTCAGTTACGGAAACATAACGATTATCCGTAACCGGTGCAGGTGTAGCTGCCGCACTAGCCGCCTCATTTTTAGCCGGTGCAGCTTCTGGCTTGCTTTGACTGCTACTAGAGGCCGCCGCCGAAGAACTGCTTGATGAAGCAGCTGCACTCGAGGCCGCAGAACTTGGGTTCTGCGCAGAAGCATTGCTTGCCTGATTCGAAGCATCACTTTCAGCACTTGGTGCAGCCGCTTTAGGTGCTGGCACCACAATCTTGGTTTCATTGTACAAGATAACCTGTTCACGATGACTCGTGGACAAATCCTGATCTGCAACGCGCTTAGCAACTGTCAACCACGCTTCTTGTTGATCTGAAGGAACCCCGTCTTTCATCTTCAGGATATCCTGTGTCGGTGTCGCATCAGAGCGATCAATCAACTTTTCAAGATCATCGTCAGACAACGTGTCCGCCTTGCGATCGGTTGCTGCTGCCTGTTCTTGTTGCGAAGTAGCGCTACTCTGTACTGATTCGTTCACTGCAGGCGTTTTATCAGTGTTGTCAGAAGCATGAACGGTTGTAACCCCTGATAAAGCAACCGCCGCCAACAATGTCAATAACGGTGAAACGACCTGTCGTGTCCGAATAATTTTAGCTTTTCTCATTTTTTCCCCTCCCCAATTTGAAAACATCAGTAATTATAACACGGAGCCTTGATAACAGAAACTTAATTTTAAACAAAAACAATTTTTAAGAAACAATTGAATAACAAACGTTGTCCCGCCGCGAATACTACATCCTCATAGCCAATTGTCATCCTTAAATTTTTTGAGGAAAAGGCTAAAAAAAAGGTATATCTAGGTATTGGCGGATTCGTCAATGTTTAGATATACCTTTAAGACTGTGTCCATGGGCTTCATAACATACTTTGAAAAAAACACTAACAAACTACTTAAGCGAAATTGCCCCTGAATTAACATAACCAATCCACTGGCCGTTTAAATCATAGACAGAGTAGTAGATAGCCCCGTTAACATGATGATAGACACCGTTAATCCTTACTGATTGGCCATAAAGCATGTTTGAGTTTTTGCCAATATAGTTCCAGTTAAAGTTACTCCAGAAATAATATCCTGGTTGAGATACCGTAGCGCCAGATGAAAAGTTCAGCCACGCACCTTGACTCTCTGATGAATATGTGCCTGCACCAGCATTCACGTAACCCAACCAGCTACCATTGTTTCTGTACAACGAGTAGTAAACAGTGCCGTCAGCATGATGATATGCACCGCCGATTTGAAAGGTCTGCTGGAAAAACTGATCGGTATTCGCAATCTGTCCTCCAGAAAAGTTACTTGAAATCGGACTATTTCGTTGTGTCAAAGTTAAATAACCACTCTGACTTTGCCAAGCGCCTTCTGGATGGGTGGTAAAGATACCTGCAGCAGCATCAAGATAACCGACCCATTTTCTTTGCGCCGTATATACAGAATAATAGGTATGTCCATTAGAGTGTTTGTACTGGCCATCAACAACTAGCGTCTGGTGAAGATAAGCATTAGCGTTAGCAGTTGGATTGTTGAAACTAAAATTACTCCAGAAGTTAGCTGAAGCATCCGTCATGGTGACATAACCAGATTTAGGCAACCAAGGTCCTTCCGGGCGATCTTTCGTTAACCCATCGGCATTCATATAGCCGATCCAAGTGGAGCCTTGGTATAGAGAATAATACGTTGCACCATTAAAATGATGATACATACCGGTCGCCTGAACTGTTTGTCCAGTATACTTGTTGTCATCCTGTTTTTCCGTCCAAGAATTCAAATCAGTCCAAATTGGGTATGATCCCTTAATTTGATATGAATCTTGAAATGGCAGCCAAGCGCCTTGAGCACCACTAGCAACTGTTGCCCCAGCAGCATTCATATATCCCTGCCAATTGCCTTTCGCATCATAAAGAGAATAGTAAGTGCTGCCATTTTGATGATTATAGTGGCCCTCAGCACGGAATGTTTTCTGGAACAATTCTGCTCCAGAGTGAGTGGTAGAAGTGAAGTCAAAACTCGACCATAGATCATAATCTTTGCTGGTAATTGTTACATAACGGCCGTCAGAAATATATGGGCCTTGAGGTGCACTATTAGAAAAAATGCCTGTATAATCAGCGGAAATATCAAACTGCCGGGGACTACCAGTAAAGTCAGTCACCCCAGGAAATTTCAAGTCCGATGCCCACTGCCAAGCGCCATAATCAGAATAGTCAGCTCTATTGGCATAAAGTGAACTATCATTTGGATAAGCCGCAATCCACATATTCTTCTTGCCAAGACTAGCCGTATTCATATTAGTTTTGGAAATAACCCATGGACCCGTGTATACCCTGACATTGTTGTATCCGAGGCGCTTTACTTCATCAATAAATGCCTGCATATTTTGGGTATGATCCACTGATTGCCCAATGACTTTTGGTTCTTCAAAATCAAGTACCATGGTATCTGAACGACCAATGCCATCTGCAGCTGCATTATTAACAAAATAATCTGCTTCACTTCTAGCATCTGTGGTTGAATTCATCCAACCATAATGATAAGCGGATACCTTTAAACCAGCAGCTCGTGCGTTTGCAATTTGTGATGTGGCAAATGGATTATGATAACTTGATGCTTCTGTGACCTTAACGACAACGCCAGTAACACCACTGCTCTTCATCTTTTGATAATCAGAGACAGAAACGGATCCGTTGTTAGAAGAAACATCGACAAAATCTTTTCGTGGTGTGTTGGTATTAGTCGACATCACCGCTTGAACTGAATGTGTTGGCGATACCCCAAATGTTATAAGTGTACTGCCTAAAATCCCCACGCCAATGAAAAAAAAGAACCCCAATTTACTAACTTTTTTCAAAATTCGTCATTACCTCCTCAGTTTTAACTTAGTTTTAGCTACTCCGTTAGTCTATGATATTTCCGCATCGCTTGTCAAAGAAGAAAGATTAAAAATATGTGACAAAAAAGTCGGTGAGAATGCTTCTTGCAAACTCAACCGGCTTAAAAATGGTTAACGATCAATTTATCCTGAGGCAACGCTTGAAAGAGGGCATTGCATGTCAACGCAGATGCTTAAGAAAGTGCACTTTGCCGCTGGCGGAATTGAAAATACATATTCCCTAGAACCATCCAGAAGATGAAACTGCATACATCATTTGTAAAGAAAATGACATTGACGAAGAACGTGAAGCCAATCAGCGATGCAACGATTAGGAATTGGACATTAGAATCAGCCGAGAGCATCTTTTTGCCAAATTGAAGTGAACGCAAAGCCATAAAAGCACTCTTGATAGAAAACCCGATCATCGTCACAAAACCGACCAAACCAGTAGATGCCAGTACATCAATCCAAGCGTTATGAGTCTTGAATCCTTGCTGGGCAATTAGACTTTTAGGAAGCATGTCTTTTGCATAGGCAACCATATTACGTGGAGAAACGCCAAAAATCCATTTTGTCTTGAAGATTTCGATGGCACTCGACCAAATTGAAAAACGCATATTGGAAATATCACTGTTATCAGCTACGTCCGCACGTTTTAGTGATACAACCTCGCGCCCATGCGGTCGATGAATTTGTAAGAATTCAAACAGTGGTGGTAATTTTTCAAGCAGCCATTTTAGACTAGCAACAAAGAACGTCAATGCCACAACACTGACAGCCAATGTAATAACGCTAGCTACAATATTGACTAATAAATTGGTGCCACGAGCCGCCAAATATCTAGCCACCAGAGCCACGAAAACAACAGCTGCTAAGGCTTCACCAATTAATATTGCTGATCGTGACCCTGTTAAAACTAAAACAAAGGTTTGTAAAAAAAGGTTTGTAAATAGGAACCATCTAGGAAAAACATGACTTTTTACGACAATGCCGTAAATACAAACGATGACCAATATCAGTGCAAACATACCACCGAAGTTTGGATCCCCAAATGCTCCAAAAAGTCGACCTTCCAGGAAACCGATACGGATACGTGTTTCAATGGTGCCAGGGCGAAGATAACTATATTGAATTAAATACATGCCGAAACTGACTAGCGACACGAAGAAATACGCCCATCCAAAAATTCTAATAACTGTTTGATAAAAATACTTGCTAAGCCGTCCGTTGGCTGCAAGAGCATATATGAGAAAAAAGTAGATAGCACTCCACACAATTGTTTTAAAATTGCCAGAAACACCATAATGTCTGTTCAACAGACTAGAAATAAACATCACGATCAAGAATCCTATAAGCCACCAATCGTAAGAAACGAATGACTTATGACGTAAAAAGTCTAAGCAATTCCAAGCAATCATGGCACCTCCGGCAACTGCCAACAGTGCAAACACAATAGAATCAAAGACTGACGGTATAAGGCTATAGTAGTTAATCGACCGCAAAATCAAAAAAACGAACAGTATGTAAAGGTAGTACTCAGTAATTACTGACCCAGCTCTGGAACCTTCTCGAATGTTTTCCAAAATACTCTCCCCTAGTTGTCATTAAGAATCTGATACCATCTTTGAATGATGGTTTGAGTTTTAAAATCTTGATAGCGTCCTATGGATTTTACACCAAATTGCTGTCTGAGGTCCAGATCACCTATAAGTTTCATCAAGTGCTCATGAACGCTCCCAGTATCGCCAATTGGACTAAGCAGCCCAACTTGCCCCTTTTCTAGGATTTCCTGTGCCCCAGGATGATCAAAACTTACAATTGGCAGGCCGAAAGAAAGTGCTTCAATCATCACAAGTGGAAGAGCTTCAGTGCGTGAGGTCGACAAGAAAATAGAACTACTCTCATAATGCTTTACTAGTTCCTGCCCTTTCTTGGCACCAACAAAATCTAACTTATCGCCAACTCCAGATTCATCTATCAACTTTTTAAAAGCTCGAACATCCTCAGCAGATCCTTCCCCAGCAACCCGGACCTTCCAACCGCTAGGCAGATCAGCAGCAATCTGACAAAGATAATCAAGCCCTTTAATATGCACGTTTAACCTCGCAGTAAACGAAATAATGTGTTCACTTAGATTGGCAAGACCATGATCAGGCAAATCAATCGGGTTATAGATGATTCGAATATTATTGTTAAACTGCTTATAATAGTTGAGGGCTTCATGTGTCAAGCAAACTAACACATCGGAGTTTTTAACGGCAAATAAAAATCGGTTGCGATAATACCTTGTCAAATGCTTGCCAAATTCGACAGATTCATGTAACCAAGTAATGACTTTCGCATCAGGAATTTCTTTCTTGATTGCCTCACAGAAAAGTGTTCCTGCAATAAACGAATTTAAAATCACCGTCTTGATTCTTTCCCGTTTCAGTAGTTCAATCGTCGTCTCTATCTCTTGTTTAAAATACTTTGCAGGAGAAAAGTTGTGCGTAATTAATACGCTCAAGCCTTTTTCAAACTTTTGAATTGTACGAGTTGCTCTATCACGATGTTTACCGACGAAATAAAAATGGTCTGAATGCAAAGGCTCTCGATCAAATTGATAAGCTATGAAAAAAACTTCATTTTCCTTCTCTAATTGTTGCCCTACATTACGAGCAACCATATTCGATCCGCCAAAACCAAACTCAGGACTAATAATAGCAAGCCTCATTTAAGCACCAACTTTCAAGATCCGTTTTACAATGCTAAGTAGATATTTCGTGCCATCATTGCGCCAATACAAAACAGCATAGAGGACAACGGTTACCAATAGCGCAATAACTGCGCGAAGTGCCAAGCCAACAATGCCAGTTAAATTTGTCAAACTCAATGCATAATTTGTGACACTGTAAACAATCGTAGTTGCGACTGCTAATTGGATCATGTTGGTTAACAACATCTTGGCAAATTCTGCAAGGTTTCGATGAAAAGCATGTTTGAACACAACATATGCCTCATACCAAATGACAAATCCAAATGAAGAAACAATGGTGCCTAACAAGACGCCGTTGATCCCCAATTTAAACCAACCTAACAAAATTAAAGAAACTGATAAATTGATGGCAGCTTCAATAAATGCCTTGGTTCTTTGATACCAAAAAAGTCCAAAAGATTCAATAAACGCAAAACCGGTATTTCGATAAACCTGAATTGCATAATTAGCAACAATCAACACAACCGTCAAAAATGTCAGATTATATTTTCCACCAACCCACCACGTAATAAATGGATTAATCATTGTCAATAACATAGTTGTTGTGAAAAATACTAGTGTGTGGTTAATAAAAAAATGTCTTTTGAAAAGGACATAGCTTGATTGAGCATCTCTTTCTGCCGCATAATTACCGATACTCGCTGTAATTGAGTTAGTAATTTGTGTACATACATTCTGTATAGCATTAACAATCAACGTGTAATTAGAATACAACCCAACAGCAGATAGATTAACGAACGCCGAAATCAGAATGTTGTCGGTACCCATCACAATCTGTCCGCCGATTTTTGATGAAACATTCCCAATAACATTTCGTTTAATTTCTTTAACTGACCCCGCATCTAGTTTTTGAACATCTTTTTCCTTAATATATGGATATCTTCGATCAGCAATAATCGAAATTGTAATATTTGAAGCGATGGTCGAAATGATTTGGATAATCAGATAGACAATGAAATTAGATGTTAATATTAAAAAGACAATTTGGAAAACATTTGTCACCAGCAAAAACAGAAAATCATTAAGCGAAACAATATAAGCCTTTTGGTCAGCCGTGATTAGCGATCTTTTATAAGTAAAGAAGTAACTGACAACAGAATTAGCCAAAAAAAGCAAGAATATTAAATACAAATTTTCAAAATGTTGATCTTTATTAACAATCAGCTTTAAGAACGGCATGATTGCCAATCCGACAGCGGCTATTGCAAGTCCGATTGCTTCATAAGCTCTTTTATAAAGCCTCATTAATGACTTGACCTGCTCATGATCTTGGACCGCTAAGGGTTTGTATAAAGCAAAAATAATTGAAGTCCCAATGCCAAGTTCTGCCACTGATAAAAGACTAAGGATATTTGTGAACAAACCATTGAGCCCTAAATAAACTTCGCCCAAGTATCGAATAAAAAAGCTTCGGGCAACGAATTGGATGACCAACCGAAGCACATATATCAATGTGGAAATGCCAGAATTCATAATTGAGTAATCCAAACGACTGCGTTTCAAGTTCTCGCCACCTCTATTATTCGAGCCTTTAATCAATTTAATCTCCTAAAGTTGTTTTCGTTTGAAGAATGATCTGTCTATATAAGACTTCATTAATCACTAAAGCTAGAAACGCTAACTTTCTGCCCTTAGTTAGCCGGTTGTTCTTGATGATGAACCGCCAATTCTTCTTTAAAAACAGAATAATCTTCTTTCTAACCGCAATCGTTCGCCAGTTCTTACTTACCATGATCTTGTCTAAAACCAAGAAATTAGCCCAACAAACACGTGTGTGACATGCATATGCCAACGCTGGGAAGGTGCGTTTAACTATTTCCTCATTTCTCTCCCATACGTTAATCGTATCTAGATCACGATCAGAAAACGAACGAGACGAAATTGTTCCAACGTGATGAACATAATAATACTGCTGCTTTGTATTGATAACCACTTTTTTACAGGCTTGCAAAATGGGAATGATAACCGCCGCATCCTCAGTAATGACATTGACTGGATATCTGATTTTGGAAAAAATCTCTCTTCTATAAAGTTTATTAACTGCATGGACTGAAATAAGTTTCGCATCCAAAATCATTTTCAAGGTTTGCTCTGGGGTCAAAACTTTTCTTACTTCCGGAAGCTGTTTTGGGTCCTTGTTTTCATAGATATCGTAAATACCGCAGATGGCAAGATCTGCCTGCCCATCAATCATATCAAAATATAGTTGTTCATACATATCTGGGGCAATATAGTCGTCACTGTCAATAAATCCCAGAAATGGAGCGCTGGCAACATCAATACCCGCGTTGCGCGCGTCACTGAGCCCACCATTTTGCTTGTGGATGACTTTCACTCGTTGATCTTTCTCCGCATAATCGTCGCAAATGCTGGGGCTTGCATCCGTGGCTCCGTCATCAACCAAGATAAGCTCATAATCACGAAACGACTGTGCCAAAATAGAATCAACACATTTCTGCAAATACTTTTCAACATTATAGACGGGAACGATAATGCTAATTTTGGGCATCGGTTTCCAACTCACTTCTCAGAATTTCAACAGTGTGTTTCAATGACTCATTGCGATCAAACAAAGGCTGCCACCCTAAAGCGTTGATTTTACTAGTATCAAGCAGGGCCTTTGTCGCTTTCGAATAACCGGCAGCTTCAACATCGTCTGGTAAATCAAAGACTAGCTTTCGACCGACCATTGTGGCAAGTGCACCCGCAAACTCTTGCAAATGCAAATCTAGGTCAGGATTAGCCACGTTATAGGCCTCTCCAGTTTTGCCTTGAACTATTAAAAACAGAAGGGCAGAAACAACATCCCCAACGTAAGCGTAAGAATAATGTTGCGTCCCTTTACCTTTAAGGACAATATCTTCCTGATTGACGGCTTTTAAGATGAACTGGGACGATGCTTTAGAGTCGTCCAGCTTCATGCTAGGACCGAATGCGCGACTTAGTCTGGGAATGACAATGTCGAGATGATGCGCAGCAATATATGCCTGACATAATGCTTCACTGACCCGTTTACTCTCTGGGTAACCAGCGCGCAATGTATTGGGATCGAGATAACCGGAATAATCTTCCGCAAACTTTTCAACATCCCCACGGTTCTCACCGTAAACTTCTACACTCGAAAGAAACAAGATTCTCTGTTCAGGATGTGCAACCGCATGCTTAAGAACCTGTTCGTTGCCTAAAAAATTGGTTGTGATGGTACCAATTGGATCAGTTGCGTATGCCCGTGGATGCGTATTGCTGGCTGCATTGATCACATAATCTGTTTGCAAATCATCAGGCAGGGCATCGGTCACATCACCGACAACCAAATGGAAGTTCGACATGGTTTGATAATGCAAGAACCGTTGCGTTAAATGTTCTCTGCTGCGGCCCATGGCATAGACCTCGATACGAGCATTTGCTTGACTATTCCGACGCATCAAAACGTCAATCAAAAAAGTGCCAATCATGCCGGATGCGCCAATTATCAAAAAAGACCGGCCATCTAAGGCAGACCAGTCCTTTTGACCCTTGATGACCTTATCTAAGTCACTTAGATACATGGCATTCTGGGTTAACATTCAGCTCACAGCTCCTTCTCGCGTAAATAGGCTTTGAACAACGCCAGATCGTCTGTATTTGTTAATTTAATATTCTTATCAGACCCAGCGGCAAAATGTAGCGTATGGCCAAGATCAACCATCATCGTATTCGTATAAGAAGAATCAGTCATGCCGATATTTTTGGCAATGGCTTCGTTGTATGCATCTCGTAACATGCCGTATTTGTAAGCTTGTGGTGTGCCAACTCGACGCAGTGTATTACGATCAATATATTTCTCAGTTGTTTCTTCTGTTTTCTTGATAAAGATCTGTTCATTGTATGGCAGCGAAGTAACTGCTGTGCCATACTCTTGGCACTTAACAATCACATCCGACAGAACCAATTCATCAACAAGTGGTCGAATACCATCATGAATAACAACCGTCTCTTCATCCTCACACTTATCATTGAGGAACTGGACCCCATTATTAATGGATTCCTGACCAATTTTACCACCAGGAATCACCCACTTGACTTTCTTGATACCAAATTCGTGTATGTATCCCCACATGGTATCTTCCCAGCCATGTTTGCAAACGACCACGACTTGGTCAATTTTTGGATGGCGGTCGAATGATTCTAATGTATAGATAATAATGGGTTTTTCATTTACCATGATAAATTGCTTAGGGATTTCCATGCCCATTCGTTTACCAACGCCACCTGCGATAACAATTGCTGTTGCCATTTTATTTTTCTCCTTTTGTCAAATAGTAAATGCCACGATACTTAGTATATGGAGTGTCTGGATCAACAAACACCGCATCATGGTGTGGAACTTGCTGACTAACCTTAGGACGCCTCATATAGTCACCAAACACGTGACGGAGGTATCGGTCATAACCAACAGGTACTGGTAATTTAACGTCTTCAAAAGGCAACCACACGGCGGAAGCAAAGTCCTCTGTTGGGTAACGATTGCCCATATATTTAGGTCCAACACACAATTCAGTAACCCAAGGTGTGTTCTTGTCGTCATACCGCATCATCTGTTTTTCAGCGTACTTCCAAATATGATAACGCTGATTCGGAGATCTGAATGTACTGAGTAATAAACGACTACCACCTGTGACAAGACCACCATGGCTAACAGGGACAATCTGTTCATTAAACAGAGCGTAAATTAATGCCCATAACTTTTGACGCTTTTGTTGAAATTTGCCAATTGGTGCTCGATCAAGTGGAAAAACGTCTACTGTAATGCCATGAACAATGTCTAAATTTCTTTGATATGTTTTAACAAATGTTGTCTCTGGATCGCGAATCGTCGTAAAGTTATTATGGTTAATAAAGTGTTGTGATGTTCGCTCCAACACATAACCCTTAGGCTTTTCCATCTGCCAAAGTTGGCAAAAACGCTCATAATCTTTTCTTGGCATGAAGAAGTCTAGATCATCATCCCAAGGAACAAACCCCTTTTCGCGAATCGCACCAATAGCACCACCGCCACAAAGGTAACACAACAAATTATGCTTTTGACAAAAATCGGCGATAGTTTTAGCAATCTTTAGGGTTCGTTCTTGAACTTTCTTAAGCTGTGAATCCTGACTATACAAGAGACTCCCTCCCACCACGTTATTAGTGCAATGCTTCTTGATAAAACCTCGCTCGGATTCTGTTTGGCATCAGACTTACGACGATATGCACCCCAGTAGTGATTATAAAATCAAAGAAATTCCCCAACCCGGCGTGATAAACAGCAATACGCCCTCGAACGCCGTTGATCAAATATTGCCACCCTCCACGCCGCTTATACATGTCTTTCCCCACACGAGCTTTAACCAAGAAGTCTTGAATGTTATATGCCTTGTAACCTGCCTTCAAGAGTCTTGCCCACAAATAATAATCTTCAAACCCCTGCATCGGTTGATAATTACCAACCTTCAAGATATCAGAACGTCTGAACATCACTGTCATGTGGTTAAATGGGTTACGTTTTTTGGAAAATTGACGAATTGCTTGATTTGATTCTGGCACAAGCCTCCTACTGATGATATTGGATGAGTCTTCAATAAACTCTTCAATATTTGTGCCACAAATTGCCAGATCAGTATTCTGATTAAAACAGTTAGCTTGCTCCTCTAACCTTGTCGGTAACATTAAATCATCTGTATCCATTCGCGCAACCAGCTCATATTGACAAGCTTCAACCCCAATTGCCAAAGTGTATCCTAATCCCTTATTTTCTTTTTGTGGCAACAATCGCAAAAGCCCGCTCTTAGATTGATATTCGTCAAGCACTTGCTGCAATTTGGATGTGATTGGCCCATCAATGACGATAACGATTTCCTTTGGTAACAACGTTTGTGCTAACACACTATCCAAGCAAGCAACTAAAAAAGCAGGATTTTCTTTTTTATACAGTGACATCAATACGCTGATTTCATTTCTCTGCATTTTTAAATCTCCCACTTAGTCGAGATGCTTAATATCTTGGTCCACAACAATCTCGTGCAGTTTTGCCATTTGTGGTGTTTGATCTTCATCTAGCCCCTGTGAAGAGACTTTGTCAAAAAGGATCTTCACAGTTTGCAGTAGAATACGAAAATCAAGAAAAACGCTATATGCCTTGATGTAAAGCAAATCAAATTTTAATTTACTATGATAATCAGACGCATATTTGCCATAGACTTGTGCATAGCCTGTAATTCCAGCTCGAACATTGTGCCGCAGATAATAATGAGGATCCTCACGATTAAACTGGTTAACAAAAAACGGTCGTTCTGGACGAGGTCCAACAACGGACATATCGCCCCTCAGCACATTAAATATCTGTGGAAGTTCATCCAAGCGGAATTTTCTTAAATACTTGCCCACGGAAGTAATCCGCGGATCATGGTCTTTAGCGAGCTCCGGTCCCGTTTTAGCTTCTGCATCTGCCTTCATAGTCCGAAATTTATAAATTTTAAACTCTCGTTGATTCAACGTGATTCGGGTTTGTTTGTAAATAACTGGGCCGCGAGATGTTGCTTTGACAAGGATGGCAGTAATCAACATCAGCGGTGATGTGACAACTAATAACAACAGTGCTACCAAAATATCAAAAAAGCGCTTGACAGCGGCATCTTCTGCCGTAATTCTGAACTCACTGATACCCATAATGCTCTCGTCTTCAAAGTTCATCATGTTTGGCCGGAGCATCAACAAGTTATCAAATGTTGAAGGCAACATGATATGCTTTTCATGTTTGATCACCATGTCAATAATTGTCCGTCGTTGGTCATCAGAAAGACTTGTCGTCAAGTAGAATATGTCAACTTTATCTAATATTTTTTTGGTGTTTTCAACAAAATGATCCGTGATAACATAAGTCACTTTGTGTTTGTTGTTCTTTGCTGAATCAAAGTTCTCTAAAATCGATGGTAGTTCCTCTTTATAAGAAACAACTGCCACGTGTTTATCTGCGGTAAAATGCACGTAAAGGTAGTAAACCGCAACCCGATAAACTGCCAAAACAACAACACTAACGAGGAATGAAATCGCCAGAATCGTCCGGGGAAATGCAAACCATCGACCAATAAAGGTAATCATAGTCAGGCCGAGCACTGTGACTCCCTGCCCGAGCACTGTGTTGAAAACGATGTCGCTAATTCGGCGGTTATAATAAACATAAACACCGATAAGAAAGTTAACTAAGAGAAATAACGCCGAAATATAAACAGCGGAACGCTCATAAGTATAGAAATTTCGATCTGGAATTTGCGGCCAGAACCGCACATAAAATGAAAACCACATGCTGAAATTAAACAGAGCAACGTCAACAATGATTGTTAACCATCGACGAACTCCGCTCCAATCAGTTTTCTGCTTCATACAATAACCCTCTCAAACTGGATTCAAACATACTGCTGCAAGCCATTTCTTGAACACATCAGCAAATTATACCATAATTCTATATTTGGCGGGCAGTGATACAAACTTGTAACAACTCTTGCGACTATGAATTTTCCTTAGAAAAGTTCAAAATAATCCTGTAGAACAAAATCTAAGATTCTTTAAAGTTTAGACTTCTATGAAATTTTTTGTATAAACTGAAACGACACGTTTTTTATGGCATAATGTTAATAGATTTAGCCTATTAGGGGGATATTTATGAAAAAAAGATATTGGATCATCGCCGTCTTAGTTGTCGCTATTGCAGGATTGGGTGGCTGGTGGTGGCATGTCGCAGCATCAACAAATAACGTTCCCACTTCGCAGGTACAGAAGGATTCAAGCTCTAAAACGAAGACTACGAAATCCAAGCGTTCTTCTTCTAAACGTGCGAGTTCGCAGTCTATAGTTAGCTCATCAAAGTCGTCAACGAACACCGTCAGTGCTGAAAGTAATTCTAAGTCGAGCGCTTCGGATGCTTCAAGCTCAACCACAGGTCAAACGTCGAGTTATAAGCCTAAGACAGTGGATGTTAGCAATTCACAAATTGCAATGATGGTTTACGCAGCCCGTGGGGGTTCCGAAATGCTTCAAGAACCAAGCACCATCGTTTATGGGAAAGACTCTGAGGGTAAGCTATACATTTCCCGTCATAATGGTGAGTCAAAAATGACTTTCACTATAGAAGGCAACAACGTTAAAGTATTCAGTTTTGCACAGTCTAACATCGAGCAAAATTATACGGTTGACGCACTGGTCCAAAAATTTTACCAAACACCAAGTGAAAAGCAACTTGTTGATAACGCTGTAGCAGGCGCAACAGTTCAGTAAACCGCTCTAAATTTAATGTTTACTATATTTTTTACAACTCGACCATTAAAAAGAGGACTCGTTATTTGAGTCCTCTTTTAGTGTTCATTTATGACAACCACTTTTATGTTAATAGATGTAAACTGGCGTTCCCACTTTAATATGAGCATTAATCCACTGCGCATCAGGAATTGTCAAACGAACGCATCCATGTGACCCGGGTTGTTTGCCAAGCATTTTGGCTTGAGAAACAATGTAATTGCCGTTCGCATCCGTTGGCACAGAGTGGAACAGGTACACGCCATGGTCTAGAAAACTAGTCCAGTAACGGGCCCCCATTCCTTCATTGGCATTATAAAAACTATACCCGCGTTCGGTTTGAATCGCAAAATGTCCACGTGGTGTTGAATTATCGATACCCGTCGAGGCATACATAGTATATAGGTTTGTTGAGCCATTCTTTATATAAACTCTTTGCTTGGCAATATCGACTTCAATGCTTAAATTAGGATACATATTAACATCTGGATACGGTTTAGATTGAGAAGGCTTCGTCCAATCATAATAGTCCATATAAGGTGTTGTTGCCCAAGAAGCAAGATATCCTAACCAACGATTCCCGTCGTACAGGGAGTAGTAAGTGGTCCCATTAACATGACTATACTTGCCGCTGACCTGATAAACACCGCCATACAACGATGACGTATCACGGGTCATATTAAAGAAAGAACTATACAGTGCTGCGTTTGAAGCTGTAATGAGCACGTTGGCGTTATAGTTCATCCAAACCCCTTGTGCTTCTTTACTCTCGCTTCCAAGTGCTGAATTGAGATAACCCATCCAGTTGCCGTTGCCGTCATAAAGTGAATAATAAGTTGCACCATTATAGTGCTTATATTCGCCCATGATCCGGAAGGTTCTTTGATAATTTGCCGTGGTCGTCCGCCCACCTGCAAAACTATCCAAGTTCGTGTAAATCATTTGACCACTTTGGGTGGTTGTCAAATAACCATCGTGTGGCAACCATAGTCCAGCTGCACTTGATGTCGTTTTCACTTGACTAGCATCCACATAGCCCAACCATTTGCCACGAACGTCATAGATCGAATAATAAACAACGCCACCGAAGGCATGATATTGACCCGAAATATTAACCGTTTGGTTAACCAATCCAGCACCTGAAGTAGCGACTTTTTGTTGATTAAAGTCCGCATAGGCATTCACGTTTGCCGCTGTAAAGGTCGTATAAGCATTAGCAGGCAACCATGCCCCGCCATCAGAAACCCCAGCTGTGATTGATTGTTGATTGATATAACCACGCCAGTTTCCATCCTTGTCATACAGGGACAAATAGGTCAGACCGTTTAGATTATGGTACTTACCGGTTGACTTGAAGGTCTGCAACATAACATCTGTTGCCGCTTGCTTCTTAGTCCAATTAAAGTCTGAGTACAAGGTGGCTCGGTTATCAGTAACCGTCACATAACGGTCATCTGCCTGCCAAGTGCCTTCAGGGTTGGCAATCGTCACATTTTGAACAGCCGCACTATTTACATAGCCAAGCCAATGACCGAATAGGTCAAAGACTGAATAATAAACAGCTCCATTGACATGATGGTATTGGCCAACCTTCTTAAAGTACTGCTGATAGTAATGGTCTGTACTACCCGTGGCGTCAAACTTAAAGCTATTGTAGATCGCATAGTTCTTATCCACGACCTTAGCATAACCAGAAGCTGCTGCCCAAGCGCCTTCGGCACTATTGACCGTTTCGAAACCTGAACCGGCCATATAGCCGAGCCAGTTGTTATGACTGTCATAGAGTGAATAGTAAACTTGACCATCAAGATGATGATAGGCCCCAGAAATAAAGTACGTATTGTCTAAGACGTCATCACTTTTCTTAATGACCTGCTTAGTATCAAGATTGCCATAAACATCTTGGCCAGGTTTAGTTAAACTAGCATAGCCACTAGCGTTGGTCCAAACACCACCAGCACCTGCCGCAACTTTGATCGACGCTTGATTCATGTAACCCTGCAACGTCTGATTGGCATCATACAAGGCCAAATAAGTAACGCCATCTTTTTGATACTTAGCTTGCGATTTAAAGGTCCGCTGGTAAACAGCTGCGCCTTCCTGCTTCTTGGTACCATTTAAATCTGCATATAACACCGCATTTTTGTCAGTTACGGAAACATAACGATTATCCGTAACCGGTGCAGGTGTAGCTGCCGCACTAGCCGCCTCATTTTTAGCCGGTGCAGCTTCTGGCTTGCTTTGACTGCTACTAGAGGCCGCCGCCGAAGAACTGCTTGATGAAGCAGCTGCACTCGAGGCCGCAGAACTTGGGTTCTGCGCAGAAGCATTGCTTGCCTGATTCGAAGCATCACTTTCAGCACTTGGTGCAGCCGCTTTAGGTGCTGGCACCACAATCTTGGTTTCATTGTACAAGATAACCTGTTCACGATGACTCGTGGACAAATCCTGATCTGCAACGCGCTTAGCAACTGTCAACCACGCTTCTTGTTGATCTGAAGGAACCCCGTCTTTCATCTTCAGGATATCCTGTGTCGGTGTCGCATCAGAGCGATCAATCAACTTTTCAAGATCATCGTCAGACAACGTGTCCGCCTTGCGATCGGTTGCTGCTGCCTGTTCTTGTTGCGAAGTAGCGCTACTCTGTACTGATTCGTTCACTGCAGGCGTTTTATCAGTGTTGTCAGAAGCATGAACGGTTGTAACCCCTGATAAAGCAACCGCCGCCAACAATGTCAATAACGGTGAAACGACCTGTCGTGTCCGAATAATTTTAGCTTTTCTCATTTTTTCCCCTCCCCAATTTGAAAGCATCAGTTATTATAGCATCAATGGTTCATCATTTCACAAGGCCATCAACGATTAATTAATTTTCGATGTTTTTTTCAGTGTTGACATACCATCCCCAAGCGGATAAGGGTATTAGCGTTGGCAAATATTGAATAAGATACCTGGAGCGGCCACCTTCAAATAAGAGCAAGTATAAGAAAGCCCCCAGCATGCTAAGAATTAAGATGCTAACCCACTTGTCTTTCACCGGATTCACCTTCACCAAACTCAACAAAATACCTACCAATGCTAACAGCCAAACAACCTGATAATAAAAGCTCATATCAACCTGATGCCTGCCCCCAATTAAATAGACACTTCGAATGCGATCTTGAAGTGACCCTTTTGTTCGATTAAAAGGTGGTTGCGGGATGCCTTCCTGCCCCCAAGAAAAATCACCTCTGTCGGTATTCCTTATCTGCTTGCCAGCCAAAAACTGAAGATAAGAAACAAATCCCAAAGTATTTAATCGCTTCGAAATTTGTTGTGAAGAATATTGAGCCATTTTTTTAGTCGTCACAAAATCCAAGGTTGTGTGCCTAATAGGTGAATTATACCCACCATTGCCGGTCATCCCAATCAAGACAAAATGCTGCCAAGGTAAAGCTCTATTTTTTACTACTCGTACGGGAGAATGTGTTTCCACAAATTTATTAGCAACATATTGCCCTCCAACAAAACTTAACATTACCACTAGCACAACAATTAAATTTAACGTCTTCCGAGATTTATGCTTATTGAGCAATTCTCGCGTTATATCATCAAGTGTCCAAGCAATCAGCAAAACAATCCCCGATGGCTTTGTCTCATAAACGACCACAAAAAGAAAACCAATTAAGATTGCAAAAAGAAGTTTCAAATAGACATGAGTCGCTGTTTCCAAACCGGCAAAGCATAGCAAGGCGAGTGAAATAGGCACCAAAACTGCGATATCTGAATATGGTGTTTGAATATAAGGTGTTAGCATAAAAAGGAAAAAGAAAAGTAGATAGGCATTAAGTGCTACTCTCCTGTTGAAAACTTTATATGTGAAGAGGACGATGCAAATTATCGAAAAATCCAATTCGATCGCAGTCAATATTTGAAAAAAAAGCCAAGTGGTGGCTAAAGAGGTTCCTTGGGACAAAAAGAGCTGATAAAGACTATGGTGAATAGATATCAAGAATAAGTTATTCGGGTTAATGGACACATACTCTATTCCACTTCTAGGATGTATAACAGCGTTCATGACATCCCCGACATCCCAACCAATCGGGGTTTGGGTATTTAGCAATATTAAAACTTGAAGAGCAACAATCATGATCATCGAAGTACAAACTACAATACCAATATGCTTAAGCAGTATCTTATAAACAATGGAAAAAAAGGCTTTAGATTTGTTACGAAAAAGGCACATAGTCACGACAATAACAGTAGTTAAAACAATAATTATACTAAATAACCAATGCGAAACAAGCGTAAAATCGAATTGCTGTACACGAATCGCCCCAAAAAGAGTCAAAAAGAAAAGTGGAAATACTAGTATTTTTATGAAATCATGGTAGCCATCAAAAAGTTTTTGCACCGTTTACGCCCCATTAAAAACGACCAAAATTTATATTCTGTCAAAAAGTCCTGAAATAATATACCAAACCATCTGTCAATACAAAGAGCTGGAAACTACTTTGCATCTGCAAAAGATGATCATCTTGAACACTCCGTTCTTGATAGCTCTAATGGCTTAATCTTAACCATTTGAAAAACGGAACTTTTTCTAAACGTAAAATTAGAAGCGTAAGCAACCAACTCACGAAAACAGTCACAAACCAAACTAATAACGACTCACGAAAACGTTGAACTGGCATACCCGCGGTCATTAACAGATACTTCAAAACAACCGCAAATGACGCGTGAAAACAATATGCGATCGTACTAAATGCACGAAGATGCCGACTTCCAGGAACAGACCAATGAGTCGAAAGAATCCAGCCGAAAAAGAAAGTACAGAGGGGGATGAGCATAAAAAAACAATCTGTGTACAGAGAAGACGCTGCTTTGTACGTGCCATATTCTTCAAAATAAAGCAAAACGAGAAACAATCCCACAAAATATTTTGATCGTTTATTAACCAGTGCTTTTAGGTCGCCATCTGCAAATAGCTTGCCTATCATTAACCACAGCAGACCAACAATAAAGCTTAAATAAGGCGAGTATCCGAAAAAGTGATTTTGAGTCCAGCTCCAAAGCAACTTTCCGACCACTGTCTGTCCATAATTTGTTAGTAAAACACAATAAACATTTAATGCCAGAGTAATAGTACACAGTAACCATTTGTTTATAAACTTGCTTAATAAATATATGATTGGAATACCAATGATCAAACCCATGATGTACCAAGAGGCAATAAACGTTGAACCAAGAAAGAAATTACTAATAATGGTTAGAATTCCTTGAGTAAGACCATGCTGAAAGTATTTTCGTACCTCGACTGTAACCGGAAACGTAATAACAAACCAAATACCATAAAGTTGTAAATATCTTATGATATTCCGCTTCAAAAATGGTAGCTGCTCTGTTGCTGGTATTTTGTCCATTTTTTTAAAGAAGAAGTAACCGCTAAACAAGAAGAAAACCGGTACCGCCGTTCGGACCAAAGGTAATAGCATTAATCCAATTTTTGTGCTACTACTCAACAAGAGTGTGTGAATTGCAATAACAAAAAGGGCCATAATGCTTTTAACTAGATCAAAACCTTCGTTGTATGCATTTTTATTCTTCAAGACTGCTCTCCCTTTCAATCATTGGCTTAGAGGATGTCTGCTGCCCTAAAGATTTTCCGATCATTATTAAGGCAATCGGGAATATTCCGATTGCATATCTGGGGTTCACCTCCCAAAGTAACAGGAATGCAAAATATCCACTCAGAAAGATCGAACCAAATAACAATACCGGCTCTTTCTTATTCCAACTCTTTATAAGCGCCATTATAACACCAAGATAAAGTATGAGCTGACTGACTGTCATTATAAGGTATATCACTAAACCACTAACACCCTCTGAAAATATCTTGTTGGTTCGTTCTTGATTATGTGTTCCTCTTATCAGACTAAATGATGTTTTGAGATCACCCGATCCCCAAGCTACTGAGACTTTATTGTTCAAGGCGTCGCATAATTGGACTGGGGTCATAGCTAACAACCGCTGCTTATAAACTGCAATTTGTTTTTGAGTAATTGCTGATTTTGAAAGGTGACGATTATAAAAAAGATTCCAGGAATAATCCTGATCTTTTGCTGCATATGTACCAACAGACCAATTTGCAGCCTCTCGAGCGCTAAGGTTATCAGGGATTGGCGTATTGCTTAATCCCATCATGACATAATGCGTATTGGGTTGCCCATAATTTGTATCAACGTAGACGCCTGAATAATTGATTGCTTGAGTCCATCCAAAGTTTCCTAATAATAATACAAGTATTGGAATAAATCCTGTCAGCTTTTTAATACGGTGATTATACACAAAAATGAATATCGAAAGTGCGATGATTAATACTAAACTCGTTCCTTTGCTGAGAAATGCGAAAAACGAAGATAAACTGATTAGACCAAGCCAAAAAAATTGGAGTTTTCCATGAGTCACTAAGTAGCGCGCAAAGCAATAAACGGTCAGGGAGGTAAAAAAGAAAGCCAAAATATCCGTGTAAGCAATAGCCGCATGAAATGTTACTTGAATTGAAATTAGAAGCAGTTGAATTATTATCAAGGAAATCCAGTTGTCAAGTTTCAGAGCACGCATTGTGCAAAACAAAAGAACGATTGATAATACATAGATGGCAAGAAATGTAATGACTATTCCCCCAAAACCATTTCCTAGAAAAAGGTTAACCATCTTATAGGTAAGAGCCAAAAACAAGTTTTGAGGATTCGCGTATAAATAGTGCATTAGCCAAGAAGGGTGCGTCCATGGATCTATAACCGTATAGTGTGTAACCCAGTTATAAACAACTTGCGCATCATCTACTGTTTTATAGTACCCAATGTATTTCAAAAAAATTAGTATGCCCCCGCTGTAAAGAATCATTTCTAAAAGCAGCAGCACCCATGCAGTTTTATCCGACAAATCTTTCTTATTCTTGACAAGCCTTGTAAACTGACGAATACCCAAAAGTACCATTAACGCTATTAAAGCAGCAACAAAATTGAGGATTATGGTGTGCAACACTGAATGACTCATCCGAAATGGTGAATAAATCGCACCCATCCTTGGCATTAATAAAAAAGTAAAGATAACCCACGTAAAGCAAAAAACGACGATACTACTAAAAAAACGCCGTAGGAAGATTTTAGAATTTCGCATGAAAACTCCTTCCATTTCTCTATACCGGATCATAGATTTCAAGCTTAAAAGACATCTTACGTGATTCTGTCTATATATGGGACATAAATATGGAATCTAACTTTTTGAAGAAGGAAAAAAAGACCTCCTAGTTTACTGACAAGTTATACCAGAACAACAGATCAATCATCTTTTCAAACCTGTAATTGACCTTCAAAAATTAAAAAAAGTCGCAATGTGCTTTACAATTTATATGGTGTGAAGACCACTTATTACGCGTACTATTCAACCATCACCGACCAAAATTCATATATTTTCAATTTCAACTTTGCGAAGGCTCTTCAAAGTCCATATCGTGACATTAGTTTGTTTTCATAATCGTTTCCAAAAATGGCTGCGCGTAGTTGTGTAATACCATGCCTTGTAAAATGTTATTGCTCATCAAGACAACCGCATTCTTACCACTGTTGTCAATTGCTGTTGTTGCCGCTTGGGCACCGACAACTCCTTGACTCATCGTGTACGTGTCGTAGTTATAAACTCCAGCAGTATATTGTCCATCACCACGATCACGTAATTTAGCAAGATTAGATTTTTTAAAAACCTGGCCTTGATCAATACCGTTTAACATTTTAAACAGATCCCCAGTTGTCGCATAAATGTTGCCTGTTCCAAGTTCTCGATTATACCCAACTTCGGATTGTGTATAGGGATTTGTGTAGACAGCCTTTTCACCAGAGCCAGTATAACTAATCGCCCTATTTGGTTCTTTCAACAGTCCCGGCATGAAGCCAGTATTATACAATCCAATTTTATTAATGATTTCCTTTTGAACAAGCTCATTGTACGATTTTCCAGAAACTTTTTCGATGACGCCGGCCAAAAGGGCAAAATTAACAGGTTGATAAGAGTACTCTTGGGGATAATACTGCATATTTTCGATGGACCACCGCACAATCCCGTCATCAGACAACACTTGATTCTGCAAAGTGGAAAGTCGAAAGCCACTTCGCATATCAAGCATCATTCTCAACGTCACTTGATTTCCTGTACGAATACCAGAAAGATATTTTCCAACGGGATCTGATAGCTTCACCTTGCCCTGTTCAACCAGTTTCATTAACAGGGCCGCCGTCAGCCCTTTCTGGATTGAGCCAATTTGAAATAGTGTTTGTGGCCCATTCTTTCTTCCTTGATTAGCATCTGCATAACCAAATCCTTTATTTAAAATAATCTGGCCATTTTTAATAATAAGAGCGGACCCCACAAAGCCCTTATTCTCTAACTGCTGCTCAAAGGTTTTACCCTCAGTCGTTGATACTTCCTTTTGATAAGCAGTGTCTTGTGAATTATCTTTTTTGGCGGCATTTTTGTAACGCTGCGCTTGCGCCCGTTGAACAACAAGTTCCGCCTCATACTTTTGACGTATTTTTTCTACTTCTTGTTGTTTTCGTGGAACGATTTCAAAATGATAATAGGCAAAGCTGCACAAACCACCGATAAGAATACCAATGAGCATCGCGAGAAGAAATTTGAATCTAAAGTTACGAGCCTGATGTTTTGCCATGAACAAATCTCCAAAGTTATCAATTATAGTGGCCAAATACAACTGTTAAAGTAAATTTATTGATGATGCATACCGGTCTGTAAATTAAGGAAATTAAAATACCTACAGTGACATAAAAACATCTCTGAAAGCTGTCATCAATCAGAGATGTTGAAAAACCCCTTACATATCACCAGCAATTAATAATTAAGCCTTATCTTGAACAGACGCAACATATTTCGCTAAGCCTTCACTTAATGACGTATGTTGCATAAAATCAAAGTGATCGATCTTACTTGCATCTGCATATGAGTCTCGAATATCACCAAGACGAGGAGCCTTATGAGTTGCGTCTAGTTTTTTGCCGGTCAAATTTTCTAGCGCGGCAGCCACCTGATTTAATGTTGTTTGCTGGCCATTGGCAACGTTAAACACATCATCACGAGCATCTGGCGTCTCCACTAAACCGCGAATTGCCCTGACAACATCGCCAACATAGATAAAGTCGCGTGTTTGTTCGCCGTCGCCGAAAAAAGTGAATGGCTTACCATCTTTAAGAGAATCCATCATGATTGACAAAACACCACTGTATGGTGATTTTGGATTTTGTTTAGGGCCATAAACATTGAAGAAACGCGTGCAAACAACAGGCATGTTGTATAGACGACCATAATTAAGGACTTCACGTTCTGTTGCAAACTTATCAACTGCATATTGAGTTAATGGTTTAACCGCCATTGTTTCTTTCTTCGGTAGCTCTGGTGAGTCACCATAAACAGCTGCAGAACTTGCAAAATATAGTTTCTTAAATGGGATCTTATTGACACGCAGCGTTTCTAGCATACTTAGATTAGCTTCTTGATTAACCTGATGCGTCTCATAAGGTCGCTCAACGGAATCAGCAACACTAGCAATCGCCGCCAATAAGACAATATAATCAAAGTGCTCATCGATCAACAACTTTGACATAAAATCATGATCGGTAATGCTGTGCTCAAAGAAAGTCACCCGATCAGATTTTGGGATATTTCGTTTTAACCCCATTGATAAATCATCCACAATAACAACTTTATTAGATGGATCCGTTAGCAAAAGTTCGGTTAAGTTAGCTCCAATAAAACCGGCTCCGCCAGTCACTAAGTAGCTGCTCAAAGTAGTAGCCTCCATTACTTCAATTTAAACACATCAACATCATATCACAGCTAAAACATACAACCACGTCATTAGCCGTTTGTTCACAAAATACTAAAAAACGCCGCCACGTGTGCGACGTTTAAAAGTCTAACATAAACCTAATTCGACTGCACGAGCCGCCGATCCAACCAACGACTTGCCAGTGACAAGGCATAGTTGACCACGAAGTACATCACTGCCAGCGCCACAAACATCGGAATCATATAGTTGATATTCTGCCCATAAATAATTTGCGCGTGGTAGGTTGCTTCTGGCAAGAGAATGATGGTGGCCAGCGATGTGTCCTTGACCAGCGAGATAAACTGGCTGACGATTGGCGGAATCATTTTCTTCAAAGCTTGTGGCATGATGATGTAGCGCATGGCTTGATAGAACGTGAGCCCATTGCTGCGAGCGGCTTCCATCTGGCCACGCGGCACCGCGTTAATGCCGGACCGGACGATTTCGGCGAGCATGGCCGATTCGAAAATGCTCATGGCGATAATCGCCGCAGCGACAACATTCAAGCGAATGCCAATGTCAGGTAAGGCAAAATAAGTGAAGAACAAAATCAGCAGTAATGGCAGATTTCGAATCAAATCAATCACAAAACCTACAATTGCTGAAAAATATTTAATTTTCACGTAACGTGCTAGGCCAAGAATCACGCCCAGAATAAAGCTAAAAAATATCGAGACAATCGAAACTTCCAGTGTCACCCCTAGTCCTTGAAGCAGGTAACGCAGGTTAATCCATGAATACGCGTCAATAAAATTATGCATAAGCCCTGCTCCTTTCTAGGCGGTGACCCATTTTTTCTCAAGATATCGCATCAGATAACTTAGTGGCATCGTCAACACGAGGTAGAATACCCCAACGATCAGGTACGTATCGAAGGTGGAAAACGTCGTGGCGGCGATCAGTTTGCCTTGGTACATCAGGTCAAACCCAGCAACAAAAGCGAGGACAGAACTGTTCTTGACCAAGTTGATGAACTGATTGCCCAATGGCGGAATAACCATTTTAAAAGCCTGCGGGAAAATAATCTGGATCATCGCTTGATTGTACGTCATACCAATGCTACGAGCGCCTTCCATTTGCCCGCCTGGCACAGCTTCGATGCCGGCACGCACCGTTTCTGCGATGAATGCACTGGTGTAAATCAGCAAACCAATCGTCCCAGCCGTAAAACCGTCAATTTTAACGATGAACTGCGGTACGATCACGTAAAAAGCCAATGTAATAACTAGCAGCGGGATATTCCGCACTATTTCAACGTAAATGCGCCCGATCACCCGCAAACTCTTGAATGGCGAAATTTCTAGGAGTGCGAACAAGGTACCAACAATTAAACTGCCAATCAAGCCGAGAATGCTGGAAGCCAGTGTGTAACCGACACCGGACATAAAGGTTCCCCAGTTATTGGTGAGAATTGACCACATGCTATTCCACCTCCTTGAGACTGAAGCCTGGCACGTCGCCAAACCACTTCTTAATTAACTTGGCATAGGTGCCGTTTTGCTTAAGTTGCTTAATCGCCTTATTGACAGCCCGCACAAATGGTTTTTGACCCTTGTTGATCGCAATCCCATAAGGCTCCTTCGTAAAGGTACCGCCTGTGACGATATAATTTGGATCTTGTTCGGACATCCCATAAAGAATGCCATTGTCAGTCGTGAGTGCATCGCCTTGCCCTGACTTCAGCGCAGTAAAAGCCTGCGCATAATCAGACAACTGCAAAACGGTGGTATCTGGTGCGGCCTTTTTAACGTTGTCAACGGAATTGGAGCCTTGCACCCCGATGACCTTTGTCCCCTTCTTCAAGTCTTTGACGGACTTAATCGGGCTGCCTTTTTTAACCAAAATACTTTGGCCAGCGTTGAAGTAAACATCGGAAAAATCCAAAATCTTTTGACGTTCTGGCGTAATTGTCATCGTTGCAATCACCGCATCGACGTTGCCGCCTTTGATCATCGGCACCCGAGTATCACTGGTGACCTGGACCAGTTGGGCCTTGCCTTTGCTACCAAGGATCTGCTTCGTGATTGCCTTAGCCATATCGACATCAAAACCTTCAATTTTACCGGTTTTGATATCCATCAGTCCAAACAAACGGGTGTCAGCTTTAACACCCCAGACAATCGTATTTGTCGTCTTGGCAGTTGTTAAAATATCGCGATCGGCGACACTTTTGCCGCAACTACTTAGTGGCATCATTAACAACACTAAGAGCAACGGCAGGAGCATGCGTTTCCACAATTTTGCCATTCAACTTCCTCCTCTTTAAACGCGATCGCTGGCGTAGAAATCTGCGCATAAGGAACTTGATCGTAGTGGCCAAGGCCATCACTTTCAAGGCCGTTTATACGCCATTTTCACCGCCCAGCTCACGCCCTTAGTGGTTAATAATTTTACTGAGAAATTCCTTGGCCCGTGGTTCTTGAGGATCATCAAAGAATTGATCGACATTGGCCGAGTCAACCAGAATCTGGCCGTCATCCATAAAGACAATCCGATTACCGACGTGACGAGCAAAGCCCATTTCGTGAGTGACAACCACCATGGTCATCCCCTGTTCGGCAATTTTCTGCATCACATCCAGCACATCGCCGATCATTTCCGGATCCAGTGCACTGGTCGGTTCGTCAAACAAAATAGCTTTAGGTTTCATCGCCAAACTGCGGGCGATAGCTACCCGCTGTTGCTGTCCACCAGAAAGCTCACCTGGGAAACTGTCGGCTTTATTTTCGAGGCCAACCATTTTCAACAGATCATGCGCTTCCTGCTCAACTTCTTGCTTATTTCGTTTCAGAACCAAATCTGGTCCTAAGGTCACGTTTTGCAACACATTCTTATTGGCATACAGGTTAAAATGCTGGAAAACCATCCCCACATTTTTGCGAATGCGGTTCATATCGGTTTTCTTGTCAGCTAGGTCAAAATCATTCACGATTAGTTGTCCAGATGTGATCCGCTCCAGCCCATTGATGCAACGAAGTAAGGTACTTTTGCCGGATCCAGACGGCCCAATGATGGTGACAACTTCACCACGATCAACTGTGAGATTGATATTCTTTAAAGCATGAAATTTACCAAAGTACTTATTAACGTCATGAAATTCGATCATTGACATGTTCGAGGACCTCCTTGGGTTCACTGATGCTTATCATGGATTTTACAGAGAAACTTAATAATGCGCAAATATTTCTTATTCATTATGACAACCTTTTTGCTTTGAAGAGCTTCTCATCGCCTTTATTTGGGACTTCTGAGCGTTCTATGAAGTTTTAAAAGGTCTTGTGATCACTGGTATCTAAAACCGCTCAGACGTCAGTAGCTACCCTTCTATGACAAATGAATCAGTCCTAAAACGTTATGATTGCCTTGCTACCATTCAAAAGGACAGTTATCTTGATTGCCCGCCGCTGGTTAATCACCGAACGCACACTCAAAAAAATCAGGCCAACGTCACTTTTGCGTTTCTAGAAAAGTAACGTCGTCCTGACTGTAGCCTTTTTTCAATTGATGGCACAACTATTTCATAACAGTTTATTCATCGTGGCGATGCCGTCTGCTTTCGCGAGTCGGCAAGGGCTTGGATGCAGCCTGCGAGGTTGACGGGGCTGGCTCATTGGTCATCTTAGCAGTTTCGCGTTGGCTTTCGCGCGTTGTGTGTTGTGAATCCAAAGGCTCCGCCTCATGCTCAGGCTGCCGATCACCAGTAGTTGCCTTGTCCTGATACGCCAACTGCACGGTTAAACTGTAAGGTTGCGCTTCCTTGCGTAAGCCGCTTCGACCCAGCAGCTTCTGTTCACCACCGATCAAAAAGACATTGGCAACCACAAGATGATAGTCACGCTGCGCCGCTTTGACCGGCAACAAACCAACCCGATCAACGGTGGCCAGTGGCTTGGCCATTAAGGCATTCAAGCCGCCCGTGATGACAAGCTTACTGTCTAGGTGCTGTAGATCAAAGAATGGCAACGGGAACGGTGCGCCAATCGCCAGAACCGGTTGTTGCGTCTCCTGCGCCACACGACCAACGGCTTTGTCATCTAGTCCTTGATAATTCAAACTCAGCACACCTTGTTTAACGAGGCTATCGACAAGCGTATCCAAATTGGCTTGCTGTTCCTCCGTCATGGTGACATCGGCCGTCAGCAATTGATCTTGTGAAAAAACGCCTTGGGCCGGTGCTGCACCCAATTGTGTGCGCAATTCATTTTCGACAGCGGTTTTTTTGGCAGCGTTACTGCCAAGCCATTTTTCAACCTTGGGTGAAATGTCAAACTTCGTTGTCTTATTTGTAAAATAATATAAGAAGTTCAAGCCAATAAAATACAAAAAGACAACAAATGCAAGCATAAACAGTGCGCCGCGAATGCGAAAGTCCGGATAGCGCAGGTTTTGAATCGCCACATATAGTAAATAGAAGTTGGCAATGAGTGCCACCCACGTGAAGGCTTTCCCCTTGGGTTTGTCGGCAACGTTAAAATAGCCCAACACGCGGTTGATTATATCAATAACAGTTAACATGATCTCATCCTTTCCGCGAGTTACTGACCACCAGAGCCGGTTGTGTCTGTTTCTTGACTATTTTGATTATTATTCTGCTCACTAGGCGTTGTTGCGCTTGTTGAGGCAGAAGCAGACGGGGTTGACGTTGTGTCTGAGCTGCTTGGTTCCTGCGTTGAAGCAGCCGAACTCACGGTGCTGTTATCATCATTTTGATCTTGATTGCTAGTTTCAGCCTGCGATTGGCTAGCCTCTGGTTGCCGCGACGCCGAAGCTTGACTCGGTGCAACATGTGACGACGCGGACTGACCAGCACGCGAGGCAGATTCTGATTTTATTTTTGATACCAATTCACTTTGCTCAGTCGCCGATTTTGGTTGGTTCACCGGATTAATCGTGTTCACAATGTTATATGCACTGATCAAAACAATGAGTGACACAATCGCAGTCGGTGGTAATAATGGCGGGGTACGATAAGCCATGAAGCCAGCTCCTTTCATCCATCGTTTAATTGTACCTCAATAACTAGATGATACCATTTAAGTTCTTGCTAAGATGACAAGGTTGCCATTTCCGGGGTCTTTAAATGGTGGTCATGTCTGGCCTGATAACACGCTCCCATTCAAAGATGGAAGAAGCCGACAACGTACACCTAAACGTCTTCCACCTCAACTCATTCGGGGCGCATTCCGCTGACGCCGTGTCTTCAAAGCGCTGCCGCCTGCGTTCATAAAAAAAGCACATACATCAACATGTACATGCTCGCCTGTCGCTTAGGCATTTTTAAGGCGGTCTGCATGTTGCTGGCATTCCGCACACAGCCCATAAAGTTCAAAATTATGACTTTGAATTTTTGCACCCGGCACTTGTTTCTCGAAGTAATTGAGTGGACACATTTTCAACTCGATCACTTTCCCGCAATTTGTACAAATAAAGTGGTGGTGATGCGGATGCTGGAAATCACACTGTAATTTCACAACAATCTGATCATCTTGCATCCGGCTTTCAACAATGCCCATCTCAATAAATGATTTGACATTTCGATAAATAGTATCGTGAGAGACTCCCGGAAATTGGGTACGCATATAACGATCCAGTATCGTCACCGCCGTGTAGCGATGCTGATTCCTGCCGAGATAATCAACCATCGATTCACGCTGCTTGGTCACGCGATAACCGTGCTGTTTCAATTCTTCTAATGCAATCGTTGTGTTATCCATGCGAACTCCTTTAGCTTGACACTTTGATTAATGGCGTGTAGACTATTAAATCGTATTGATTACGATTAATCAATCATTAGTGTACCACGCAAAACAGGAGGAAGCAATATGGCAGAAAAAACTGACTACGCATCCGCAGCACGGCGGTTGAAGAGTAAAAACCCGAAAACCCGTTCACGGGCAAAACGCGTGATTAAAGCCGTTAAGAAACCAGTCAAGTAATTTTATCGCATTATTCAAACAAAATGTAGCAAGGCGCGAGCCACGGTGATGATCACCGGTGCTCGCGCCTTATTTTTGTTCTAAATCGATGCGGGCAAGGCCGCAACTTTTCAAAGCCAAGGTTTTCATAAATTGATCCACTTGCTCGCGCGCCTCATCCCAACTGTCATTTTTGATCACAGTGGCAAACGGCTTTAGTTCGTCTGGCAAGGTTAAATCGCGTTTATATTCCGGACTTTTCAACCGCGCAGCAACCATGGCAGGATCATCACCACGGCTCAACAACCGATCTTTTAATACCGTTGGGTTATCAATTGTTAAAAATAAGACCACGACCTCCTTTGGCAACTCACGCACATAGGTAATGGCACCTTTTGTGTCTAGAACAATACTAAGGAAGGGATGCTTGGTCCAGTTTTTTTCAAGCGATTCATGGGAGGAACCGTACTCATAACCAGCATAAGTGACTTTTTCGATAAAATGTTTGGTCGCAAAACTCGCCGGTGTTTCGAAATAGTAATCGACCCCATTCTTTTCCCCTGTGCGCGCCGGACGGGTGGTGTGCGTCATCACGCGGTGGATGCGATAATTATCGCGAAGATAACCACTCACCGTCGTTTTGCCAGTCCCTGTTGCCCCAGTGATCACAATCAACTTATGCGCAGCTTTCATGATCAGCCTCCTCTTAAATGATTGCCTCGATTGTACCAAATCAGCGCGGATTCGTCAGCTTGAAAACAGGTTGATTGATTCGGTTTATCAATAACGCTGTTGCCAACTAAGAATGGCTAATGCTGATCATGATAAAAAGCAATCACGCCCATTTGTTGACTCTCCACAAACCCAGCGGCTTTATAAAAGCTTCGCGTTTTCGGATCATCGTCCGTCAATAAAACCCGCTGCCGCACTTCAGGGAACCGCGCCAGCAAAGCTTCTATTAATTGTTTGCCGATACCTCGACGCTGATATTCTGGCAAAACCAACAGATCCTGAATAAAAAGAATGGTTTCGCCGTCACCGACTGCCCGGATTAAGCCAACTAACTGTTTGCCCTCATAGGCACTTAACACCGTCAATGAATGGGTCAGTGCCCGTTCAAGTCGCGCAGGATCGCGAGTATACATGCTCCAACCGACACTTTTATAAAGTGCCAAAACCTCGGGCATAGTTGGTTTTTGATCAGTAATTGTCACCATGGCGTGTGTCCTCCTTTATAAAAGAATGCTTTGCTTAGAGTAGAAAAAAAGATCGATCACGCTTGATCGACCTTTCAAATGCTATTGCAGGATGTGAACGATATTTTTACAGACGACGACCAAAGCTTGGTGCGAAGTATGCCATGCTCTGAATTGTAACGTTTTGACCAGGAGCTGGTGCGTGCAGATATTGGCCACCGCCAATGTAAATACCAACGTGGTAAGCACTACCAACGCCGCCCCAGAAGACCAAGTCACCGGCCTTTAAGTCAGAAACGGAAACGTATGAGCCAAGCGTACTTTGAGCTTGCGAAGTCCGTGGCAAGCTGATCCCAGCTTCTTTAGCTGCATAGTAGATCAAACCTGAGCAGTCAAAGCCTGATGGTGAAGTGCCGCCATAAACGTACGGAACACCGATATACTTAGCAGCGTTGCTAGCAATACTGCCACCGGAAACTGAAACTGAGCTATTGTTTGAAGCAGGTGCCTGTGAAGCGCTGGCGCTTGAAGAAGCACTGGTGGTGCTGGTATTGGTGCTGGTGTTAACACTACTTGAAGCTGCACTGCTTGAGGCGGTGCTGGTTGAAGAAGCAGATGGTGTTGCGGCAACAGCAGCGGTTGCTGCGGCAGCTTTAGCAGCATCTTCGCTGGCGGCCAACTGAGCCAACTTATCTTTGTTAGCTTCAAGTGTTTGCTGTAAATCGGATGCAGATTTTTCAGCATCACTCTTTAAGCTTTCGATTTTAGCCTTGTCGCTTTCCAACTGGCTCTTTGTCGCAACAAGTGTTTCTTGCTTGGCTTCTTGTTCAGTTTGCAGGGTCTTAACTTTGGCCTGTGAATCCTTAACCGCCTGCAATGCTTCTGCACTGGCTTGGCTAAGTTTGTTGACCGTCAGTGAACGACCAACAAGATCTGTAAGGCTGTTTGAATTCAAAACAAAGTCAAAATAGATATTGCCTGTAACTGAATTACCAACCTGCTTTTGCAATGAAATCAATTGTTCCTTCAGATTGTCTTTACGCTTGCCGACTTCGACTTGCGCCTTAACAATTTGTTGGTTGTAAGAGGCAATTTTAGCCTGACTAGCACTAATTTTTTCTTCAGCATTCTTAATGTCTAATGCTTTGTTAGAAACATCATTGCTCAACTTCGCGGTTTTTTCATTTGCCGTTTGGATTTGCTTGAGCAAGGCATCATTCTTGGCAGTCAAACTAGACTTATCGTCATCAGCTTTAACTGTTGTGGCAGCCACCCCTGAAACCCCAACCCCAGCCAATGTTGCAACTGTGATAAAGCCTGTAACTAATTGCTTTAATTTCATCTTTATCGTCACTCCTGCTTTCGTTTTGTTCACAACTGCTACATTAACACTGGACTGTTACAGTCTCGTTACAGCATGTTTACTATCAGAATACTTTCTTCAACATATTGTCATGGTTTGATATAAGGAAGTTCATAAAGATTTTTTATTTCAGTAATTTTCAAGAGGAAAAAGAGCGTCGAACGCACAAAAAAAGACCAGTGATAAACGTTTGTTTTATCACTGGCCTAAATCGCTAGTCGTCATTTTTATTAACAGTTATTGTTTAATAGTCAATTGGCTATACCAATCATGCGACTTACGGGGTTACTTTGCCGCCTTGATATCGACTAAAAAGTACCGCTTTTTACCACGCCGAACGATGACATATTGGCCATCAAAATGAGTGCTCGGATCAACCTCGAAATCGAGCTCCCGCTGACGTGTACCGTTGATCGTGATCGCACCATTTTGAATGTCTTCGCGGGCTTGACGGCGGCTTGGTTCGATTTTGGTAGTGTCGACTAACCAAGTCACAATGTTTTCTGCAGTTTCTGGTGCCTCAACTGTTGGAAACTGCTTGAATCCCTGCTTGATATCATCAGCACTCAGCTCAGCGACATCACCGGAAAAAAGGGCAGCACTGATGTTTTCGGCCTGATCAACCGCTTTTTGACCGTGGACAAACTTTGTCACCGCACGCGCCAATTCACGCTGTGCTTCACGTTTTTCCGGGTGTGTTTTCGTTGCTTCAACCAATTCGGCAATAGCATCGCGCGACAAGAACGTGAAGAACTTGAGGAACTTCTCGACATCGGCATCATCCTGATTGAACCAGAACTGATAGAACTCGTAAGGTGACGTCTTCTCCGGATCAAGCCAAACGGCGCCGCCAGCAGACTTACCGAACTTGGTACCGTCAGCCTTCAACATCAATGGATTGGTTAGACCATAAGCACGGGCTTCTGGTCCCTCGATGCGATGAATCAAATCGATCCCAGCCGTAATATTGCCCCACTGATCGGCCCCGCCAATTTGCAATTGAACATCTTCGTGTTTGAACAAGTGCAGGAAATCGACCGACTGCAGAATCTGATACGTGAATTCCGTGTACGAGATGCCGTTTTCCAAACGACTGGCGACGACTTCTTTATTTAGCATACTGTTAACGGAAAAAAGCTTGCCATAATCCCGCAGAAAATCAAGCATGGATAATTTCGATAACCAATCATAATTATCGACAATCCGAAAATCATCGGTTCCGAATAGGTTCTCCATTTGGGCGGTCAATTTCTTTTTATTTGCAGCAATCGTGTCCATGGTTTGCAAGACCCGCTCGGAATTACGCCCGGATGGATCGCCAATCGAGCCAGTGCCCCCACCAATGACAATCACGGGACGATGGCCCAGAAGTTGAAACCGTTTGAGAATCATGAACGGAATCAAATGGCCAACATGTAGTGAATCACCAGTCGGATCGGTGCCACAGTAGACACTGACTGCTTTTTCCTCGGTCAGTTTCCGCAGACCATCTTCATCGGTTAATTGATTCAACGCCCCACGCCACTTTAATTCGTCTAAAATTTTGCCTCTGTCTGTCATGTTACTTGTTCCTCCCTAAACACATTTGCTGGCACAGCAACCGCTGTGTAAGCGCCTTGGGGCTATTATGGCCAAAAGGCGCTTACATTTAACTTTTAAGCACGCCAGTTCACGCTCTTGACTAAAATTTGTCTTTGCCAGAATTTACCGCTACCTGTGAGCTGAGATGCAGGATGGCAACGTCTAGATCGTTGGTCAAGGTCATTCACAATGGCATAAAAAAAGCCCCTGATCTTCAACGATCAGGGACGATTTTCACCGCGGTACCACCCACATTATGCTTTGCATCACTCTAATGGATATCGGCATGACCCGTTAACCAGGCTTTCATTGAGGTGTAATTCGTGATCAAAGGCGGAACGGTTTGCAGCAACCACCGTTTTTCTTAGACCTGCCTAGGACCACTACTGCGGCTCATCTGGTGACTTTATGGTTTAGATCTTAACACATGTAGGCGAACGGTTCTATTCTTTTTAGACATTCTTCCGGAGTTCGCGCTAATGACGCAGCACTTCTGAAGTGCGTCTAACTTTTCACTTTTGCGGGTCTTGTGGTGCTTCTTTTGGATCTCGATCGGCTGGATAGGCTTTGACGTCAGCGTCTAGAATATCGTATTCATCCATGAGCCTGCGTTCGACGCGCTCTCCTAGATCATAGGAATCGGCTACGGTCATATTGGGATTGACACGAATACCGATGGTTAGCAAGACAGCATCGCCTGCATATCGTGCTTCAATACTTTGAACGCCTTTGACACCTGGGACTGCACTGATGGTTTGGCGGTAGGCAGCAATTTTTTTGGTGTCGAATCCATCTGTTAATTCAAAAATGGACTCTCGCAGGATAGTCCAAGCCGCATATAAAATCAAACAACCAACGGCCACCGCTGCGCCACCATCCAGCCAAAGCCAGCCAGCTTTGGCACCTAAGATGGCGAGTAACGTGCCACCGCTGGTCACAGCGTCGGCAAAGCTGTCCTTGGCCGCCGCTCGCAAAACACTGCTGTCCAATTGCTTCGCCCTAATATGGTTAATCAGTGAAACGGTGCCCATTGCCAATCCTGCCGCTAAGCTAACATAAACCGCAAGTTCTCCGGGAACCTGCAGCTTACCTTGATACCAAGCTTGCAGACCGTGATAGCCGTCAATGACAACATCTAGACCGACGACGAGCATGATTAAGCCAGAAAAGAGTGTTGCGATGGTTTGAAAGCGCCAGTGGCCAAATCGGTGTTCACTGTCAGGCCGTTGTTGGGAAATCTGCAAACCCCAAAGTAAAATCAACGCAGAGGCCACACCAGTCAGGTTATTCAACCCATCCGCAGCCAATGCCCGAGAATGAGCTACCTGCGCGATCCACAATTCTGCCACGGTCAACCCGCCATATACAATCAGATTCAGTGCAGCAGCATGCTGGGCACTTTTCAGGCGGGCAAACCGGCGTTGTTCATCTTTTAAAATATTTCGACCAGCATCCATGCGACATCCTCCTGAATAAATTAATTTGTTTATTAAAGGCTATTATAATTCAAATAACGCACCGGTGACTGGTTATAACTTTACAAAATGATAGCGAGAGCGCTTTCTTACAAAATTTTTCATAACAATAAAAAAAGCCCAGCAATAGCCGGGTTTTATCAAGCATCGTTCATATCAGCCGTTTTCGTTTTGCCGCTTCAAAGCGCTTGTCAATCGTTCCAATCGAGCAATGGTGTCATCTAAGGTCAGATAATAATAAACCATATTGCCTTCGCGACGTGAGCCAACCATGCCAATGTCTTTGAGATGCTTCAGATGGTGCGAGGTCGCTGGCTGTGACAAACCGATAGCATCAGCCAAGTCGTTGACTTTTAAGCCTGTATCATTGTCTGCCGTTCCCAAAATCATAATCAATTTTTGTCGACTTGAATTCGATAACGCATTGAGATGTCCAATATCTTGCTTAAACTCTTTTAAAGCCTCTTGTTGCGCAGAGCTATATGCCGCCATTATGATGGCCTCCTTATAAACGCGTTTACGATTGCGGAAACTTGCGTCTTTAGAACACGGTATGCATCAAATTTCACTCATAACGAATATTACCTGAAATCGTAACGATTGCAACCAATATGCAAACCGTTCATACTGAATGCATGTCAATCGATTATTTTTGGAGGTGCCAATATGACCACGACGACCACTTTTCATGGTTTGGGTGCGGATAACACGCTTACCGTTTATGCAGATGGTGCTAATGAACTATTGAATCAAAGCATCAGCATGATCAATGCTTATGCCCATTTATTATCGCTGTATGATGAAGCATCCCTGCTGACTTTGATCAACAAGCAGGCCGGCAAAGAACCTGTTCACATTCCGGTTCGCCCTGTGTTCAATCTGATTGCTCAAGCGATCGCCTGGAGCAAACGCGGATTAGGTTACAACGCCTTAATCGGCCCGATCGTCAAACTTTGGCGCATCGGTTTCGATGATGCCCATGTTCCGACTGCCGAAGAAGTCACTGCCGCGCTTGCTTTGACTGATCCCGATCTTGTCGAGCTTGATTCAGAAAATCAAACTGTTTTTCTGACCAAACCCGGCATGGCCCTTGATCTTGGCGGTATCGCCAAAGGTTTCATTGTCGATCAAGTCTATGATCTTTGGGACAAAACCGGCGTTGAAGGTGGGCTGATTGACTTAGGTGGTAATCAGCGGCTCGTCGGTAATGCAGCCAGCGGTGTACCGTTATGGCAGTGGCCAATCACTGACCCGCGGACACCGGGAAAACGCAGTATCGCCACCTTGACAACCACCCCTAAAGCCGTCGTGACGACTGGTATTTATGAGCGGCACTCAGAGATCAACGGCAAAGAATATCACCATTTGCTTGATCCCAACACAGGCTATCCCGTCGAATCAGACATGGCCAGCATTACCGTCGTGGCCGATAGTGGCCTGATCGGTGATGTGTTATCCTCCATTGGATTCTATGCTGGTATCCCTGCCGGTTACGATGCCGTTGAAGCCGAGGGTGAGGAAGCCATCTTCGTTACTAAAGATACCCGCGTTTACCAAACCAGCGGCCTGCGCGAAACCTTGGCCGTCACCATGTAAACCTTAGCCACCGTTGTCTTCAGACATAATAGTTTGGGACATCACTCATAATCATCAAAAAGGCAAACAAATTCCACTGTAAAGCGGAAACTGTTTGCCTTTTCTTATTGTAATCTATTGGAATTTTAAAGATATTAGTGCCAAGGCGGAGCAATCGTAGGCCAGATGGGGCTCAGCCGTGCAAACAACACAGCGACCGGGCTTTGTCGCTGATGTTGTTAGGCGACTTCGAGACCGGTTTTTGGGCTCGAAGCGCCGTCACAGCATTCATAACAATAACATAAGCGTTAAATTTGCTGCCAAATCACACCGCCTGCCGGTACCATCGTGCCTACTGGTAATAAAGCGCGCAAACTTTTTGGCACTAATTCAGCATGCGGATCCTGTAACACTTGCGGTGATCCAGTTGGATTGGCCAGAACTACCAGCGTTTGGGTATCATTTTGGCGGACGAAGCCAAAACTGTCTTCAAACGTAAATGGGAAAAAAGCGGCACCTGCAGCCAAGGCTGGCTGATCAATGCGGGTCTGAAGCGCGATTTGATAAATATCCAAAACAGCCTGATCTTCATGGCCCCACGGATAAAAGGCGCGGTTATCCGGGTCTTTACCGCCAGTTAACCCGGCCTCATCCCCGTAGTAAAGGCACGGCACCCCAGGCAGCCAGTAAAATAGCGAGACGATAAACTGCAACTTACGCCGATCACCATCCAACATCGTTAAAATCCGTGGTGTATCATGACTGCCAATGTTGTTGAAATTGAACGCAAACGCATTTGTTGGATAATTCTCTTTCAACGTCATCAATTGACGCACAAATCCTGCCGCGTTTAACTGCCCATTTGTCAAGGCAATCAACATGGATCGCAGCGGATAATTCATGACTGCATTCAATTCGCCGCCTTCAAAATATTGCCGCCGCTTGCCATAAGCCTGTTTATTGGAGGCATCCTCCCAGACTTCGCCGATCAGCACCCGCTCCGGAAATTGATCAAGCGTGCTGCGAATCTGCCGGATAAAATCGTCCATCAATTCATCGGCAACATCCAAGCGCCACCCATCAACGCCTAAGTCAGTCCAATAACTGATCACCGAACCTTTTTTAGCCGCAATGAAGTCATGAAAGTCTTGATTATCCTTATTAATGGCTGGCAGATCCTTCACGCCCCACCAGCTATTGTAGTCATCAGGAAATCGCTTGAATGAAAACCACGAGGCATATGGGGAATCCAAGCTATTGGCCGCACCCACGTCTGAATATTCATTGACGGCATTGAAGTAGCGGCTATCAGCGCCGACGTGGTTAAACACGCCATCAAGAATGACATGCATCCCCAACTGATGCGCTGCCGCCAAAAACTGCTTAAAGTCATGCAGCGAACCTAAAACTTCATCAATTGCGAAATAATCGCCGGTGTCATACCGATGATTGCTCCGCGCCTGAAAAATTGGACTTAAATATAAGGCGTTGATGCCACGGGCTGCCAATAATGGCAGCTTTTGTTGAATGCCAGTCAGATTACCGCCGTAAAAATCCCAGCGAATGATCTCGCCATCGTTCCCGCGAATATACATGGGCCGATCGGTTTTTCGCCCATACAGAAAAGAGTTTTCCTTCGGAGCATTCACGTGACCGTCAGCATTCCCATTATTGAAGCGATCTACGAAGATGTGATAAAAACGGGCATTTTGATACCACGCCGGAACGGGATCAAATGCGGTCACAACGGTCATCTGATAATTAACCACATCCACATTTTCCGGGTAAAGCTGACCAAGCCCGCCAAAGCCACCGCCGACTGCACCAAAGCGTTCCCGGCCATTGTCGCTTTGCAACTCAAAATGATAAAACCAAAGACCGTCATTAGGAGGCGTAAACGTCACTGTGTAGCCGTTAGGGCTTTTCGTCATCGGCAAGGATTGCGTTTGATCGCAATGTTCGTCTGGCATGATGACAAGTGTGGCTTGTGTCACCGCACCATCAGCCTGTGCCGTCAATGTGACAGCCGTGCCTTTTTGCACCGCGCCAAAAGGTCGGCGATCGGTAAATGAATCAAATTGAAACATTGTGTTCCTCCATGTGTCATGTACACGAAACGTTCTCAAAACCGATAAATGAACCTTCATTAATCACGCAACCGATAGCTGGATTGATAACAATGAGCGCCAAGGCATGCTGATCAGATGCTATTCTACATCGAGTGTTTCCGATAAGTCCGAGCTGGCGTCGCGGCGATTCAGGCTGGTGGCTGCGCGGCCAACTTTCTGCATGTTATCTAAAAAACAATCATCAAAAGTAGCCTCTGTATGACCGCTTTAAGCCTCGTGATCATCTTCTGGTGTCTTTGCCACCACATGCCAAATCTCGCGACCATAACGTTGAACCGTAAAGTCAGCCGAGAATCGGCCACTTTCGGCAATATTAGCCAACGCCTTTTTGGCCCAAATGCGCGGTTGTTGATAAAGCTTATCCAGTCTTTCGTTCGCAGCCAGATAACTTTCAAAATCGGCCAACACGAAGTATTCATCGTTGTAAGTCAACAACGAATTGAAAATGTCACGACCTTCTGTTTCAATCCCCGGGATCTGCCCATTGACCAGCATATCCAGTGCGGCGTGCAAGCGTGAATCTTGATCGTAAAAGTCGCGAGCATGATAATCGCCACGCTGGTAATAACCGGCAATTTCTTCCTCTGTCAACCCAAAAATCTCAACGTTGTCATCACCCACGGCATCCTTGATCTCGATATTTGCGCCATCAAGCGTCGCCAAGGTCAAGGCACCAGCACTCATCAGCTTCATGTTACTGGTGCCGCTGGCTTCCTTACCGGCTGTGGAAATTTGTTCAGAAATATCGGCCGCAGGAATAATCTTTTCAGCCATGGTGACACCATAATTCGGCAAGAAAACAACTTGCAAGTACTTGCTGACATCTGGATCACCGTTGACCAAATCGGCAACTGCATTCATAACCTTAATGATTTCCTTGGCATAAACGTAACTTGGCGCAGCTTTAGCGCCAAAAATGTGCAAACGCTTTGGTCGTTTTTCGCCACGTTTGATCGCCAAGTAAGCATCGAGAATCCCTAAGACATGCAATAATTGCCGTTTATACGCGTGCAGACGTTTGATCTGCACATCAAAAATGGCATCAGGATCAACTTTGACGCGCACAACTTGATCAATATACTTCGCCAATGCTCGTTTATTTTCGGCCTTAGCAGCATTCAAATCGTCGAGAAACCGGGTATCATCGGCGAAGTCATGCAACTGCCGCAATGCCAACGGGTTTTTCCGCCAAGTTGTCCCAATTTTTTTATCCAAAAGGTGGGAAAGCGGTCGATCGCCAATTTGAATCCAACGCCGCGGCGTGATGCCGTTTGTCTTGTTATTGAACCGTTCTGGAAAGATTTGATACAAGTCATGCAGGACGTCTTTTTTAAGCAACTCACTATGAATTGGGGCCACGCCATTGATCGCATGGGAACCAATTGATGCGAGATAGGCCATCCGCACCTGTCCGTTACCAAGCGGCGCAATCCGATCAATCATTGCTTGACCAAATTGCGGCACGAAAACCAGCCGGAAGCGGCGATCGATTTCCTGAATGATTTGATAGATTCGCGGTACCATGCCGCTGAACATATCAATTGGCCAAACTTCCAGCGCCTCTGACAACAACGTATGGTTCGTGTAGCTCATCACCTTGAGCGTAATGCGCCAAGCTTCGTCCCAGCTAACATGCTCATCATCCATTAACACCCGCATCAGCTCCGGAATTGCCATTGCCGGATGGGTATCATTGATATGAATGGCAACGCGATCTGCAAACCCGGCCATGCTGTTGTGGGTTCGGCGATAATGGCGGACGATGCTTTGAATCCCAGCACTGGTAAAGAAGTACTCCTGCCGCAATCGCAGCTGCTTGCCGGATGCATCGGAATCGTCAGGATAAAGAATCTGTGTAATCTGATTGATCCGTTCTTTTTGTTCCAACGTAAAATCGGTGCCGGCATTGATCGGTGCTTCAGCAGACCACAGACGCAGGTTATTCACCACCTGATTGTGGTACCCCACCATGGCCACATCGTATGGTACAGCCAATACATCGTCAGTATTGTGATAGGTCACCCGCAGATTGCCGCTACGACTTGGGCGTAACTCAACCCAGCCGCCGAATTTAACCGTGACTGCGCGATTTTCTTTACGGGTTTCCCACGCAAAACCATTCCGCATCCAATCATCTGGCAGCTCCACTTGATAGCCGTTAACAAATGCCTGCTTAAACAAGCCATACTGGTAGCGAATACCATTGCCGTTGCCAGCCATGCCGACACTAGCCATGGCATCCATAAACGCTGATGCCAACCGACCTAAACCACCATTGCCTAAACCTGGATCTGCTTCAGCATCAAAAATTTTCTGCGGTCGCAGTCCCAACTCATTCAACCCTGCTTCAACTTCACTCAGAATGCCAAGATTTAGCAAATTCGACTGCAGCAGTCGGCCTGGCAGAAACTCAATTGAAAAGTAGAAGACCTGTTTCGTCTCCTCCTGATCGTAACGTTTCTTGGTTTCGGCCCAAGGTTGGCCAATATATGACCGCGTTAATAGTGCCAACGCCTGATAAAGCTGTTGGGTGGACAGGTCATCGAGCGGTGCTGCATACAGCTTCAAAGCAATATCTTTGAATTCTGTAATGAATTGTTCCTTTGTTAATGACATAAACACACCTCACCAAATTAAATACAGCAACTTTTAAACGCAACGCACCCCGGGAGTGACACCATGTCGTCGTACCCACGGCGACTCCAAAACGAGCCGAAACTCATTTTGATAAACAAAACGAGGTCGGATCGGGTCACCTTGCCAGCCGGTTTGACGCATCTACGCCTCGCCTGCCTTCCGACTGATCCCGACACGACCTCGCTGTTGTCACCTCATGCTTTGCCCAGAATGCGTTGATAACCTTTCAAATACTCAGCTGCGGAATGGTGCCAGTCAAAGTCCTTCACCATCGCATGTTGTTGCAACTTAGCATAGACTTTTGGCTGATCCGCATAAACACTCTTCGCCATGCGCAGAATGTTTGTGAGCACGCCTGCGTTGTAATCCCAGAAACTAAACCCATCACCAGCGCCAGTTTCAGCGTTATAGGCTAGAACTGAGTCACGTAAACCACCAGTTTCATGCACAATTGGCAGCGTGCCATAGCGCATCGCCATCATTTGTGCCAAGCCGCTTGGTTCAAAGGCGCTTGGCATCATGAAGTAATCGGCGCCGGCATAAATCCGCTGCGCTAAGCCTTCATCAAAATCAATCCGCACCGCCAATTGGCCAGGGAACCGATCCTGCAATGATGACAAATCTTCTTCCAGATCTTGATCGCCAGTACCAAGAACCACGACCTGTACATTATTTTGAACTAAGAAATTCTCCAAAGCATCAACTAAGAGATCAGCCCCTTTTTGCCGGGTCAAGCGACTGACCATCGCAAAAAGCGGATCAGTCCTCTTTGGTAAATGCATCTCGTCTTGCAAAGCCTTTTTATCTTTGGCCTTGCCAGCCAAATTCTTGGCGTCGTAATTATAAGCCAGATTCTGATCAGTGGCTGGATTATAGACTTCAGAATCAATCCCATTCAGAATCCCGACCAGTTTACCACTTTGTTTTCGTAAGGTGCCATCCAAATGCTCGCCAAAGGCTGGTGTTTGAATTTCTTTGGCGTAACTCGGGCTAACCGTCGACACAAGATCGGCGTAATTAATCCCGCCCTTAAGCCAATTGATTGACCCGTCTTGACCAAAGCCATCGTCGTTGAAACCTTCACGGCCAATACCAAAAACGGTCGCTAACGTTGACGGCGGGAACCAGCCTTGGAATTGCAGATTGTGAATCGTCAGTTGTGTCTTAATCTGTTGATACGGCTTGATCCAACCATACTTTTCTTTTAATAGCACCGGAATGAAAGCTGTGTGCCAATCGTTGGCATGAATGACATCTGGAATCCATTCAATCACCTGAAGCATTTCAATCACGGCCATTTGGAAATAACCAAACCGGCCGCCGTCATCCCAGTAACCGTACAAGCCATCCCGATCAAAATACTGCCGATTATCAATGAGATAGTACGTGACATCCCCGAGTTTAATTGTTTTAAGGCCAACGTAAACTGGACGGCCACCCATCTCCAAGGTGAAATGGGTCAAATCCTTCACCTTAGGCAGATACTTCGCCGGGAACTTCTTTTCATAAAATGGAATGGCAACCCGAATGTCCACACCTTGCTTCTTAATTGCTTTAGGCAAGGCATAGCTTACATCCCCTAAACCGCCTGTTTTATAAAACGGCGCACTTTCCGCAGCTGTAAAGAGTACTTTAAGCACGGGCCGTCACCCCCTGGCCATCTGGCTGAAAGACTTTCTGATTCTTCGAAAAGACCAATGGCTCCTCAGGGGTCCCTTCCAACGCAAGGTTTGGCCCAATGACCACACCTTTGTCTAGGATCGCATACTTCACACTGGAGCCTGTGCCAATCTTACTGCCTTGCATCACAATACTGTGATCAACCACTGCATCACGATGAATATGCACATTTCTGAAGAGAATCGAATTATCGACCGTACCTTCAATGAAGTCACCAGTACCTAACAAGCTGTTGGTCACCTTGGATTCGGTTGAATAGAAGGTCGGAATTTCATTCTTATTCTTCGTTTCAATCGAATTAGCACTATAAAGCAACGCTTGATAGTTTTGGTCTTCCAACATGCTCATGTTCGCGTCAAAATACCGCTGAATCGTATTCAGTTTCGCCAGAAAACCAGTATATTCAAACGCGTTAGCATTATTTTCCAGTACGGCTTCACGTAGAATTTGCGGCAACCGTTTGAATGTTGGCGCTTCGGAGGCATCCGTCAGAAGATCAATCAAGTCAATCGTCCCGATCAGATAAATATCCATGAACGCCGGGATCTTACCTTCCTTGAGATGCCCACGATTTTCCGATGCTGGGACAACTGAGCTAGCCGTGCCAAGCTCCGTCATATCCAACGTTAAATCTTCCGGCTTCATCGCTTCTTCCGGCAAATTCTTGTAAACCGCCGTCACCGGACTCTCACCAGCTTGGTGATAGGCAACGATGGCATCGACATCGACATTGGCCACATTTTGCGTACCCATGATAATCGTGTACTGCGCGCTGCTTTTGCGCAGAAATTGCAGATAGTCGTCAAAATACCGCGCGCGTAATTTTGGATCTTCATAGTCGCGGCCAGCCATATACGGATACGTGAAAATACCACCAGTAATCTGATCCATGTTCCAAGTCGACCCGCTACGAATGTGGTCCGTGACACTACGACCGGACTTTGGCAGGAAAATCGCCACGCTGCGCACATTGGCATGATCCAATGATGACAGTGGAAAATCGATGAGACGGTAGCGGCCAGCAAACGGCAAGGTACCGATCGGGCGGGCTGCTGTCAGCGGCTGAATTTGGTCGTCTGGTTCATTCAGATCAATAATTGCTGCTAAATCGCCTTTTCTCATTCTTTTTCAGTCCTTCCTAAAACTTCCCCATAACCAACAACGCTAATTTCATTCGGTTTGCCGACAACTTTACCATTGTCCCCAATAATCGCATTTTCACCGACAATGGCATGATCGACAGTCACGTTCTTACCAATAACGGCGTTTGGCATGATCATGCTGTCCTTGATCACGGAGCCTTCACCGATTTTAACGTTTTGACTCAAAATACTGTGCTGAATTGAACCTGCGACATAGCAGCCGTCAACAATCATGGAGCCAGCAACTTTGGCGGTCTTGGTCAGGAACATTGGCGGCAGCGCCTCGTTTTGACTGAAGATCCGCCAGTTGCGATTGCCAATGTTCAATGGATTGTTAGGATTCAAGAATTCCATGTTAGCTTCCCACAGACTCTGAATCGTCCCGACATCCTTCCAGTAACCGCGGAAGGCATAAGCATAGCTGGCTTCATTATGCGTCAGGTAAGCTGGAATCACGTCATGACCAAAGTCTTCCATGGCACCATCTGTTGCATAACTTTCGGTCAAATATTGTTTCAACGTCGGCCAGTTGAAAATGTAAATCCCCATCGAAGCTAAGTTACTCTTTGGCTTGGCTGGCTTCTCTTCAAATTCAATAATCCGGTCCGTGTCATCGGTGTTCATGATGCCGAAGCGTTTGGCTTCTTCTTTTTCAACCGGCATGACAGCAACGGTCAATGAAGCCTTCTTGGCCTTGTGATAATCCAGCATCGCTTGATAATCCATTTTATAAATGTGATCCCCTGAAAGGATTAACAAATATTGCGGATTGTAGGAGTCAATATAAGCGATATTTTGATAAATCGCATGCGCCGTGCCTTCAAAGAACTTTTCGCCTTCACTTGAAGCGTAAGGCTGCAGGATGGTCACACCGGCACCGCGTTCATTAAGCCCCCAGCTGGCACCATTTTGAATATGGCGATTCAGCTCAAGCGGTTGATACTGGGTAATGACCCCCGCGGTGTTGACCCCTGAATTAGCTAAATTACTCAGAGTAAAATCAATAATCCGATATCTACCTCCGAATGGCACCGAAGGCTTAGCCGTCGTTTTGGTCAGTTTCCCTAAACGGGTTCCCTGCCCTCCGGCTAAAATCATTCCCAACATTTCAGTACTCATGATTGCGGCGCATTGTGCGCCTTCCCCCCTAACTTCTTCGATTGCTGATGGTTAACTTTGCTAATGTCACGTGGTTGCGACCGCGCTGGCGATGTGCCCCAGTCTTCTTGATGACTAATCGGTTGCCGTTGATGACCGGCGAGTGACAACGGTGTTTCGTGTTTCGGTAATGCCTTGGTTGGCTGCTTGCCTTTAAGTGCCAACGGTTTTTTCGGCAACGGCTTCAGCTGTTTTGGTTTAATCAACAAAGCGCCCATTGCTGGTAAAATGACGTCAAGCCATGCAGGAACGTCATGGTTTTCGCCAATCTCAGCAGTCAAGGTCTGCTGCCACTTGGTCCATGTACCGCCAAAAGCCGCATCCTCAGTATTTAAAATAATCTCGTACGTTCCCGGACTAGGAACTGGCACGCGGAAATGATCTTTTTGAACTGGCACCAGATTCATGGCCACTACCGTAAAGTCATCATTTTGTTTGCCATAACGGATGTAACTCAGCACATCCGGTTCATCGGCAATCGTGATTTTGATGCCGTCGGGTTCATGATCTTGTTGCCACAAACTTGGCCGAGCTTTATAAAGATGATTTAGTGTGGTGGTGAAATGCTGCATCTTCTTATTCATTGGGTCTTTAAGATCGGTCCACTCCAGCTCGCTCCAGTCGCGCCATTCAAGAAACTGCCCCCACTCGCTGCCCATGAATAATAGCTGTTTACCAGGGAATGTTGCCTGCCACACATACATCGTCCGGAGATTAGCAAACTGGTTATACCGATCTCCCGGCATTTTGTGCATCAGGCTCTTTTTGCCATGGACAACTTCATCGTGTGAAAACGGTAAGACGAATTGCTCGTTATACATATACATGAATGAAAACGTCAATAAATTCATATCACTGTGGCGATAAACCGGATCCTGCTCGAAGAACTTCAGCGTGTCATTCATCCAGCCCATGTTCCACTTGTAGTTAAACCCTAAGCCGCCAGTATCAATCGGTGCTGAAACTTGCGGATAGGCGGAGCTTTCTTCAGCCATCATGAGCACATCTGGATGTTTGGCAAAAATCTTTGTATTCAATTGCTTGATAAAGGCAATGCCTTCAAGGTTGTCACGCCCGCCATCCTTGTTGCGATCGTTTTCCTTGCCAGCGTCATAATCCATGTACAACATGTTCGAGACAGCATCGACCCGCAAGCCATCAAGGTGGCAGTGATCCAACCAATACATCGCACTGGAAATTAAGAAACTCTGCACTTGTGCCTTGCCAAGATCGAAGTTCCAAGTCCCCCAGCGGACATTTTCTGCGCGGTGCGGATCGGTGTATTCGAAGGTTGGCGTGCCATCAAATTGGGCCAACATATCGGTGTTTTTGATAAAATGCCCCGGTACCCAGTCCATGATGACGCCTAATCCTGCTGTGTGAGCCGCATCTACCAACCGCAAGAAGTCTTGCGGATCGCCGAACCGGCTCGTCGGCGCGAAGTAACCCATTAACTGATAGCCCCATGAAGCGTCAAGCGGATGCTCCATCAACGGTAAAAACTCAATGTGGGTGTAGCCCAACTCCTGCACATAAGGGATCAGCTTGTCGATGGCGTCTTGATACGCCATATAACCACCATCTGGACCGGCATTCGTGTCGCGAATGAAGGAGCCTAAGTGGACTTCGTAAATATTAAGCGGTTCATCATACGGACGCCATTTTGCCCGCTTGGCTAGCCAATCTTCATCATGCCAAGTAATACGCGGCACATCGACCAACTTAGCCGCACTGCCTGGCTTGCGTTCAAACCCAAACCCGTATGGATCAATCTTCTCATGGGCTATCCCATCAGGACCGATAATCCGATACTTGTATAACTGATTTTTTTCGGCTGCAAGCTCACCGTACCAACAACCGGTGGTGCCTTGCAGTTTCAACGGACTGCCTTGCCAGTCGTTGAAGTCGCCTTCGACTTTGACTTGTTGGGCATGCGGTGCCCAAACGAGGAAGGACCACTTGCCTGGTTCGACTTCATGGGCGCCAAACCGATTGTAACTTTGAAAATCTTGCCCGGAGTTGAAGAGGTATAACCAATCTTTTAATCCCTGAATCATGATCACTCCCCCAATCAAACGATACCGTCGTACATGTGAAGGCTTCTCATTCACTGTACGGCCGGACTTTTACCTACCAATCCCAGTGTAACAGTAAGACTATCAAAAGGCTCAAGAAACGCTCACCAAAAACCTTCACGCACGCCAACATAAATTTTTTGATAAGGCATATACTCCCAGTCCTCATCTCAATTGTAACCGCTTACTGTTGATATTAACAGCGATTACAATCTTTTCTGTTGAGTTCTTTGTGAGAATACTCTAACATGATAGGTATATTATTTAATGAAACCGCAATGTTCACGCAACGTTACTCTGAAATCAACCTCAGCCGGCTGTTTTCAGTCAGACGCACACAAATACTGGAGGTACTGCCATGAGTGTCAATATTGATTGGAACAATCTAGGCTTCGATTATATGCAACTGCCATACCGTTATGTTGCCCACTGGAAAGACGGGGCATGGGATGAAGGTAAGCTGTCCACCGATCCCAACCTGACGATGAATGAAGGCTCCCCGATTTTGCATTATGGTCAAGGCGCTTTTGAAGGTATGAAGGCATACCGGACCAAATCAGGAAAAATCCAACTTTTCCGGCCTGACCAAAATGCCCATCGACTGCACAACTCTGCTGACAAACTACTGATGCCGCCATTTCCTGAAGATCGCTTTATTGATGCGGTCAAGCAAGTCGTTGCCGCTAATCATGAATACGTACCGCCATATGGCACCGGTGCTACCTTATACTTACGCCCGATTTTGATTGGTGTCGGCCCCAATATCGGGGTTGCTCCGGCTAAGGAATACATTTTCGATGTCTTCGCCATGCCAGTCGGCCCCTACTTCAAAGGCGGCATGGTGCCAACCAAGTTCATCGTTGCCGATCAATTCGACCGAGCGGCGCATTACGGCACTGGCCAATCGAAAGTCGGCGGGAACTACGCCGCATCCTTGCAAGCCGGCAAATTCGCCCACGAGCACGGTTATGGCGATGCGATCTATCTGGACCCAATTGAACATAAATATATTGAAGAAGTTGGGTCAGCTAACTTCTTCGGCATTAGCAAAGATGGTAAAACTTTGAAAACACCGAAGTCACCATCCATCCTGCCAAGTATCACCAAGTATTCGATTTTGGCACTGGCGCATGATCGGTTTGGCATGACCACTGAAGAAACTAAGATTGCGATTACCGATTTGGACCAATTTGGTGAAGCCGGGGCCTGTGGCACTGCGGCGGTCATCACCCCGATTGCCAGCATCACCTACGAAGACCACGAACATGTCTTTTATTCGGAAACCAAAGTCGGTCCATATACACAGAAACTGTATGATGAACTGACGGGTATCCAGTTTGGCGATGTACCGGCACCTGAAGGCTGGGTCGTTGACGTTCCGTTTAATTAATTTAAAAATCATTTATCACTCGGAAACTGTGAGAACTTGCACGCGCTATAACGCATCTGCAATCGCGTACGCCCGCTCACGCTTCCACAAAAAAAGCAGCTGCCCGTTTTACCGGCGGCTGCTTTTTTGTGAGGAAAGTCATTTTGCCTAATTCAACAATATAACAGTCAATAAATTCAAAACTTACTAAGCAACTTTACGAAAAAGCCTGGAACCTGACAACCTGAAATTGAAAGCCAAAAAACAATGATGATCACTCAACAGCCTTAACGTGCAAAGGCAATCAAGCGCCAGTAGTTACCTACGCAAGTTTGTAAGGTAATGCGCTGACCGCCGCCAGTACCCGTGATTGCGTTCCATAAATCTTGTCCACTGGCAGTGACGGCATTTGGATTCACTGTCGCCAATTGATAAACATGATACGTGCGCGGGTTACCAGCAGCGTCGGTCACTGTGATCGGCGAACCAATGCCAAGTGATAGCATCGCGGCAAAAGAACCAGGATTGTGGCCAATAAAATGCGTGTTTTGACCGCTATTGTTACTATAATTTGCTTGACCGCCCCACGTTGCAGCTCCAGTGCCCGGTGCTGCAGTCATACTTTCATTTCCAATGATATAAGGCACTGTCACACCTGCAAACATTAGGACGCGGCTCGCGTAAGCAGGTGCTTGCTGTGCTTGCGGTTGTGCTGGTTGTTGAGCAGGTTGAGTTGCCGGTTGTTGAGCCGGTTGTTGTTGCGCCGGTTGTTGTTGCGCCGGTTGGGCAGCAGTCGCGGTTTGTGCTGCAGACGGTGCTGCCGATACAGTCACTTCGGCAGTAGAAGTCGAAGCCCCTGTATTTGAATCAGATGAATCAGAAGTAGCAACAGCTTGTTGACTAGCCGGTGCGCTTGAAGCAACGGATGTACTTGCCGCCGTCTGTGATGATGATGCAGCAGACGTTGGTTTAGTCACTGAAACAGTGCGAACGCTCCATTGCGGATGTGCTGCAGCCTGTGATGCAGGTGCCTTGGCAGCAGTGGCATCGAGCAAATCGTTAGAACTACTTACAGTATTAACTTTCTCCCTCGTGCTTGTGCGCGATCCGGCCAAGTCTTGACGCTGAATGGTGGTGCCTGCTGCAGTGGTGATAAGCAGCCCACTCACGACAAGAGCGAAAGTGATGAGACTTCTGCGTAACATATAGACTCCCCCAGTCCATATCGGCAAAATGACTTACCACATATTCTTTTCGAGATGGCCATCTCATGCTTTTCATTATGGCGCATTAGTTTTGTAGGTAAACATATATGCTTACCGATTGTAAGTGCTTAACGTTATTTTTAAGTTAAATAATCCTTATTTCATGCATTTATCAGTGTTTAACGCCATATTTGCTAAACATTCTTTTCAAAAGTTGGTTAAAACCGTTAGCATTCAAACCGACTTTTGAGATTTAACCGTCTGATTTCTAACCAAGCGACTCACGCTTATCAAAAAACTGCGACAACGTCCGAATTTTTTCGGGAACGCTGTCGCAGTTTAATACCATGATGAAGCTTAAATACTGCCGCCATGAACCTCAGTTGCTGCCATGGTCAAGATGAAAGCATTGGGATCAATTGCGTGGACTAAGTCAATCAGATGGCGGAAGTTGGCTTGTTCGACCACGACCATCAACATCTCCTTTGACTCATCCGAGAAACCGCCAACGACGCGTTGCACCGTTAAGCCATGCGGCGTTTCGTCGCGGACTTGCTGTTTAATCGTCGCCAATTGCGGACTCATGATGTAAACTGCCTTTTTCCGGTCAAAACCGGTTTCGACATAATTCATGACCAGTCCGGTAATCGCCAAAGCGAACACGGCCAAGATGAAGGCCTCGACGCCGGATACGGGGATGTTAAAAAGTGACACGATCACATCAGTGGCTAGTAGCATGACTGATGGTTTCAAGCCAAAGTATTTTTTGAAAATGAGCGGTGGAACCGTGGTCCCACCGCTTGAGGCATCCATTTGGTACAGGAACCCAACACCAAAGGCAAACACAACACTGCCGACGATGATCGCCAGCAACCGATCTGTGACCAGGTTGATTTCTGGCGTCAGCCATAGCAGCAATGGCAACATGAAGCTGCCGAATAAAATGCGTTTTAAGGTGCTGCGATCCAAGAAGAACCAAGCTAAAAGCAGCATGAGCAAGTTGACGCCCATGGTGGTGATACCGACTTGAATGCCGGCAACTTCTTGAACCAAAATGGCAATTCCGGTTGCGCCGCCAGCTGCGACAGCGTGAGGTGCATAGAACATGTTAATACTGATCGCGATCAGCTCCAACGCTGCCACGATCCAAAACCATTTGAATATCGGATGACGCATCGTTTTCTGCATCAAGCCACCCTTTCTGTTAATCATGTTTAAACCGACTCTTATCGTAGTAATAACTATACTGGAAAAGTGGTGGTGTGACAAACAGGCGTTATTTGGCGTGTGGTTTGGTTTTTTTATGTTCTATTTCTGTTAGGAAATTTCCGAAAGCCCGGGCTGGCTACGCGGCGATTCGGGGTGGCGACCGCGAAGCTAGCGCACTGGGCACGACTTCAAGCCCGCAAAGCCCCCGCGGTCTTGAAGCTCGGCCTTGGTCTGGGCGGAGAAAACCACGCCACCAAGACCAATTTCAGTGCTGAGCCCATCGCCGCTCCGCCAGCCCTCATCATTCTATTCTAGAATTCGAGAAAAGTTGACGCTCGCACTGTTAATGAAATGATGCGAAATAACACCTGCTTAAGACAGCCAACCCAAGATATAACCGCCAATTTAAAAATTAGGGAACCACACCTAGACAATACCCACGCTTTCTAGTCCTCTTCCCGCAATTCACCCAAGCGCCGCTTCAATACCTCAACCTCATCCTGTAGCTCAGTGCCGATGTCGGTTTCCGCCACTGTTCGGCGGCGGGCTTCGGTTTCGACGACGCGGCGGGTTGAAATGATATCGGTGAGGTTGGCGATGGCGTCGGCTTTTGTGGTGAATGGTTGGTGCGTCACTAGTTGCATACCATAGGAATTATCCAAAAGCGTGTAGCCGCCGATCCCGGTGGTTTTTTGATACGGTTTAGAAAAGCCGCCGTCGATGACGATCATTTTGTTGTTTGCCATAATGGGATCGGTGCCTTTTTTGACTGGCGTATGCCCATTAATGACATGGCCGACTTCAGGATCGAGGACAAATTCCGCCAAGATTTTTTTGATAAATTCCGGGTCCTTACGCAAGTGATAATACGGATTACGGCCTTCGACATGGGCCTTCGACATGGGCTTTCGGATCGCTAATGAAATAGCGTTCAAAGGTCGTCATGTCGTGCTTGCCAAAAAGCGGTGAATTTGGACCGGTCCAGAGATACCACATCAGATCGGTTGCTAAGTCAGCATTCTCCGTTGGTTGACTGTATGCCAACCGAAGATTTGCTTCCAGCATGTCAAATAGTTGACGGCCAGTATAAGTCGTCCCTTTAATGGTCAAGCCAATAAAATTGCCATCCTCGTCCACCGGCACACACCCGTGCAGCAACAAATTCCGGTTGTACCGTAAATACATACTGCCGTGATCAAGTAAAAAATCCATGTGGCGATGCAACTTTTCAGAGTGCGTAAAGGACTCAACCAGCGAGTCAATGACCTCTTGCTCCTCTGGCAACAACTTGTAAGGATCAGCTGGATCAACCGTCGCAAAACAGCCGTTTTCAATCGTATAAGTACCACCATTCAACTTGATGGTTGAGAAATCAGGCGCCAGTTTCTCCAGCACTAGCCGATGATCCATGTCAAATTCAGGCCGACGTTTAATCACTGGTCCTTCCAACTTAAATTGAATCATCGCAATCGCCTGATGAATCTGGGTAATTTGAAGTCGCTCCGCCTCAGTAATTGGTCGATCTGATCGCTCCATTTTTGGTGAAAAGGCGGGATTATCTTGATAGTATTGTTCCGCTAATCGGGCCAAATGCCGCAAATTAATCCCATAAACATCTTCGAGAATACTTAAATTGTTATACCGCGCGGAAATCCGCACCAAATTGGCAATGCACAAAGCCGAGCCCGCGGCGCCGCCGATCCAAAGAATATCATGGTTGCCCCATTGAATATCCACTGAATGACGCCGATCACGTCTAATCAAGCTTTCAACCACCTGATCCGGCGCCGGTCCTCGATCATAGATATCGCCTACCACGTGAAAGTGATCTACCGTTAAACGTTGAATCGTTTGACATGTTGCCGCAATCCACTGATCGGCCTGTTCAAGAACGATTAAATTACGAATGATTTGCCAATAATAAGCCAGCTTGTCAGGCGTATCGGCATCATTGTACAGCAACTCTTCGGTGATGTAGACAAACTCCGGTGCCATCGCCTTGCGAACTTTCGAACGCGTGTATTTGGTCGCGGTGAACGCCAGCAAGCGAATCAACCGGCGAAAAGTCGTCAAATACCACTGTTGCAAGTCATCCCCCGCCATCTCCCGATGAATTGCCGCCATTCGCTCAGACGGATAGTACACCAAAAAAGCGAAGCGCTGCAGGGTCGCCTCCGTCATTTCATCGCGAAAACAGGAACGAATTTTGCTTTTCACATTCCCGCTGCCGTTCCGCAAAACATGCTGAAAAGCGTTATACTCCCCGTGGATATCGCTCATAAACGCTTCCGTCGGCTTAGGCAAATTCAAAATGGCTTCCAGATTAATGATTTCAGTCGCAATCGCTGGCACCGTTTGATACTTCGCCGTCAGTTCACTGTACAAGTCCATGAAACAGCTTCCTTTCACATATACCAATTTTGGCTCATGGCAATATCATAGCATAATCCTCTAGATTGTATACGGTTTCAGCCAATTTCACCATTTCCGCTTGAAAAATGACCTCTGATTCAGCTCTGTCGTCACTATCATGTCCTAACATTCATACAAAAAACGTCCAAATGATCCTTAGCTAATAGTCAATGATGAATGTCCAACAGTAAACAGCGACCAGTTCTCGCTCCACCATCATCCTGCGATTGTCAATTGCTCATCAAAACCAATTCGGTAACACCTAAAGCATACGCACCAAGGTCTCCTCACCCATAACTGGGGCCACCATACGCTAATCACCAATCGCATCAAAAAGCACAAAAAAACCGTCTAACCATAGACGGCTTTCATTGAAACAACTAGCAAAACTAACTTAACTGTGCGCGTTTTTAAACACTTGAGGTACTGAGCAACGCCGCCCACAACTTCTGGCGCCGAACTTCGCGTGGTAAAAATACCCGCACCGAGTCCTGATTAAACCCAAATAACAGACGACGATCGTCCACAATGATCGGCCGGCGCAAAATCGCTGGATGCTCGGACAAAAGGGCGACCGCTTCCTTCAACGACAACGCATCAAAGTCAATATCAAGGGCCTGAAACGCCTTTGAACGACGGGAAACTAAACTATCAATGCCATCTTCCGAACGAGCGAGCAATTCCAAAATCTGCGGCTTGCTAATACCTTGCTTTGAAAGCGAAATCTCTTGAAACGGTAATCCGTTCGCTTCAAGCCAAGCTCTAGCTTCACGACTCGATTTTGACGAGCCCGATGTATACAACTTGATCATCCAATCACCTCTCAACGAAACAACAATTATTTATTATTGTTTCTTTGCCAATACCACCCACACATTAGATGCCAATCACATTCACAAGTCAAAAAGATTTACTCACGACACGTTTTTATTCTCTTTATAATAACTTACCATAGTCAGATGATTTTCACAATAATGGTACTCATAATTTCGCTCATAGCCATCAGTGACAGCTAATCATTGAAAAGCCATCTAAATCATCTTTCAAAATGAGAAGTCCCTCCTGAATAAAAGTAGTAAAGCCCATAAATAACAATTGCACGAACATAAAAATCGTCATGATTTCTTGTGAATTACTAGCACAATCCTTGATACATTATTTTTGCATCAGCGGTTAGTACACAACAAACTTAGCACAAGCTTATATCGCTTTCAATAACATTTTTTCGAAAATTTAATTTCAAATACTAACAATTAAATAAAATCGATGACAGGAAAACAGCAAATTCCTTAGAGGCTCATGGCATTTCGAATTGATTCAAAATCATCGACTGCCAAAATTCACAAGAAAAGCTGTGCACAATTTATTTTAAATTTTATTATACGACTTATTGTAGACCAAAAAAACCGCCAAGTGCATGTGCACTTGACGGCAGACGCGAACATTACTTCGCACCATCGGCTACTTTCTTTGATTTACCAGCTGTCGGTTGCTTCTCACTAATCACAATTGCATCATCAACCAGATCAGCTTGCAACTTCTTAGCCTTTAAATGATCCAAATAGAAGTCAGTCACCTTATCACGAATGTTGCGTTCGATCACACGCCGTAATGGCCGTGCTCCCATTGCTTCATCATAACCTTGTTCAATCAACCAATCTTTAGCTGCTGCGGTGACAGTTAACGTAATCCCCTTCTTGGTCAAGGTGGCGTTAACGTCATCAAGCATCAAGTCAACAATCTTACCTAAATCTTTCTTGGTCAGATGACTAAACTCAACGATCCCGTTAAACCGGTTCAGGAATTCAGGACGGAAGTAAGGTGCCAACCGCTTCATCAGATCCTCGTCTTGCTCCTTCTTGCCAGTCAGCGTCTCGTTGCCAAAGCCAGCATTGGAAGTCGCGATGATCACTGTGTTCTTAAAGTCAACCACGTTACCTTGGCCATCCGTCAACCGACCGTCGTCCAGCACCTGAAGTAACAGAGTCAAAACTTGCGGATCAGCCTTTTCGATTTCATCAAGTAAAACAATCGAATACGGATTGCGACGTACTTGTTCGGTCAAGGTGTTGTTGTTGTCGTTATAGCCAACATACCCGGCACTGGTACCGATCAACTTGGAAACTGCCGTGCGATCACTGTATTCAGACATATCCAAGCGAATGATCGCATCCTTGCTGCCAAAAAGATCTAACGCCAATTGCTTAGCCAATTCAGTCTTGCCGACACCGGTAGGCCCGACAAAGAGGAAACTGCCAATTGGCCGATTGCCTTCATCAAAACCGGCTCGGTTGCGGCGAATGGCGCGAGCGACCATCTCAACGGCTTCATCCTGACCAATGACCTTGCCCTTCAGACGCTTACCAATACCCTTCAGACGTTCAATATCGGAAGCGCCAAGTTTGGAAACTGGCACACCTGTCAAGCGTTCAACCGCAGCCGCTACATCATTAGGCGTTGCAACGACAGGCTTCTCGTCTTTCGTACCATCAAGCTGATGTTGCTTGTCGGCAATCGTCTTCTTAAGGTTAGCGGCTTTTTCGAAGTCCTCCGCCTTGGCTGCAGCATCCTTTTGTGTGTTCAGATCCTTAATCTGTTTCTCGAGTTCAACCTTATCAACAATCGGATGCTTGCTTGCCAAATGCGCCGCCGTCATGTCAATCAAATCAATGGCTTTATCCGGCAATGACCGCTGTGGTATATATTGGATACTGTAATCAACCGCAGCCTTCAAAACATTTTCTGGCAATTGAACGTGATGATGCTGTTCATAAAGCTTCTTGATGCCTTCCAAAATCTTAACGGTATCAGCCGCAGTCGGTTCATTAATGGTGACATCGTTGAACCGCCGTGCCAACGCGCTGTCCTTCATGATCGTGTTGCGATACTCATCTTGCGTCGTTGCGCCAATCACGGTAATCTCACCGCGAGATAGCGCCGGCTTAATGATATCGGCCAACCCTTTGCCGCCAGACTCTTCGCCGCCAGTCGCACCGGCACCAAGAATTTGATGGATTTCATCAAAGAACAGAATCACGTTGCCTGCCGCTTTGACTTCTTTGATCAGATTCTGAATCTTCTCTTCAAAACTGCCACGATACTGCGTGCCAGCTTCAAGGTTCGACAAATCAATTGACCAAATCTGCTTGTCCTTGATCGACTCGGGTACATTGCCTTTGACAATCGCCTGCGCCAAACCTTCAACAACCGCCGTCTTGCCGACACCGGCATCCCCGACCAAAATCGGGTTATTCTTCGTCCGACGACTCAAAATTTCTGCTGTTTCTTGAATTTCATGCTCACGACCGATCACAGGATCAAGCAAACCATCTTTAGCTTCCTGCGTTAAATTACGCCCAAGCTTTTCAAGAATGCCACCTTTTTTAACCGCTTGTTCACCAGTCGTTTCAACTGGAATTTCGTCACCTTGCTTCGGCAACTGCCCAGTTGCCCGATACTGTGCGAATTCATCTGGCGTCATTTCGTGACCATTTACCACATAACGGGCAGATTCACCTTTGCCCATGCCTTGTAACATTTGATTAAAAACATCATCCATATCATGATTGAAAAACGGATCGTTAAAGTTTGCCATAACTTCATTCCTCCTTGTTGGGAAAGTGCTCGGAAAAGGCGTGGATGCTGAGAAAGTGCTGTGCAACTTTCTAAAACGCGCTCGCTCGCGCTCTGCTGCATAGCAAAAAGTACTCCCAGGCGCACTGGCAGTACTTTTATGTCGAACTTACTCACTTGTTGGCACGTTTGCCGTTGCGCCTTTTTCTTGTTTACATAAAGTAGTATAGCATGATTTTAGCACTCATGCAAGGAGAGTGCTAAAATTTTTCAAAACTATTTTCATAGGCAAACAAACAGACCGTCTAATACCGTGACAAAAGCCGCTTTTCAACTTTATGCTCATTAAAACGCACCAACGGATCCCCGTTAACAAGTGCTCGGGCATTCTCTTCAAAAATGTGTGCCTTCTTCTCACCACGCTTGCGAGTTAACCGCTTGAAGGCATCACTCATTTCGTAGCTCCGGCCCGGCAAATGATGGGCGTCGGACGCAAAAACATGTGCCAACCCTGCATCAATGATGTCTTCAGAAAATTGCTGCACCTTTTTGCCAAACGTGCCAACATAACTGCTGGCCGTCACTTGGGCAAACGCACCGCGTTCAATCATCTGGTAAAGCAACCCCGGATGCTTCATCAAACGAGTATTGCGCTCAGGATGGACAATCACAGGAATCATCCCACGCTGCATCACCTCAAACAACATGTTCTGGGTATACAGCGGCACATCATCAGACGGAAATTCGATCAACACATAATGACCCGACGCGTCGCAAGTCAAAATATCCCCATGATCAATCGCGTCCAACAACTGGCCATTAATCCGAACCTCTTGGCATGGATAAATCGTCAACGGAATGTTGTTGCGATCCAACTCTCCTTGAAACTCGTCTGTCATACGAATCACATCCGCAGCGTGATTCGTATACCGTCCATTCATGTGGTGCGGGGTCATCAACGCATGCGTGATCCCGTCCGCAACCGCCGCTTGTGCTAAATCTAATGAAGTCATCAAGTCTTTCGACCCATCGTCAATGCCCGGTAGCATATGACAGTGTACATCAATCATCTTTCAGTTCCCCTTCCAATATGTACTAGTATCTAATGAAGCGCTGACAAGGTCAAATCGTTTTTTGTAACAGTTTGTTAACGATTTGCAATAAAGCCCCATCAACCGCGCGAGATTCTAAACTTTGCGGTATAATATTTGAATATTGAGACATTATGGAGGAAATGAGGTTTAGAAATGAAAAAGATTCTAGTACGCGTTTTACTCGTGCTACTCGTTGCCGCTCTTGGGTTTGGCGGTTTCGTGTATTACATGGTACATAATTCCACGTCCCAGATTTATTCTTATAATAAGAAGACGAATAAGTCGTCGGATGATAAAACAGCTAGCAAAAAACCTGTTGCTTACTTGTTACTCGGTACAGATACCGGGGAACTAGGAAGATCATATAAAGGTCGAACAGACACCATGATTGTCGTTGTTGTCAATCCTAAATCAAAAACAACGACGATGGTCTCCGTACCACGTGACACTAAAGTCAATTTTGACGATGTCACGATTAAAATTAACGCAGCCTACTCTTATGGCTCTTCCGATACAGCCATGGCTGCGGTTGAGAAGCTTCTAAACATTAAATTAGACGGTTATCTGCTCGTGAACATGAAAGGGCTTGAACAGCTCGTTGATGCCGTTGGCGGCGTCACAGTGACATCTCCGCTTAGCTTCGATTATGAAGGCAAGTCATTCGTTAAAGGTCAATCCTATGACCTCTCAGGTAGTGATGCACTGAAGTTTTCTCGGATGCGTTATGATGATCCGCAAGGTGACTACGGCCGTCAGATGCGTCAACAGCAAATTCTTACCGCGGTTATCGGTAAAGTTAAGTCCAACCCAACAACCGTCATGAGTCAGAAATTCTTAGATGCAGTTGGTAAGAACGTTCGAACAGACGTATCTTTGGGTTCCGTTAAGAACTTAGCAACTGACTACCGTGATGCTGGTAATACGATTAAGAGCGATCAGTTGCATGGTACGGGTCAGAACATTGATGGTCAGGCTTATGAAGTCATGTCCGACTCGGAAATTACGCGCGTGCATAATGTGATTCAAAGCGCAATTGATGCAAAATAGTCAAAACCAAGAGCTGCCCACCAATGTTGATTTGTCAACATTGGTGGGCAGCTCTTTTTAAATCTACATTAGACGATTTAGAAATTTATTTTTCGATTATCTGCAAAAATTCCTTCAAAGCATCCTGCCAAGTCTCAATCTTGAAGCCTGTCGCTTTGGTCTTGCTTAGATCCAAGATTGAATGCCGCGGGCGCCAAGCCTTTTGCGGGTACTCTGCAGAGGAGACGGGCTTCACCGTCACGTCTTTGTCGGCAAGAATCGCACTCGCAAATTCATACCAGTTACAGCTGTTGTCATTGGATAAATGATAAATCCCATAGGCCAACTTTTGATCCACTGCGAAGGTCATGAATTCGGCTAGATTTTTGGTCCATGATGGTCGACCATATTGATCATCGACAACCGTCAGCTCCTTATGCGTCTTAGCGAGATCCAGCATGGTATAAACAAAGTTGTGACCATATTCGCCAAACACCCATGAAGTGCGGATAATATAATACTTCTTGAGGTATTTCTGAACCTGCTGTTCGCCTTCATACTTGGCCCGACCGTACTCATTACGCGGTGCCGGCTGATCATCAACAGTGTAAATATCTTTTTTGTCGCCATCAAAAACATAATCCGTGCTGATATAAACTAAAGTGGCGTCAATGGCCGCTGCTGCCTTAGCCAAAATACGGGTGCCGTCAACGTTGACCTTCTGATTCAACGCCTTGCCTTCATCTTCAGCCTTGTCCACGGCTGTATAAGCAGCACAGTGGTAAATCAGATCAGGCTGACAATCCTTGAAATAGTGATCAACCGCCTTTTCATCAGTGATATCCAAGTCATGGGCATCTGTCCCGCGATAGGCAATATCGCGTGAATCAAGCAAATGTCGTAATTCGGTGCCGAGTTGACCTTGTGCACCGGTAATCAAAATCTTCATTTCTCTTCCCCTTTACATCTACAAACTAACGAAGCAACGATTAAAGATAATCATCAGTCTTGATCTAGCAGGGATCATTGACCGTGTTCCTGATACTTTTCTTCAACAGCAGCTTTCTCAGCTTGCCACCAATCACGGTGTTCGGTGTACCACTTGATGGTATCGGCCAAACCTTCTTCAAAATCGGTGTATTGCGGCTTCCAGCCGAGTTCTTCACGAGTTTTGGAGGCATCAATAGCATACCGCATATCATGACCGGGACGATCCTTTACCTGATCGTAATAATCGGTTGGCTTGTCCATCAACTTCAAAATGAGTTCAAGAACGGTCTTATTGTCCTTTTCGCCGTTGGCACCAATGAGGTAGGTTTCACCAATCTTACCTTTGGTCAAAATGTCCCAAATGGCAGATGAATGATCATTAGTGTGAACCCAATCACGGACATTCTTGCCGGTACCGTAAAGCTTGGGTTTGATCCCGCTCAGGATATTTGTGATTTGCCGAGGAATGAACTTTTCAATGTGCTGGTAGGGACCATAGTTGTTTGAGCAATTTGAGATTGTGGCCCGCACACCGAATGAGCGTGCCCACGCATGTACCAACATGTCACTAGCAGCCTTCGTTGAGGAGTATGGGCTAGAAGGATTGTAACGGCTGTTAACTGTGAATTTCTCGCCAGGGCCTTCGCCATGTCCTGGCAAATCCTCACGCAACGGCAAGTCACCATAAACTTCATCCGTTGAGATGTGATGGAATCGCACATCATATTTTCTGGCCGCTTCAAGCAAGGTGTAAGTACCGATCACATTACTATGCAGGAATGGATCTGGATTAATCAAGGAATTGTCGTTGTGGCTTTCAGCGGCAAAGTTAACCACCGTGTCAACTTTTGCCATCCATTTGTCAACCACTTCTTTATCGGCAATATCGCCAACCACCAACTGTACCCGGTCGCCAAGCAAATCGGCAATGTTAGCCTTGTTGCCAGCATAAGTCAGCTTATCAAGCACAATCATCTGAACCTCTGGATGGTGACGATAGACAAAATGAACAAAGTTGGAGCCGATGAAGCCGGCACCGCCAGTAATCATAAGTTTCATTATTAAATCTCCCCGTAAACAAAATTATTTTCAGCATCTTTGAGTTGCGGATGCTTCTTGTCTTTATCAGACATAATTAAGTGATCTGTCGACATTGGCCATTGAATCCCGATATCCGGATCATCAAACGCGATCCCGCGATCAGATTGCGGGGCATAAAAGCCTTCAACTTTGTAGCAGAAATTGACATTAGGCGTCAACGTAATAAACCCATGGGCAAAACCCTTTGGCACGAAGAGTTGCCGATGATTGAACTCGCTTAAAATGTACCCTTCCCACTGGCCATAGGTCGGTGAGCCTTTACGAATATCAACCAAAACATCTTCAACCACACCAGTTACAACCCGAACCAGCTTGGTCTGGGCATCAGGCGCCATTTGATAATGCATGCCGCGTAAAACGCCGGCTTCGGCTGAAAGTGACTGGTTGTCTTGGTTAAAATCATTTGTGATGCCTGCAGCAACAAACTTATCACGCGTGTAGGTCTCGGTGAAGAAGCCGCGATTGTCGCCAAAAACATCTGTTTCGACTAATTTAACATCTTGTAATTTGGTTGGAATAACTTTTAAACTCAAGGTTCTGCCTCCTATGCTTTCTCATCTGCTAAGCGCAGGATATATTGACCATAATCATTCTTTTTAAGTGGCTGTGCGAGTTCGCGCAATTGATCGCGATTAATATAACCCATCCGATAGGCAACTTCTTCAAGACAGGCAATTTTTAGATTTTGACGTTTTTGAACCGTTTCAATAAAACCTGCTGCTTCATGAAGCGACTCATGTGTGCCGGTATCAAGCCAAGCATAGCCGCGACCAAGTAATTCAACATCTAGCTGGCCACGTTCCAGATAGGCTTTATTCACATCGGTGATCTCCAACTCGCCTCGCGGTGACGGCTTCATATTTTTGGCAATGTCGACAACCTGATTGTCATAAAAATACATGCCAGTCACGGCAAAATTGCTGGCTGGATGTTCCGGCTTTTCAACAATCGACTTCACGTGATGTTCGTCGTCAAACGAAACGACCCCAAATCGTTCCGGATCGTTGACTTGATAGCCGAAGACGGTTGCCCTCGAGGTCTTCGCCGCTGAGCGCTGAACCAACTTGGACAACCCACTACCGTAAAAGATATTGTCGCCAAGAATCAGGCACACAGAATCATCGCCAATAAAGTCCGCGCCAACTATGAAGGCCTCCGCAAGACCGTTTGGCTTGTCTTGTACCTTATAAGTAATGTTAAGCCCCAGTTGTGAGCCGTCTTTCAACAGATCTTGAAAACGGTCAATATCTCTTGGCGTCGAAATGACCAAGATATCCCGGATGCCCGCTAGCATCATGGTTGATAAGGGATAGTAGATCATTGGCTTGTCATAAACCGGAACGAGTTGTTTCGATATAGACTCCGTTATCGGATACAAGCGCGTACCTGATCCACCGGCTAATACAATACCCTTCATGAAAATAATCCTCCTCAAGTAAACTAGTCAAACAATAAACAAGTCTAAAATCAAAACTTATGTATAAGAAACCCAGAACTAATAATATAAGCCAACTATCGACAAAGAATGAAATAAAATATTTCAAAAAACAAGTGCCTGTTCGAAAATCAAATTGATTTTCAGACAGACACTCTTTTTACACTGCGATAAAAATCTCAATAGGCACCAGTTGGATGAATCACAACCATTACCGTTTTCAGAAGAATCTTGAGATCCCCAAAGAAAGACGCACTGTTGATATAATGAATGTCCAACGCAACCATCTCAGAAAAGCCAAGCTCATTTCGACCCGAGATTTGCCACAAACCTGTACAGCCCGGAATAACGGCAAGTCGTTGAAGATCGTAATCAGTATACTTAATAACCTCTCGAGGTAGCGGCGGTCGAGGTCCAACCAAACTCATATCCCCAACCAGAACATTATACAGCTGAGGTAACTCGTCAAGACTATACTTCCGGAGAACACGACCAATACGTGTAATGCGAGGATCATTCTTAATCTTAAACATGGCACCTTGAACATCATTATGCCGAAGCAGCTTATCAACCATCTTGTCAGCGCCGCTCACCATCGAACGAAACTTCCACATCTGAAATTCTCGGCCACCTTTGCCAAGCCGAGTCTGTGAATAGAAAATCTTTCCGTGTGGATCATCAACTTTAATTAGGATTCCAATAATCAGAAAAACCCAGCTAAGTAATATCAACCCAATCAAACTAGCCAAAAAATCAAAGCAACGCTTTGAGAATATGTAGCTCGGCGTCAAGCCCCCAAGGTCAACCTGCTCGGCATTAGCTTGTTTACGACTAGATGTTGTCTCCAATTTCACCCCTCCAATACATTGCCAAAATGCGGCAGAAGCAATCCCCAAATACTGCTGGTTCCTTTGCATATTACAATATTTTTAACGTTTGGGCAAGCAGTACCGTGAAATAGTATTACGTCCGAACGCGTGTCAGCAAAGCCTTTCAATTCTTACCTAAAAAACGGTCACCACTCAAGACGTCTTCAAACTTAATAGTCCAGTCATAAAAACGAAGAGCAAACTTTCCGGCGTGTAAGTATTGTATTAAAAGATATCGTCTACTCTGTTGATAATACCCCAGAACTTTCCTAGAAGCTAATTGCGTTGACCCTTGTCCCTGGTGCACATAGCTTGAAGTCAGCAGCAAATAATTTTGATATCCTTGCGCTTGGAGCTTGAATGTCAGTGCTTGTTCTTCGTAATAGAGGAAGGTTGCTGAATCGAAATACCCGACTTTTGAGAAAACCGTCTGTCGTATGGCAAAAAAAGCACCAGAATTAACATCTACCTTAATTTTTTTCGCATCCTCGTGGTTTATTTGGTACGGAACGGCTTCTTCTTTTCCGAAATACCGAACAATCTTGGAAAAAATTCTCGAATTATACAAGAGTGCTCTTTTCTTGGTGATGTTGTGCCAAGCTGTCTTCTGATTCCCTTTTTGTAAAACAGTGACTGTTCCCGCATCCTCATGACTTAAACAGAAATTGGTAACCTGTTCGATATTTTCTGATTTGAGCAAACTATCAGGATTAACAATGATTAGAATGTGATCGTCTGCTAACCCAATCTTCCTTTCAATTGCTCGCAGTCCAACATTATTTCCACCTGCGTATCCCAAATTAGCCTTTGTACTAAAAATACTCACCTGTTTATACCGGTCAAATGCAACATGAAGCTGGTGCACGGAGTCATTCGGTGAATCATTGTCAACGATGGTGACTAGGTCAACACCAGCCTCAATTAGATTGTGACAACAAAGGATCGTTTGTTGATAGTTGCGATAATTAAGAATTAATCCAATTTTCAACATTGAACTTTTTCACTCCCAGAATTGATCTATGTTCGGTGGCGCACGTGATCTATATACGGCGCTATATAGCCGAATAGAATACGCGGACGCAATAATAACAAAACAATAAAGTAGACGACCATACCGAGCAAAACCTCTACTATCAATGCAGTCATGCTCATTTTCCAAGTAAGCTGCCATCCCTTTATGACAACAAACATGATTAATGCACTCAAACAATACTTCCATGACTCGCTGAATAGCTCACCGAGGGACAGTTGATTTTTAATAGAGTAAATCTGATAGAGGGTTACTACGGATTCAGAAAGAATTGTTCCTATCACGGCACCCATCGTCCCCAACCAAAGGATCAATGGCACATTAACAATGATATTAACCAGTGAACCCAAGATAACTGAAACTGTGTATTGTTTAACTTGATCAGTTGGTAACAAGTATTGTACACCAATAGCACTTGCAATCGAAATTGGAATCACAACAATGGCCTCAACTGCCATTAACGGAGCCACCGGCATGAACTTGATACTGAAAAAGTAATAAGTGAATGGCGTCGAAACAGCAGCTATTCCAAAAGCAAGAGGAAATGCTAAAACTAAAATCACATGCATTGAAGATGCTAATGAACGCTTAACCGCTTCATGGTTGCCGCTAGCAAAATAATGGGCGACATGTGGTAAAAGGACTGTGCCAGTTGCGGTCACTAAGGCTAGCAACATTTTAATAATTTTGTCAGAATTTTCGTAAAAGCCCGTTGCAGTGACGCCTTGAAGAAGCCCGAGCATCGTTTTGTTTAACTGTACATATATCTGTATTGCCAGCTGCGGAATAAGTAAAAAGAAAGCTGGCTTCATATGGTGCCAAACTTTTAACGATGAAAATTTGGGAAAATGGGTTAAATTGTCACGTAAAGATGGCCAGAAAGTCAAATTCCCCAGTAATTGTGAACCTGACAATATTAAAATATAGAGCGCGGTGTCATTGGCCTTATGCACTAACAAAAAGATTAAAATAAGTGAGGCAATCCTAACCAAAACGTTTCGAATCACTGTAACACGAAAGTTTTCTAGTCCTTGAAAGAACCAAGAAATATCAAATGCAGCACCTACAAGCATACATCCTTGCGCCAGATAAAATATTCGATACCTGTCCATAGAAAATGTAAATGCCAGATACGCAACAACGGCTATGCCCACCGAAATAAAACGAAGGAACGATACTTCCCAAAAATACTTCGTCAAAGCTACCTTGTCATCTCTTCTATACGCAGTTCCTCGATTACCATACAGGTTAATGCCTAGACTGCCAAAAAGAATAAAATATTGAACAACTGAATTAGTAAAAGCATTTATTCCTACTCCTGTAGGTCCTAAAACACGATTAATATAGGGTACCGTTACCAGAGGAACAATCAGAACAAATATCTGATATCCTGCATTCCAAACAAAGTTTTTGATGACTTTCATAAAAGTTCTCCAATAGCTACATTTTGCTTGACTTTGAAATATCCAACAAATATAAATGGGAAATGATTAATGACCTCCAAAATTAACAGATCTTACCAGTGTCGAACAGCATAGATAGTTAGTGCAACAACACGACATTTAGGTAAAACAGTTTAATATTTCGTGTCAAAGAGACCCAGTACTGAATATTTCTCGCGAAGTTAGGCAGTTGCGATAGTTTTGACATCATCATGAGATTCCGAATTATCCGTGCAAGTGATTTTTCCTCAATCAAAACATAAAAGTTGAGTGCTTTGTCATCTTAATATATGTTTTATCTTTAATCACTTGTTGCTTACACAACGACAACTGGCAAGTCATCACGCCTGTCAGCCTCGAATTATTTAATTATCTGAATATAATACCAGTATCTGGATACATTCCAACACTCTCAAAATCAACTGCACTTGCTAAAGATGCTTCAAAAAAAATACTGTTTTTCTGCTGACAGTACTTCTCTCGTGCTTGACAGGATGAAGCAAGCGGAACCGCAACATGTCGAAAACACTGCTCAAATCCTTAAAACGAATTTAGCATAAATTCGATGTATATAAAAACTCGTCCGTTCTTCGGTAATAAAAGGTTAAAAACTTTTGTTTAAGAAGCCTTGAAAATTGGATCATGTCATTCAATTTATTTCCTCTGAAAAGTTAGTTTCTCACGATCTCTAAGGTCAAAGTTCACAGACCTAGAAGATTTATCTGTCTCATCATGCTAAAATCTTCCCATTATTCAGGTGCTTTGGAGCCAAACTCCTGTGCAATACTATTGTTTTCACCGCCTTTATAGTTCTCATAACGCGCAATCGTGGCTGGAAAAACTCGCCGAATAAAACCTTTTACACTTGTTCTGAGTCCTTGAGGCCGTTCATTGATTCTTTCGTGCTTTTCTTGCCAGCTTCCAGCCGCTTGATGGGTTGCGAAGGTACCTGTCTCAAACAACATTGCAGGAATTTCGAAATACTGTTTTGGTAAAATCAGAGCACCATTTTTAAGTCTTTGTTTGGAGTTTCCAAAGGTAAAACCAGTATGTTGGTTTATAAGATATCTCGTAAAGATACCATTACTTACCTTATCAACGGTTTTATCTTGTAGTTTACTCGAAGGGAAATTATTATAAATTTCAGTCAAGTCGCTCATCATGCTATTATTCTTTTCTGCAAGAATAGTAGCAGTTCCCAAGGCATTATTATAAATTCGGCTGAAAACCAGTTTCTCTCCCAACAATGAATCGAAGGGTTTGTATACTTCCACATCTGTGTCCAAATATATGCCACCAATACGCCTCAGCACATCGACTCGGATAGGGTCGCCAACAAATCCAAACTTCCTCTTATCATAAAAATACTTGGCAAATTTATTGCTGGAAATATCCCAATTCGTGTCATTCCATTCCCGAAATGAATAATCCGGTAACATACGTTTCCAGCTATCAATATTCTTTTGGACTACATCAGGTTTTGAGCTGCCAATCCACACATAGTGCACAATCTTCGGTACCATATTTGTCCTCCCCCAAAAACTCTATTCAATTCTAACCTAAAACACTTCTAATACAGATTAGCTTCTCTCTTCTTCACGACTCAGGAATCATGCAGTAGAACCACCAAGAAGTTGTGGCAGCCCACCCATCGTTTTAGAGCATGCCAAGAGGCTAGATTTACAATCACGATCCTGTATTCAATCAAAGTACAACCAACCATAATCAGATCTTTTATTAATTCGATTATGAATACCAAGAAATCTGAATTTCGAACTGAATGATCTGAGCTAATGATTAACCATATAAGATCGTCATATTAAATGGTGCAAGTCTTTTGAATCGACAACCCGATTAATTTACCTTTACCTGCGTGGTTAATCTGATTTGATTAATCATGAGAGACTCTGTTTCTCAAAACTGGAGTTAGTTTATCAGTCAAAATTACGTTAGGGTACGTCTTTTGTAATAATTGCACCAGCTCAGATAACAGTACCACTTGCAATCGTTACTCCTTCTAGAATGGTAACATTAGTCCCAATCCAAACATCGTCATAAATGAATATTCCTTTCTGATAAGCTCCTTGCTCCCTTATAGATTTATTTAAACTCCAAAAATGATGCTTTTCAGCAATAATTGTAACATTTGGTCCAATCAAAACGTTTTTATCAATTTTAACCTTACCAGCACAACCAATAAATTCGCCTAGACCGATTGAACTATTTTCTCCAATACTGAAACCATAGCCAATATGCCCTACGCCATAATAGCTAATAGGCTTAATTTGAAAGCTTCGGCCAATAGTGACGGCTTTCCCAAAATAAAGCCCATTCGTCTATAGTTCCTGAATTTCACAATAATCTTCAAATTTTACCTTAGCTTCTACGTGTATCTGCTGTCGATTCTTGATTTGAACGTGTCGTTCCAGAATAATTAAGGGTTTTGCGTGAGGTGTTGTTATGGATAACAAAAAACCACGAATTATTTTAACCAAAGCTGAAGAATATATTTGAATTTTATCAAAGGTTGTTGCGAAACTCGAAACTGATGGCATCCTTTCTTTTCTAGCTTATCGTAATATAAACTTCTAAAAATGTAATAGTCACAGAAAAAGCATGTCTCGTAATTATTTCTCATCAAAATAAAATTGTAGTTAGTCTTTGCTTCACGGGACAAACTAATCAACTATCCTTTAACATACTATCTCTTAGATTAACGTGATCTCTGAACCCGATGAGGAAACCAAGGGCCATCGGAAAAATCAAAATTCTACTAATATCGAATGATGAGAGTGAAATCCACTGGCCAAAAATATAAACGATCACAATAGTTTTTACCGAAAAATCTCCAAAGCTCCGTAAAAATCGAATAAAAATTAATAGGAATAGAATCACGAAAAACACACCCAAAGCTCCGAATATTGCAACAAGGCCAATCATACCGACGTCACTGGTATAAAACACACCTCCATCTACTCCCTGACCGCCGCCACCGATTTGATCAAAAAAGGGAGTAAACCCAAATCCAAACCACTTGTTGAGTCCTAGATTATTCAAGTAATAAGTAATTGCCTGAATTCGAACTTGCCCACTGGCTGCCCTATCCCCGGAAAAAAAACTCATTTTTGCTATCAACATATTCATTAGGGCTAAAATACCGACTGAACAGAAGGAATAGAAGAGCAAACGTACAGGTGTTGTGAATTTTTTAGAAGAATTAAAGAAAATCGCGACTGTCATGATAGCTACAACAAGTAGAAGGATCATTCTACTTTTTGCAAAAAAGAACAGATGAAATACTAGGCCTGAAAAAAACACAACTTCAATATATGATGGAAGTGTGTGATTAAGTTTTCTCGCCAAAATGATCACGAAACAAGCAAATAAAAGAAAGTCTGTTCCCGCAACAATCCTCCCAGTATTCATAAACATTTGTTGTCCGAAAGGGTCAAGACTAAGAAATAATCTCCCGCCAAAGCTAAGCACAAGGTCCTGTATCAGCATAAATAGAAGGTCAATATATGCAAAAATCTTCAGTGACTTGAGTACAAAGGAAAAATCAATTTTCACAAGCCAAGCAAACGGAAAGAAATATGCAACAATTGGATAGTAATAACTGAGGTTAATAGTTTTTCTCAGTGAAATTTGATACACGCTTGAACTACCAAAAAGAACAGCAACCCAGCAAAGCAAAAAACTAATGATCAACCAGTTAAAAGGGGTTTTTACGTAACCTTTGGCCTTAAAAAAAGTACTGAATGCAACAGGAGCCCAAAGGACACAAGATGCGGCAACCAAAAATAGAATTATTATCTTCGAATTGTCCGCGTTTAATTGGTAAAAATCTTGGTTACCAAATAAATTAAAAAAATTGACTTGAAGTAAAAGAAGAATCAGATACAAAATCTTTTGAAAAATAATGTTGATTTTAAAGGATAACACTGGCCAGCCCCCAATCTAGATGATCTTTTCGATGATTTCATGATGCATCATTATGGCTAGATTTCCGCCTAATCCAATATGAGCCTAAAGAAAGCAAAGCCAACAGGAATTTAATTCTATTCTTGATTGTTGCTTTAAATAAATTGTACAAAATAAACCTTCTACTAATCATCCTATTAGCAGCCTCAGTTCTATCGTCAGAATCGAGTGGATGCCAATAATGATTTAAAACTATCATTTGTAGTGGAACATCCAAGTATTGTTTAGAGTCCTCGAATCCATGATCAACAATCATCTTTCGAATTGTTAAATAGACATCTAAATCTTGAATTAAACTAGTTTTTGAGGTGAACAAAGAGCTCTTCGGATGTTTGATATAGTGGTATGTAATTTCACCTTGACAAGAAACTTGTTGACAATGAACCAAATACGCCACGACAAACTTATGATCCTCATATTTAGGAATGGTTGGGTCAAATTGTGTTTTCCACTGGTCTATTATTGACTTTTTGAAAATCTTATTACAAACAATTCCTTGAATTCCTTTAAAATCATAGGTTGATCGTATCGCTTCTTCTGCACTCATCTTTGATTTTAAAACTGAAATTGTCTTCAAAGCTTTCCCATTTTCAGCTTCGTAAGAAAATCCAGTGACTCCCATGTCGGTTTCTTTGTCTCTCATACTATCCATCAAAGTCTGAATGTGGTTATTCGATATGTAATCATCAGCATCAACAAAAGTTACAAACTTTGACTGCGTTTCCTTCAAAGCTAAGTTTCTTGCGTTACTGACGCCAAAAACCGAATTTCGCAATAGTCTGAACCGTTTATCCATCGAAATAAAAGGTAATATTTTTTCGACGGTGTGATCCGTTGAGCCATTCTCCACCACTAAAACCTGAAAGTTATGAAAACTTTGCCGTTGAATGCTTTGGAGGCACCTTGTAATAAAAGGCTCTGCATTATAGGCGGGAATAATGATAGAAACGTCCGTTTTTAGATTCACTGTCACAATGACTGACACTCCTTCAATTCTGAGATGTGCTTGTTTTCACTTGGTAAGCCGTCCAATGAAGATTGATAAACGTTCAATCCGAGATGATGTTAAGGTTGTAGTACTTAAAAAGTAAAAAAACTATTTTATCAGGTCGAGGTAAACTTTCGTCATTCTTTTCACAAATTGATCTAAACTAAACTCAGCTTCTTGGCGAGCTCTGGCTTTTTGTCCCATTTCTATCCGAAGTGAAGGATCTCCAACCAATAAGTCTAATTTTCGGCTTAATTCAGAGACGTCCAAAGCATTGCACAGATAACCGGTCTCATTATCCACAATCATCTCACTAGCTCCCCCGTGATCATATGCGACAACTGGCAATGAATTTGACATAGCCTCTAAGACAACTGTTGGAAAAGGATCCGGCTGGATGCTAGGAAGTACGAAAATGTTGAAGGCCGCATAGTAATCAGCAATCTGCTCGGTAAAAGGACAGAGATGGATACGTTCCTTTGTATCCAAAGAAGCTACTTTATCGAACAGTTTTTGCTCATAAGCTTCTTCTCCCTGATAAGCACTCCCCACGAGGAGAGCATGAACATTTTGATTTCTTCGCAAAATGGGGTCTACCGCATCGAGGAAATCCCCTTGACCTTTCCAAGCGTTCACTCTTCCAACCATTCCAATGACAACTGCATCTAGGGGGATGCTCAAAGATTTTCGCACATAATCCGGCTCATTTTGCGGGTAATCTTTACTTATACCGTTATGAATGGTAATTACTTTCATCTTATCAACGATTCCGGAATCAATGAGTCTTTGTTTTGTTGCATCTGATACAGCAACTGCCTGATCAGAAAAGTGCTGTATGAGAAAACAAATCAGTTTGTAAATAAATTTGGGCTTCATGATGATTTCGTGAACATGCCAAACAATTTTAGCCTTTGTAAAAAGTTTTAGCCAAACACCTTCTAAAACGGCTGTCGTATTGACGTGAACAAGTCTAATGTTCTCTTTATTGACAATTTTTTTCAAGCGTCTGGAGAACCTAATATAGTTAAAGATGTAGTTACCGATACCTCGTATGTTGAAAAACTTTCGCCGAAGAATCGGATATGGCAAGACGCTAACTTCGGCCCCTGCTTCTCTCATCTTTGAAACCAATGGACCGTCTTCCGGCAAAACAACGATTGGCTCGAAAGTTTTACGGTCTATATTCTCTACTACCTCCAATAAAATCTTATCTGCACCATATAATTCTGCACCTGCATGAAGAAAGAGAATCTTATATTTTTCCATCGATAAATTGTCTTTCATTTTGACTTACTATCTTATCCCAGGAAAAGTTTTTGTCAATGATCTGCTTGGCCTTTTTGCCAAGGGTTTGACGTTCTTCTTCCGACATTTGATCCACTCTATTAATAATATGGGCTAAATTGCCAGCCTGCTTATTCCAGTAAATAGCAGCATCCTGACCCACTTCTTTGTTGAACCCAACATCGAACAGCAAGTTTAGATTTGTGGTTCCCAAAGCTTCCAATAAAGAGGGATTAGTTCCGCCCACTTCATGCCCATGGATGTATCCAAATGCATTTCTCCGGATTGCAGATAAAAGGTCTTTGTCATACACAGTGCCAACAAATTTAATTCTGTTATCTAGTTCAAAGCCAGTTTGGTCTTTAAGTGATTTCAAGAACTTGGTATTATCAGGATTTGTTATGATTACCAAATCCTTTTTGGTTTTGGATTTTTCAAATTCAGCAACAATTGTTTGGTAATTATTTTCTGGTACAAATCTACCCACAACTAGATAGTACTGACCTGAACTGATCTGCTTTTTATTAAACCAGTTTTGAAGATCTTGTGCTTTCACGTCTTGTGAGGTGGCAACATCGGCGCCATATGATGAATATATCGTCTTTGGTTTGTAACTGCGATATTTTTCCCGAATATACAGTTCAATGTGTTTACTGTCACAGATGATCAAATCTGCATCTTTAATCATTAACCGTTCAGATAATTTCCAGTATTTCCTAACAAAAAATCCCCACTTGGCTCTCATCCATTCGTGACCATCCGGATTCACAAAAATTTGTGTGTCGTAAAGTTTAAGCTGTTTACTATAATGCTTTAAGAAAGGACCAACCCGACAAGCAAGAATATAAACAATTGCTCCCCTAATGTTATTCTTCTGAATATAGTCTAACGTCCAAGACAAAGCACGAAGATCATACAAAATTGCTTTGGCAGGTCCTATATTAGGAACATCAACATTAAAACAAGTTGCTTTTTTATAGTCATATAAATCCGCTTTATTGTCGGACAAGTCTCTTCGACAGGCAATAAAGTATTTAATTTGACTGCTATTCTGACGAGAAACTAAATTGTCTACGAACGTCTCAAAGCCACCATATTTTGCAGGTGTACCTTTTGATCCAATGATAAATACCTTACGCTTCTCTGTCACGACAGATTCCCCCCAACCATACTCAATCTAAGTATTCTGCTATAAGTTAAAAACATTTTGCCAGGATTTATAGCCAGCCATTGATTAATAACTGCCTAATTATTTTACCCCAAACTATCCGCATTCAAAAACAAGCTACTACCGCCCATCGTTACTTTGATACCCGTAACCATAACCATAGCCATAACTGCGATCGCCCTTCGTAGCGCGCACTCGTTCGACAGACCCAAGAATTTTTGCCTTTGCCAGCTTCAAGACCTCAACAGTTCTCTTCAAATCACCTTTTAAGGTTTTTCCCATGTTTGTTATGACAACAACCCCGTCAGTCTTTGGAACTAACACCTGTACATCTGATACTGCCAAAACTGGAGGAGCGTCTAAAACAATGATGTCATAATTTGCTCGACCCCATTCCAACAAATTTGCCATACGCTTTGAATTTAAAAGTTCTGAGGGATTTGGTGGCACTGGACCGGATGTAATAATGTCGAGATTGTCGACAAATGTTTTTTCTACAACATCTGATGGTTTAGTTTTCCCCGTTAATACAGTCGTAACCCCTTCAAGGTTGAGCGTTCTAAAAGTAGCATGAACTGTCGGTCTACGTAAATCTGCATCAATCAGTAAAACTTTTTCCCCCGTTTGAGCCCAAGTTACAGCAACGTTTGCCGAAACAGTTGACTTCCCTTCAGACATGCTTGAAGAAGTGAACATTACGACTTCACACCGATCTAATGCAGCCCCAGCAAACTCGATATTCGTTCTCACTGTTCGAAACTGTTCCGCAACAACATGTTTTGGCTCTGCAAAAGTAACCAACATAACACCGTTTTTCTGTGTTTCATTATCTTCTTCATCACGATGCGTGAATTTTTTAAAAATCCCATTCAAGCTCATTTCTATTTTCTCCTTCAAATCCGGCGACGTCTGCGCTGAGGTAAATCCTGCATATTGAATTCTTCAAAAGATTCATCGTCTTTTGACTCTTCATTTTCATATTTAACCTTCGCAATCGCTTGGTCCATGTCTTTCATGCGCTTAACATAATTTACGATGCCAAGATTGACTAAACCCAAATCATCAGTAATAAAGTCAAGGTCTTTAATGGTTTGGTCTGTAAGCTCTCGAATTAATCCCCAGATGAATGCAACCAGTATGCCTAAAAGTAACCCTACAAGGGCAATCAATGGTAACTTCGGTGAAACCGGTGATAGGTTAGCCGAAGCCTCCGAAACAATAGAGACGTTGGAAATACTCATGATTTGGGCAATTTTTTGTTTAAATACCTTGGCAACTTCATTTGCTATATCACGCGCTCGAATTGGATCAGTATCCTTGACACTAACCGTAAACACTTGAGAATTTTGTTGGGTTGATACCGAAACCATTTTGGCTAGATCATCCGCTGTTAAGTTTGAATATTTTGCTGGTTTTAGTTTGTACTGAGCTGGTTTGGCTTTTTCCACAACATACCGTTCACGAATGCCGGTCGTCGCATTATATCTCGTACCATAAACTGCTTTTTCAGCTTTCTTGGTTATCACGCGCCGCGGACTTGTCAAATCACCAGCAACGGCCTGTAATACAACCGGACGCGTAATAATATCTTTATAAGTATTAATGATCTGCACATCAGCTTGTTGTGCATTCAACTGCATATTTGGATCATTATCCTGCTTGCGGTTGACCAACAGCGAAGTATCAGCTTCGTATTTTGGTACAATAAAAGTCTTCGCACCAAAATAAGCCGCACCCATACATAAAATGCCAAGGATAACCATTGCAATAAAGCTGCGTTTAAACACATTCCACAGCCGTGAAAGGTCGATTTGCTCGTTCATTAACTCTTTCCCCACCTAATCCCTTGATTTGTTGAAACTAACTAAAATACGGACTGCAAGCAGCGCAGCCCGCAACTAAAAAAGAAGTTTCAATAATGCTACTCCAAAGCATAATACCCTAGCTTGTGTAATCAAGTCCACCCATAATTGGTTAATTCACATATTCTAATACTTTTATTGCTAGTGTCGTAAGTTGAAAGAGTCCCCTTTTGACGTTGTTGTAACCCACAAAAGACGTTTTATTACAGTCTCTTTACAATTTCCTATAAACCCGTCAGAATGACCCTAACTTGTAACCAGACTAACCTGATTTTTAGTTTAAAATATAAGCAATGCAACTTTTGGGGGTTCACTAAACTATGAAAAAAAACAAGCTACGTCTACGTGACTGGCTATTAAGTATCGCGTTGGGATTGGCAATTGCTGGTGTCGCGGGGTTTTTCTACGTCAAGCATTATCAGTCTGAGCAGGCGATTGCGGTTAACCAATCGACGCGTCAGCGCATTCAGAAGGATTCTAAGGCGAAGGTGAAGAAGGAAAAGGTACTGAATCAGTATCGGCTTTATGGCTTAACTGACAGCGAGATTAATGCAGCCAAAACGTTGCCGGTGTCGGCGATTGGCGATTCGATTATGCTGGGGAGTTCGGCATATTTGAAGGTGCTTTTTCCGGAGATGTCGATTGATGCTGAGGTTGGCCGGCAAGTGCAGGCAGCCCCAGCGATTATTAGTCAGCTGAAGTCTAGCGGTAAGTTGGCTAACACGGTTGTGATCAGTTTGGGTACGAACGGACCGATGACAGAGGCCGACATTAACGGGATTCTGGATCAGCTTGGGACTGAGCGCCAGGTCTTCTGGGTGACGGCGTATGCTCCCGGGAAGGCGTGGATTGATCCAGTTAACAAGTTGATTCATGCAGCAGCGAAAACCCATGCCAATCTGCATGTGGTGGATTGGTATTATCTGGCTGGTGGCAATGACGACTGGTTTGCTGATGACGGTGTCCATCCGAACGACGCTGGCCGGCCGCATTACTACACGTTGATTGCTAAGAATGTCATGCAGACATTAAAAAAGTAACAGTGAAAAGACCATCATTACCTAGGATTAGCATCTTGCTTAAAAAAGATTTAGGGTGTATCCCTTCCATTTAAAAAGACATCGAGACCATTGCCTCGGTGTCTTTTTGTATTTAACCAATATTTGGCAAAAATCAGGT
>NZ_JBSOQX010000011.1:0-101275 GCF_053819265.1 Lacticaseibacillus sp. 30
GGATGTCAATTTGAAGCCACAGCCTAAATTAACACCGGTGGCCGGCTTCGAAGGCAGCTATGTTGCCAAGCAGATTTTAGGCGATCAGACCCCGATCACCTATCCAGCTATTCCAAACATTGTTTTTGGTCCGACTGAGTTAGCCAAAGTCGGTGTGTCACTGGAGACGGCGGAAGCAGCACCTGATCAATACACCGTCAAGCACAACGAGACAACCCACTGGTACACCTATAATCGAATTCAGGATCCTGACGCACAAGTTTGGACCATTGTCGACAAAAGGACCGGCCGACTTGCCGGTGCTGTCGTCTTAGCCAGCTTGGCTGAGAACTTGATCAATACCTTCGCAGCGGCCATTGATGCTGGTAAAAAGCCGAGTGATTTAAACAAGATCTATGCTTATCCAAGTGCGCAGAGTGATTTGCAGTATCTCTTTTGATATGGGATGATATGACCTTAATTGGTATGTTGTTTTAATTATATGTTGGACTGGTAGGTTTTATGCCAGTCCTTTTTTTGTTAACTGATAACCGAGTATTTGAAGGGGGCACTAATGAAATCTAATTTATTGCTGAAGAATATGACGATCAGGTTTGATCGAGAGATTTTACATGATGTCTCTTATGAGTTTAAAAGCGGCTACTTTTATTTGTTGCAAGGCCAGTCAGGTATTGGCAAGTCTTCATTATTGAATGTGCTTGGCTTATTGAAGCGGCCGATTGCAGGCGAAGTGGTTTATGATGGTCAAAATCTTTGGTCACTGGATGATGCGACACAAGCGCGTGTGCGGCTGAAAGATTATGGCTTTGTCTTTCAACAACATAACTTAATCGACACGATGACACTTGAAGAGAATCTCAAAGTGCCGCTTTTAAAAAGCAACCTGCCAGAAGCAAAGAAAGCAGCTCGCGTGACAGCCATTTTGGATAAGCTGGGGCTTGAAGACCAACGTCACATGTTGCCCGAGGATTTATCCGGTGGCGAAGATCAGCGCGGTGCTATTGGTCGAGCTTTGATTTCCGGTGCACGGATTATTTTAGCTGATGAACCAACAAATTCCTTAGATAGTGAAAATGCCCGTATGTTTTATGAACAATTAGCGGACTTTGCTCACCAACAACAGGCGATTGTGATCGTTGCGTCACATGAAACGCTGCCGGAAGACTATGCTGATCAAATTTTGACTATCAATAACAGGCAATTAGTGCCTCAGTCGGGCACTAAACTTTTCAATCGTGCAATTCCAGAAAGCATGGCAGGCCAACCGACAGCATCTGCTGTTACATATCGATCAGATTTGTCCAATAGGCAAGCGCTCGTCTATGACAACTATCAATCAGCAAAAAAACTGCCTATTGGCTTCCTTGTCATTGTTACGGTCATGTTAGCCGTTGCCAGCATAGTTTTAAATGTGCCACAAATTTTGGCAAGTCAGCAACAACGTGAACTCAATCAAGCAACGGATAATTCACTTTTTGTCACGAATAACACCCTTGGTACGGGCAGTCATCAGGATCTCGATCCATTTCGAAATTTGACGATTAAACAGATCCAAAAAATCAAGAAAATGCCGGGGATTACATCTGTACAGCCTTACTACACCTTTCTTTCATATGGCCTGACAAAAGAAAATGTTAGACAGCCGGTTCCCAAAGGGTCCAATTTTTCATTAGGCGGAAAAAGTTATCATGTCGATGAAACCTTTTCAATCCAGCCAATTTATAAGAGTGATTTGACCAAAAAATATTTGTATGCAAATGGACATCCAGCTAAAGTGGGAACAAACTTCATAGTCAGCCAAGACTTTCTTGAAAAAAATCACATATCGACAAAATCTGCGATGGGTAAACAAGTAGCATTTGAAGTCTATATTCCATATGCACAATATCTTTCAGAAAGTGAGCTGCCAACCAATAATAAAAAGAAGGTCGCGATAGATGGCAATATATATGTTCAGCAGCCATTGGCAGCAACCATCACTGGCGTCTATGCCTCAAACTATCCTTATGATCGGTCAGAGCAAGGTAACGCTTTTTTCATGGATGATGCTAGCATGACGACTTTGCTGCACAGCGCGATTCGAGCAAATACAACGTCAGATCAGATTTTTCAAGGCTTCAAGCAACAGCCTTTTGGGTATAGCGCGCTCAGATTGGAAGCTAAAAGTTATAACGATATGGTTTCAATGACTAAAACTATCAAATCAAGTTCCGGTTTTTATAGTGTTTCCTCAGTTGCACAGAATGTGGCGTCACTGAATGCTACTGTGCAGAAAGCGAAGAACGGCACGCGGCAGATTGCACTTTTATTCATCATGGCAAGTATGATTGCGTTGACCATACTTTTCAGTATGAACAATCGACAGCGATTGCGGGAAGTTGGGATTTTAAAAGCGGTTGGTTTCACAACTAAAGATGTTCGGCGCATTCTTTTCTGGAATGCCATGAAATACGGATGCTATTGTTTTGGTGGTGCTGCGCTTTTAATTGTGGTTGCGGCAACGATAATGGCGCTGCGTTTGGGAGTTCACTTCATAGCCATCATTTTGACAGCTTTTATCACAAATCTTGCTCTGAGTTTCGGAGTGACCATTTTTGCTAGCTTATGGCCGATTCGGCTGATTAGCCGTAAGGACCCGATTGACATTATAAAGGCTTAATATGGGCAAAAACGTGGCTGATTTGATTGAATCAAAGGTGCGCTTACCATGCCATTTGTCATTGCTACCGCATCGAATAATTGATGTCATTAGTTGGAACAAAACTGAGCAAATTGATAAGTCACAGATGTAACCTTGCATTGACATCACTAGCGAATTTAGCTAACCTAAACCCATATTCACACAAACGATGAGTAGCTTATCTAAGTGGTCTCCAGAGAGTCGGCAATGCTGTGACGTCGATGACCATGGTAGGCAAAATTGGGTCGTTTGCGTTATGTTCGGTGGGTGCGCCTTAAGCCAAGAGAGGTCCGCAAGGCGGACAAGTTAGGTGGTACCGCGCGCTTGCGTCCTATGTTGTTATGACATAGGGCGCTTTTTTTACGATAACGCGCTCACAGTCGCAGAAACCTGCGCATAAGGACCTTGGGCGTGATGGTCAAAGTGCGACCATCACGCCCAAGGCCGCTTACACTCCGGTTTCACCCACGCTGGCTCGCGCTCACAATATAAGGAGGAAACAAGTATGGCAAAGAAAATCATTTTAACAGGTGATCGACCAACAGGACGGTTACATATTGGTCACTATATTGGTTCACTGAAAAATCGTGTGGAACTGCAAAACTCTGGAGAATACGAACCGTTTGTTATGATTGCCGATACGCAGGCATTGACGGACAACGCCAACGATCCAGAAAAAATTCGCCACTCTTTGCTGGAAGTGGCCTTGGATTATCTGGCGGTTGGGATTGACCCAGACAAGACGACGATTCTGGTACAAAGCCAGATTCCGGCTTTGTTTGAATTAACGGCTTACTACTTGGATCTGGTGACGGTGAACCGGCTGGAACGTAATCCAACCGTGAAAGCTGAAATTAAACAAAAAGCCTTTGGTGATAGCGTTCCAGCAGGTTTCTTCATTTATCCCGTTAGTCAGGCGGCTGACATTACGGCGTTTAAGGCGACAACGGTGCCCGTGGGTGACGATCAGGAGCCAATGCTGGAGCAGACTCGTGAGATTGTGCGCACGTTCAATCGGACTTATCACAAAGATGTGTTGGTTGAACCCGAAGGCTATTTTCCACCAAAGGGTCTTGGCCGGCTGCCAGGGATTGATGGCAATGCCAAAATGAGCAAGAGCTTAAATAACGGGATCTATTTGGCGGACGACGCTGATACCGTTAAGCAGAAGATTATGTCAATGTATACCGATCCGGGCCATATTCATGTTGAAGACCCCGGTAAGGTGGAAGGTAATGTTGTCTTTACCTATCTTGATATTTTCGATCCTGATAAGCAGCAAGTTGCTGAGTTGAAAGCCCAGTACCAACATGGCGGCTTAGGGGACGTGAAGATCAAGCGCTACCTGATTGATGTCATGGAGGCAGTGCTTGAACCTATCCGCACTCGGCGGGAGCACTATGCCAAAGATATGGGGGCGGTTGCTGATATGCTCAAGCAAGGTTCGGCTAAAGCCAATGTGGTGGCTAATCAAACGCTTCAGGAAGTTCGGGATGCGATCGGATTCAACTACTTTAAATAGTCAAGTTCCGTCTTAAGCCGGATGTCGAAAACCGTCGTCATGGTAGAATGATGGTATAAGCAGGAAATTGATGATAAGCGTGAGCAGTTGTAGCCTGCCTTTTCACGGAAATACCGTTGTTTTCTGACGGCTTTTTCCGTGAAAAGGTAGGTAATTGTGAACGCATTAGAGGGGAATTCATATCAATGAAAACGAAACGATTAAGTCCAGTTGCGGTCACAAGTATTGTCCTTGGTGTGATTGTTGCTATCTGCCTGATCTTCGGAATCGGCACCTACAACTCATTAGCTAAGCAGAATCAAGCCGTTGAAGCGCAATGGGGCCAGGTTGAAAACGTCATGCAGCGACGGGCTGACTTGGTGCCTAACTTAGTTAATGCGGTTAAGGGCAACATGGGCCAAGAGCAGAAGGTTTTTGGTGACATTGCTGAAGCCCGCAAGTCGTATGCTAATGCAAGTTCGACAACTGACAAAGCTAAGGCTGATGATCAGTTGAACAAGAGTGTGGGTACTTTGATCAACGTGATTAAAGAGAATTACCCGACACTGCAAAGCAGCAATCAGGTGAACACCTTGATGACGCAGCTTGAAGGTAGTGAAAATCGAATCTCGGTTGAACGTAAGCGATATATTGATCAGGTTCGTGATTATAACCAGAGTGTTGTGACCTTCCCGAAGAATATTTTTGCTAGCATGATGGGCTTAGGGAAGAAGGACACCTTCAAAGCAACACCGGCTGCCCAAACGGTTCCAAGCGTTGATTTTTCAACGAACAGCTCTAGTTCTGGGAAGTAGGTGGCACCATGCGCAGGCATTTAGCGTGGTTTGTTGCCGCGCTGACGGGTTTGTTGTTGTTCACTGGCGCCGCGCAGCCAGTGGCGGCAGCCGAAGATCTGCCGGCACGGCCCACCGAGCATTACTATCTAGATCAAGACAGTGTGCTTGATGAAAGTACCAAGCAACTGATCGACAGTAAGAATCAGTATTACCAAGGCACTAAACAACAGCCGCAAATTGCCGTAGCAGCTTTAAAGTCGACCCATGGCGACCCCTTGTCAGACTATGCACCGGATCTTTTCCAGAAATGGGGAATTGGCAAGAAAGGTACCGATAACGGGGTGCTTTTGCTTTATGCGAATAACGGCGGCAAGCAGAACATGCGCATTGAAGTTGGTTATGGTTTGGAAGGCGATTTGCCTGATGCGCTGGCTGGGCGAATCTTGAATGACAATCTGAAGGACATCAAGTCACATGATCCTAAAGAACTGAATCAGGCCATTCGCAAGGTTTTCAATGCGGTTGCGACAGTCATCGATAAGAAATACAAGTTCCCTAAAGATCAAAACACGGTTTCTGATGAGACGATGAATCAATATCGCAACTCAAGTCAAGACAGCGGCGGCAACTTTTTGACGAAAATTGTTTTCATCTTTATCGCTGTCGTCGTTGTGGCCATCATCTTTGGTAGTCGCGGCGGCGGTGGCCGTGGTGGTCGCCGTGGTCGAGGTGACAGCAGCTTTTGGCTCTGGGTTATTCTGGACGCGCTGCTATCTTCTGGCCGGCGTGGCGGCGGAGGCGGCTTCGGCGGTGGTTTCGGAGGCGGCTCTGGTGGCGGTTCCAGTTGGGGCGGCGGCAGTTCCGGCGGCGGTGGTGCCGATGTTTGATTGCAAATATATTTCAATTACCAGACAGCGAGTCGCTGCCTGGTTTTTTGTGCTATGGTTGTTGAATTAGTCTTTTGTGAACGGGAACGAGCGCATGTCATATCGCTTATCAGTGATACCCGATGACGGATAGGTAGTTTACGTGTGCAATCCCGTTGTTGAAAAGTGCGATCCTGATTGGGTGAGCACACGATCATTTTTGGAGGATTTGTTAATGCGGAATTTGACCATCGGTAAGCCATTGAAATTAATCGTGCTGTTCACGATTCCATTACTGATTGGCAATCTTTTTCAACAGCTTTATAGTTTTATGGATGCGTTGATTGTTGGGCGGACGATCGGTAAGGATGCGTTGGCGGCAGTTGGGGCAACATCCAGCATTGTTTTTTTGATTATTGGATTTGCGCAAGGGACCACGGCTGGACTTTCTATTTTGACAGCACAGGCCTATGGTGCTCATGATTATCGCCGTGTGCGACGCAGTTTCGGTACGAGCATTTGGATCACGGTTGGGATTTCACTGATTCTCACCGTAGCAGCCGTCACGATGACACGACCATTATTGACCGTGATGCAGACACCACCGGATATCATGGATGGTTCGATCGCCTTTGTGCGGGTTATCTATTTCGGCATTATTGCATCAATGAGTTTTAACTTGTTAAGCAATATGCTGCGAGCACTGGGCGATTCAAGAACACCGCTGTTCTTCTTGATCATTGCGACCATTATTAATATCGTACTGGACTTTTGGTTCATTCTCGGGTTTCATTCCGGGGTGGCTGGTGCCGGCTATGCAACGGTTAGCGCGCAAGTGATCGCGGCGTTGCTCTGTTGGATTTACATTCGCATGCGGATACCGCTTCTAATGATTCGGCGTCGTGATTTGCGCTTTGATTGGCACGATATTGTTCAGCATTTAAAAGTTGGGCTTCCGATGGGGTTTCAGATGTCGATTATTGCAATTGGCGCTGTCATTTTGCAGGTGATGTTGAATACATTAGGCACCAATGCGGTTGCTGCGTATACGGCGGCTGGACGAATTGATCAGTTAGCGACCTTGCCGTCAGCCTCTTTTGGGGTGGCAATGGCGACGTTTGCTGCGCAGAATCTGGGTGCGAAGGAATATGGGCGAATCCGTCGCGGAGTTTATCAAACCTTGATGGTGAACGTCGGCTTATCGGCAGTGCTGGGTGTGGTTATTATTCTTTTCAGCAAACCATTAGTGAATTTGTTTCTCGGGCCGAATCAACCAGCTGTGACGGCCTTAGCCCAGACTTATTTCCACTTCAATGCCAGCATGTACTGGTTGTTGGCGATTCTTTTCACGATTCGTAATTTGTTGCAAGGTCTTGGCCAGACGTTGGTGCCAACGGTTGCGGGATTCTTCGAATTGGGGATGCGGGCGTTTGCGGCGATTTTCCTCGTTGTGCCATTCGGCTTTGCTGGTGCATCGGCGGCCAACCCGCTGGCGTGGTTCGGCAGTGTGCTGGTACTAGTCAGCTCGTATGTTCGGACGATGCGGCGCATTAGACAGCAGGAAGATGAATTGGCTGGGCACCAAGATTAAAAAAGCGTTTGATTGATCGCCAACGGGTCAGCCCGTTAGCATCAGTCAAACGCTTTTTACGCGTTCACGCTCTTTTAAACGCGTTCACTGGCGCAGAAATCTGCACATAAGGACCACAAGCACACTGGCAAAACCCGGTCAATGCACTTGCGGCCACTTATGTTCCGGTTTCTAAGCGCGCCAGTTCAGGCTCTTTTAAACGCGTTCACTGGCGCAGAAACCTGCACATAAGGACCACAAGCACACTGGCCAAAACCCGGCCAATGCACTTGTGGTCGCTTATGCTCCGGTTTCTAAGCGCGCCAGTTCACGCTCTGCTTTTAAAGTGTTTGCCATAGACTTCTAAATCCGCTTCTCCTTCTGGCAGGATAGCGATGGCTGGCAAATGGCCCCAGTGGTCATAACCGAATTTGGTGAACAAGTTGCGACTGGCTTGGTTATGCCCAAAAATTCGGGCGAGAACAGTGGTTAAGTCGTGCTTGGGTGCTTCGCGGTCAACAAAGGCCAATGCCGCGCTGCCAACGTGGTGACCGCGGGCGGCCACATCAAGGTATAAACTGATTTCGGCAGTTTGGTCATAAGCTGAGCGGTCACTATAAGCCGACAGTGTCAGCCAGCCAACGATTTTGTGGTCAACTTGAATCATCCAAGCGGGAAAATGGTTATTGTGAGCCGCAAACCAAGCTTGTTTCTCAGCGACTGTTTGCGGCTGCAAGTCAGCGGTTGCTTGATGGGTCGGGATAGTTTCATTGTAAATGGCGACAATTTTTGGTAAATCACTGGTTGTGGCAGGGGTAAATTCAATCAACGTCTGATGACCTCCATTTTGGTTAAAATGTGATGCGGCCCGTAAAAGTTGCTAAACTTGCCGTACCGTTATGGCTCATAGCCTCGAGCAATGGTTTCACACGATCACGCAAATCGGTGCTGAGCTTGAGTTCGGTCAAAAGCGCATTGGTTGTTGCAATCTCCCAGTGGGCATCATCTAAAGTAGGGTCTTCGACGATGGTGCCAGCGGTGTAGGTCCATGTGTTATCATGTGCGATTTGTGCCAAAGTGTCCGGCGTGATCAACGTGCGAATGTTGGCGACATCACTTGGAGCAATGGCATACAGCAAGCCTTGAATCATAGCCGCCTGCAGATGCCCAATTTGATCCAGCGCAGTTGGCTGCATTGACCACTCGGCGACATCAACGTGATCACAGACAGCTGCCATGTTTTTGAATAATAAGGCGAGGGCGTTGGCGGAAGCAAAGTACCAAAGACTATGTGCCAGGACAACCCGGTCAAAATGCTGATTGGCGATGGGCCCAAGATCATCCGAAAGATTAGTGTTGAAATGAACCGTTAAGCGATCACCAAGCGGTCCCGCAAGCAAGTGGTTCCATGCTTGGCCAAGCGTCAGCGGGGCGCCGTAGTCAGGTGAGGCGATGTCAATGCCAGTCACATGCCCGGCTGAGCCGACTTGATCAGCCAAAACGGCGCTCAGGTCGCCTTGCCCACAGCCGATTTCTAGAATTTTTTCGCCGGGTTTTACCTGCCATGCCTCAGCAATTGCGAGTCGATGGGCAGTTTGGCGACGCTGAATGGTCCTTGCATTGGCGGTTGGACCAAGTGCCATGAGATCTGTAATGTAGTCGAGTCGTTTTTCCATAGGATTTTCCTTTTAAAAATGTGTTGGTTCATGCTTTGTCTAAACGCGTTTGCAGTCGCAGAAACCTGCGTGTAAGGACCTCAAGCAGACTGACCAAAGCCCGGTCAATGCACTTGAGGCCGCTTATGCGTCGGTTTCTAACCGTGCCAGTTCACGCTCTGTCTGATTATGGCAGGTCGTTTCCGGCGGCGAAGTAGAGGTCATACCATTCTTGCCGGGTCAAAGCAATGTCGCCGGCTTCGGCGATGGCGCGAATGCGAGCGGGTTTGGTAGTTCCGGCGATGACTTGCACATCAGCTGGTACACGCAAGAGCCAGGCAGCAGCAATTGCGTTGGGATTGGTGGTATATTGATCGGCCAGCTTTTGAAGTAAGGCATTTAATTCAGGGAATTTATCGTTGTCGATGAAGACACCTTCAAAGAAGCCATATTGGAAAGGACTCCACGCCTGAATTGCCATATGATGCTGCTGACTGTATGGGAGAAGACCGCCATCATGATCAATGGAACGGGCATCTGCCATGTTTGTATGCATGCCGGCATCAATCATGCCTGTGTGCATCAGGGAAAACTGCAATTGATTGATGATCAATCGTTGCGGCACCGCCTGTTGGAGCAGTTCAATCTGAGCAGGATTGAAGTTGGAAACCCCGAACTGCCGAACTTTACCTTCATTTTGCAATTGCAGAAAGGCTTCAGCAACATCTTCTGGTTCCATGAGCGGATCAGGTCGATGCAATAGCAAGCTGTCAACATGATCGGTACCAAGGCGTTTAAGACTGCCATTGACAGCATCCACGATATGCTCTTTGGAGAAATCATAGCGATGGGTCGCTTTTCGATCATTGACGATACCGACCTTAGTCTGAATCAGGACTTGATCACGTGTAAAGCTGGCCTTCTTCAACGCATCGCCAAAAAGCTGTTCAGCTTTACCATTGCTGTAAACATCAGCATTGTCAAAAAAGTTAATGCCGACGTCATAAGCAGCATCAAGTAGTTCGGTTGCTCGCGGCCGATCGAGATTCGGCAAACGCATAACACCTAACGCAATGGCAGAAGCGTGCAGACCAGAACGGCCTAGATCAATCATTTTCATAATGAGCATCCTTTCAGAATTGTTCCATGATGCTTTAAGATTATCACAAAAGCAGTGATGATTGCGTGAGAAAGCACCCTCAAGGACGAGCTAATTTGAGGCTATCGCATGCTTTTGTGATGGTTATTAGGTCTGTGGTATTGGCCAATGACTGACTAGCCAGCAATCGAGTCTGCCATTGGTCGGACCAAATGTTGAAGAAAGCGCTACTTATAGCACATTCAGTAAAGATTGATGCCGATTTTTGGTAAACTAAAGGTAGATAGACCGATTGTCAGTAATAAGGCTTGTCTAAAAAGCCATGCAGGCAGTGTTTACCGTGCTATCATGGCATTAGAGCATGATGACAGTCAGGTAGCAAACGAAAAGAAATGGGTGGAACGAGAATGGCAAATAATATACAAGGGTTTGTGATGATCGGTGCACAAGCAATCGTTTTTAGCATCACAAATCTGCGGACGCTGAAAACAATTGAACGCGGTAGATATCCAGTTGCCATTGGGGATGATTTTTATGCAGAACATGAAATCTTGCCCGATACTGTTGATGCGATCGTACAAGCGTTTGATGCCATCAATCAAATTTTTAAAGACTATGGCGTACCGACTGTTAATGTATTTGCAAGTACCAGTTGGGCCGAAGCTGATAATGCCGAGTTTGTGCGTGATCAGCTTTATACGCGAACTGGCTGGCTCATTAAAACTACCTCACTATCAGAAGAAGCCTTTTTTCGTACCCAAGCGATCATGGTGAAGTTTCCGCAGTTTAAATCGATTACGCAAAAAGGCACGGTGCTGATTGATATCAGTTCAGGGTCAGTTGAGTTGACTACCTTCAGCAATGGCGTGTTTGGCTTCTCGCGTAATCTGTCACTTGGCCCTTTGCGAGTGTATGAAATCATGAGTGATGTCCAACGCTCGGTGACAAATTATGTTGAAGTGATGCGCGACTATATCGACAGTCGCTTGCTCGACTTTATGCGGCTGTTGCCACAAGGTGTTGAGTACACCAATATGATTTTAATGGGTAGTAATCTGTCGATTTTTCAAAATATCATTCCGGAAGGCAAGCATCAGGTAGAAACTGATCGGCCAGGGTTTGATTTATTATACGATGAAGTGACAAAGGCTTCTGACCAGTACCTTGCAGATACCTATGATTTGACTTCTGACCAAACATCACTGGTTTTGCCGACAGTTTTGCTGGTGTATCGGTTGGTTGAAACGCTCAACAGTCAATCTATTTGGATCTCAGATCTTAAAGCCATTGATGGTATTGAAGTCAATGCAGCACATGAAGGCGGCTTTAAAAAGCTGGGCTTTGATCCAAATGAAGAAATTGTCATCAGTGCGAATAATTTGGCAGAACGCTACCAAGTTGATGAAGCCCATATGCAAGCCACACGGACGGTTGCCTTACAGCTGTTTGATCGATTGAAAAAGTTGCACGGCATGGGCAAACGCGAGCGTCTTTTGCTTGAAGTCGCCGCAACGGTTAGTGATATTGGTAGTTACATTGAAACACACAAACATTACGCACATTCTAATTACATCATCAAAGCATCTGAAATTATGGGGCTCAATGATCTTGAAGTAACCATGGTGGCAACGATTACACGGTTTCACAGCTCCATTACACCGCAATCGGACTTAAAGAACTTTCCAACAATGTCGACCGAAAATCGCTTAGTTGTGGCTAAGTTATCCGCCTTGCTACGCGTTGCAGATAGTCTAGACGCATCTCGCCAACAGAAGATTCAGCAATTACGGGTTTCTGTCAAACCAAATGAAGTGCTGTTAACAGCCAGAGCCGATGATGATATTGAACTTGAACGCTGGACATTAGCACGCAAAGGAAAGTTTTTCTCTGAGGTATTCGGGCTAGGGCTTGAGCTGAAAGGAAGAAACATTTTATGAAGAAACTAGATTTTTCAAAGCCGCGTTATTTTAATAACCGTGAACTCAGTTGGCTGGCATTCAACGATCGGGTACTGGAAGAAGCCCGGGATAAGAATAACCCGTTGCTAGAACGGGTACGTTTCCTGGGTATTACGCAAAGCAATCTTGATGAGTTTTTCAATATTCGCGTTGCGTCGCTGAAAAAAATGGTCACAGTTAATTATGATCAGCCGGATGCAGCAGGATTGAAACCGCAAGAGCAGTTAGACGCAATTTCCGAAACCGCCCACGCAATGGTGGAGAAACAATACACAACATTGGTTCGTTCGCTGTTGCCAAAAATGAGTGCTGTCGATATTCAACTGCTCCATGCATCAGAATTGATGGAGAAACAGCACGATTTTGTCTCAGATTATTTCCATTATGAACTGTATCCCGTTTTAACCCCGATGGGAGTTGATCCGACGCGGCCGTTCCCATTTCTTGGCAATAATAGTCTGAATTTGGCCATTCGGCTGGTTCGGCCTGATGATAAAGGCGATAAGTCACGGTCGTTTGCGATGGTACAGGTGCCTGATGTTTTTCCGCGGGTTTTGCGGCTGCCAGGCGGCGACAATGTCTTTATTTTGCTTGAAGAAGTCGTGCGGATGTTTGTCAGTGAGCTGTTTGTTGGTGCTGACATCAAAGAAACGGCTACATTTCGGGTTACCCGTGACATGGACATGGATGTGGCCGAAGAGGATGCATCTGATTTGATGAAGGAGATTCAATCCCAGTTGAAAAAGCGTCAACGCGGGAAAGTGATGCGGCTTGAGATTGAAGCTGGTATGAGCAAGCATTTGCGCAAACGTCTCATCAAGGCTATGAATGTGAAGGATGAAGACGTTTATGAAATTCATGGTCCGATTGATCTCAATTTTCTCAGCAAATTGGTCAAACAAGTGCACGATCATAAAGATTTGCTATTCAAGCCATTCACACCGTACATGGATCCGGATTTCAAGAAAGAGTCGATTTTTGATGTCATTAAGGATCGCGATGTCTTCATGCAGCACCCTTATGACAGTTTTCAGCCAGTTGTTGACTTTATTCGCGAAGCAGCATTAGATCCACAAGTGCTTGCAGTAAAAATGACGCTGTATCGGGTTTCAAGCAAATCGCCGATCATCCGTTATCTGAAAAAAGCTGCAGAAAATGGCAAGCAGGTCACGGTATTGGTGGAGTTGAAGGCGCGGTTTGATGAGGAGAATAATGTTCATTGGGCGCAAGAATTGGAACATGCCGGTTGCCACGTGATTTATGGTTTGGTCGGTTTGAAGACACATTGTAAGTTGGCGTTGGTTGTTCGTCGCGAAGAGGAAGGCATCAAGCGCTATATGCACATGGCGACCGGAAATTACAACGATGTGACGGCGCGGCTTTATACCGACATGGGCTTGTTCACTTGCAACAACGAAATTGGTGAAGATGCGTCTAATATTTTCAACATGCTTTCTGGCTTTTCGGAACCACCGTATTTTCACAAGCTGGTCATTGCACCACTGGGCATCAGAGACTATCTGATGGATCGAATTGATGAAGAAATTACTGCTGCTAAGGCGGGGCGCAAGGCCTTGATCCAGATGAAGATGAACTCGCTATCTGATACGGCCATGATCGAGAAGCTCTATGAAGCTTCCAATGCCGGTGTCGAGATACATCTCCTTATTCGTGGGATCTGCAACTTGAAGGTTGGTATTCCCGGAGTTTCAGACAATATCACAGTACATTCGATTGTCGGACAGTTGCTGGAACACAGCCGAATTTACTACTTTTATGCGGATGGGCAGGAAAATGTTTACCTTTCATCTGCTGACTTGATGAACCGCAATCTGAGCCGCCGAGTTGAGCTGCTGTTCCCGATTTTGCAGGACGATATTCGCGAACGCATCATCAAAATTTTCAGTATCATGTGGGCAGATAACGTTAAAACGCGAATTTTACAACCGGACAGTACGTGGGTTCGTGCTCAATTACGCGGGGTTACAAAACTCAATGCACAGGCATACTTCATTGAACATGCTGAAGCCATGGGTGAAGCATTGCGACGTGAGGAAGTTGATGATGCTCCTGAAGACTTGCATGCAACGCATACTTTTATTCCGATAACCGCACCCAAGGAGGACGATGACGCATGACGCATCATTTTGCAGTAATTGATCTTGGCAGTAACTCAGCTCGGATGACGATCTGGGAAATCGAGCAAGAGGTTGTCAAGCCGATCAAACGGCTCAAAGAAATGGTGCGATTGTCTGAGGACATGGGGCCAGATCGCGTTTTGCAGCCCGCAGCAATGGATCGCACCCTGAAAGCCTTGCAGGGGTTTAAGACGGAGCTGAATAAGTATGCTGATATTGATTTAAAGGCGGTTGCAACAGCTGCTGTCCGCCAAGCCAAGAATCAAAAAGAATTCCTCAAACGGGTGAAGAACGAAGCGGGGTTGATCATCAATGTGATTCCGGGAACGCGTGAAGCCGAGTATGACTTTTTAGGCGTCATCAACACCTTGCCGATTCAAAACGCCTTAATTATGGACACAGGCGGTGCCTCAACCGAGTTGATTCTGGTTCAAAATCGGAAGTTGCAACATCTGGTATCGATTCCTTTTGGCTCGGTCAACCTGTCCGAACGGTTTTTGAATCCGGATGTGATTTCGGCGCCGGAGTATTTTGCCTTAAGTACGTTTATTCATGAGACTTTTAACAGCATCTGGTGGCTGCGGCGAGCACAGAATTTGCCGATTATCGCGCTTGGCGGAAGCAATCGGACGTTGGCGAAAATCGAACGACGTAAGGAAAAAATGGCTGATTTTGAGGCGATTCACGGCTATCGAATGCCGACAAAGCAGGCCAATGCGATTTTTAAGGAAATTCTTGGTGCAGATTTGGCCACGCGGGAGTCAATTCCGGGGCTGTCAAAGTTTCGCGCTGATATTATCGTGGGCGGTTTGATGCCGGTTATCTCGATGATTCGTTATCTAGACTCGGATCGTCTCACCTTCTCACAGTTTGGCTTGCGAGAAGGCGCGCTGTACGATCATTTGAACACGCGTGCGGTGACACAGCGTGAGCATTAGTTAATCATTGCTTAAAAGTCTGGTAAACATGCTGACGGAGTGCGCTGAAGCAGCGATAATGAAGGTACCAATCTAAAGGAGAGCGTGAGCCAGCCCGGTTAGAAGCCGGAGCATAAGTGCGCTCAAGTGCGATGACTGGGTCATGGCCATTGTGCTTGAGGTCCCTATGCGGAGGTTTCTGGGCTGGAGAACGCATTTAAAAGGATGGATTTTACTCATGAAAAAATTTATGAAATGGCTAGGTCTGGCCGTTGCAGGCTTGGCCTTGCTAACCGCAGCACCGCATGTGGTGCGAGCCGATACTTGGTCACAACCAGTGGCAACAATTGGTTCCTCACTGACTGCTGATCAAAAAAGCGGCACCTTGAGTACTTTACAAAATGCTGCCGGGGTCAACAATGCCAGTCAACTGACCGTGAATGGGGCCACACTGGTGAAGTACCTCAATCCTTCAGGTAGTACTTTTACTGAAAGCTCAGGCGTCTGGTCTAGCGCGTTGGTTCAAAAGACTGATAATGGGGGCATTAATGTCAAAATCGTCCCTTATAATGGCACCAATAACATCACCACCATCACCGCTGATCAATATCGTAATGCGGCATTAACCGCTGGGATTAGCAATGCCAACCTCTACATTACCAGCGCGGTTAGAATTGATGGTTCAGGTGCCTTGGCAGGGGTTTATGCGGCTTTTGCTCAAAATGGCGAAAATTTGAATAACCAGCAAATCAATGCTGCTCAGCAGGAAGTCAACACCTTGAGTTCGATCACCCAAGCGAATAAGGACAAAGATGGCTATTCTGACAAGCAGCTCAATAATGCCGTGGCGGGTGCGAAACAGCAAATGGCCAGTCAAAGTAACAATGGTCAGCAGACTTTGTCCCAAAATCAGATCGGTAACATCGTAGACAGTCAGCTTAAACAGAATAATTTAACAACGATTATTAACAACAATCAGCGGCAATTGATCATTAACTTACTAGTGAACGTTCAAAAAGCCGGTTCATTAAAGAACAATGACTTTAAAGCACAGGCAGGGAAGCTGGCCGATTCCATTCAGAATTCTGCTAAAGGCTTGTTTGATAAACTCAATAAGAGCCTGAACACTGAAGAAAATCGGAATTTCCTGCAAAAAATCTGGGATGGCATCGTGAGTTTCTTTAATGGTATCGCTCAATGGATTCAGAGCCTGATCAAATAATTTTAGCGGTTTAAGCAAGGGGTGACAGTTTGTGATGATTCCGGCGATTTTAACAACGACAGAGGGTAGTGGCAATGGTCATACCTTAACTGGCGCAATTTTGATTGGTGCAGTGGTGGCGGTGATCATCATTTTGTTTTTGGTGATTAAGTTACTGGGGGCGATCCTCCGTCATCCCTTTATCAGTCTGATACTGTTTGCAATTGGCGGCTTTGCCATTTTTAAGTTTGCGTTAGTCGGTATTATTGGTGTCGGCGTTTTAGCTGCAGCCGGCGCTGGTGCCTTATGGCTGAATACAGGCGATGGTAGCTGACAGTTTAAGAAGCTGGTGTCAAAATGAAAAAACCCCTGCTGACGCTGGTCAGCAGGGGTTTTTCATCTTTGTCGGTTAAACGCGCGAAGGCAGATCAATTTCTGCTTGTGCTAATATGTGACCCTTCATCGCGTGCCGAGCTTCATTTAGCCAAAAGCCAGCTTGCAGTGGCAATTTCGTATCCAATGCAAAGACGATTAAGGTATAATCGTGATCTTTATCTGGTGGTTGCGGGCCGACATAACCAGCCTGTGTGAATGGGTCGGTGTTGCCGACGAGGTGGCCAGCGGTGGCGTTCTTGCCTTCGACCATTGGCACCTTATTGGTATGACTGGCGCCTGCTGGGAATGTTGTGCTGTCGGCGGGAATATTGGCTACATTCCAATGAATCCATGGTAGGCCGCCAACCGGTACAGCATCGTAGTCAAGGAACCAAAGTGCAAAACTGACAGTTTCGGCAGGGGCATCCTCAATCGTAAAAGGAAAACTCGTAATGGGATAGCCATTTTTAACGTCACTGCCGCTTGCATGCTTGCCATAGCGATCGGCAAGTTGACCATTGATAAGTGGTACGGATAGTTTCATTTGAATTTCCTCCCTTTTATCGCTACCTTAATGATAGAGGATAAAAATAATTAAAGCCAATTTATCACAGAGCGTGAGCTGGCCCGGTTTCTGGGTCAGCAACCGTGTTTAAGACAGAGCGTGAGCGGCCGCGGTTAGAAACCGGAGCATAAGCGGCCTCAGGCGTAAACGGCTGGGTTTGGGTCATTTACGCCTGAGGTCCTTATGTGCAGGTTTCTGCGGCTGTGATCGCGTTTAAGGAGTGCAATACGATGCAGGAAGACGTTGAAACATTACTAAATGAAGTCAAGGAACACTATGATCATCCCCTAGAAGTCGATATTAGCGGGGAGGCGAGCGGCGTCTTAACGCACGATCAAAGCCATCAGCAATTGAAAAAAGATGGTACGCTAGTGGTAGCAGTGACGGACACGACCAATGTCGATTACACCTTAAGTCATGAGTTACTACACCTGTTGTTCCAGATGAAAGGTTATCCGCAACTTCAATTCCATTTATTGAGCGGTGATCCGCAGGTAGACGATCAACTTTATGCCACGAGCACCTCGCTATATAATGCTGCGGTGCATATGCTTGTTGTCGCCTGGCAACGCGATCACAACCTTTTGACAGACGCAGCGGTGGCGCAAGTGCTCGCCGGCTTCAAACAAAATGTGCCAGCAGAAGCCGATGACCAGTTGGTTATTTATCGAGTGCTATCGTTGCTTGATTTGTTGGGGTTTTTAAATGGTGAGTTGCCAGCAGAATTAGCAAATGCCTATCCACAAGCTTTGCCGCTTGCACGCGAACTTTACGACTTGCTGGATGCGCAGAAGCTTGATTCCCCATTTGGATTACGACGCGCCGTTGTTCACCTGCTGGCGCGATTTGATACCGTGATTGAACGGCTAGGCTATCAACCGACCAACGATGCTGAATTTGCAACGTTGACGCCTGTTCTGTCGCATCGGCAATTACGCCTTACCTTGGATCAGGTTTTCATGATCAAACACAGTGGCTACCGTGATCGCGAGACCAAGGAACCCGCATATGTTGCCATGGGACGCAGCGATGAGCAAAATGCGTTTGTACTGCCCTTGCCAGAAAAAGAAACAACGCCAGAAGCCTTTCAGCAGTTGTATCAACAATCGCTGAATGACATTCTGACGCAGTATCGGCTCGACTACACGATTCGTTAATGCTGGCCAAAGTTGATGAAGAAACTATTGGAAACGGAATGAACACCGAGCATGATGACCTGATAAAGGACGAAGGCAAAGAAAACAAGGACGATGACCATGATCAGATAACTAATAACGTGTGACCACCGAAATGACTTCATGATCAAGACTCCTTTCTGAAAGTATTTCTACTGTTATGTTACACCTTTTTTGATTTAAATTAATAGCGCATGTGAACCATTTAAACGCAACTTGAAATATTAAAGATGCGTCATGCTAAGGATTGGCGGTTTGATTGCGTATTTTCATCATTGAAAAATATCTGCTAAGAGATAAGCGCGTGGACGAACGCGTTTAGAAACCGGAGCATAAGCGGCCTTTTAGGCTTGAGGTCTTTATGTGCAGGTTTCTGAGCCGGTGATCGCGTTTAAGGAGGGACCATATATGTTTGATCTGCAAACTGCAATTCAGCAGGCGAAGCATGTGACATTCATGACTGGGGCAGGGGTCTCAACAGCATCAGGGATTCCGGATTATCGTTCCAAGGGCGGGCTATACGCCGATCAAGTCGATCCGGAATATGCACTGTCTATTGATAATTTACAAGCACATCATGAAGATTTTCATAAGTTTGTTGTCAATAATATGTACTTTCCAGCGGCTAAACCGAACGTTATTCACGAGAAAATGGCAACCATCACCAATCAAAAAGGTACGATTGTTACGCAGAATGTTGACGGCCTCGATCGTAAGGCCGGTGCAGAGCATGTTGTTGAATTTCATGGCAATCTTTATCGCATTTATTGCCAAACTTGTCACAAGCATTTTGACTACGAGACCTATCTGAAAAGTGATGTTCATGCAGCTGACGGTGGTATTTTGCGACCAGATATTGTGTTGTATGGTGAACCAATCAATCCCGATACCGTCAGTGCGGCGATCGAAGCCATTTCAACTGCAGATTTGCTGATCGTGGTGGGAACAAGCTTCGTGGTTTATCCATTTGCGGGGTTGATTGGCTATGCGCAACCAGAGGCGACCATTGTCGCTGTGAACCGTGAAAAGATCGCATTGCCGGAAGGCGCGCATATGGTGCAGGGGGATGCGGTGGACGTATTTGCGAAGCTGGTAGTCTGAAGCAATAACAACTTAGCTTTTGCTCATCATCTGAGAAATTCTGTAAGTGAAGGCGAAGCTTCCAAAAATAACTTTGTGAGGGGATATTGCCATGAATAAAGGACGGCTTGAGGCGTTTACAGATGCGGTTATCGCCATTATCCTGACGATTCTGGTGTTAGAATTGCAACCGCCGCACAGCGGATCATTGGCTTCGTTATGGCAACTACGCGGTGTTTTTGCCATTTATCTAGTGTCGTTTTTGACACTCATTGTTTACTGGAATAATCATCATCACTTGTTTCAACTGGTCGAACGAATCGATTGGCGGGTGATGTGGGCGAACTCTTTCTTCATGCTGGTTGTGTCAATGTTTCCATTCGCCACTAGCTGGGTAGGCGAAGGACACGTAGGGACATTTGGCCCTGAATTGGCCTATGGGTTTGTGATCTTGATGGCCAATATCAGCTATGTGCTATTAGTGCAAACCCTGATTCGCGTCAATGGACCAACATCGGCATTAGCAGACTTATATCGGCAGCGGCACAACTGGAAAGCAGCGGCCTCCGTCGCGATTGCACTTGTTGCGATGTTATTGGCTTTGCTTTGGCCGCCGTTGACGATCATACTAGACTTATTGATGTTGCTGCTATGGGCGATTCCGGATCAGCGCATTGAACGTCACTTGATGGCTGATTCAAAAAAGAAATCACGCCAATGAACGCATTTTGAAAAGGAGATTTTTTATATGGCAAGAACAATTGGTATTATTGGTATTGGACACGTAGGTGTGACCACGGCTTTTAATCTTGTCAGCAAAGGGGTTGCTGACAAGTTAGTCTTGATTGATAAAAAGGCTGAACTTGCTGAAGGCGAAAGCTTTGACTTGAAGGATGCGCTTGGCGGCTTGCCCACTTATACTGACATTGTTGTCAACGATTATGATGCTTTGAAAGATGCTGATGTGGTTATTTCCGCGGTCGGCAATATTGGCGCCATTTCAAATGGTGATCGAATTGGAGAAACCAAGACTTCAAAAGTAGCACTAGATGACGTCGCTCCAAAACTGAAGGCGTCTGGCTTCCATGGTGTTTTGCTAGATATCACCAATCCATGTGATGCTGTCACGAGTTACTGGCAATATCTCCTAGATTTACCGAAGTCTCAAATTATTGGGACTGGGACTTCGCTGGATACTTATCGGATGCGACGGGCGGTTGCCGATACCTTGCATGTGAATGTTGCTGACGTGCGTGGTTACAATATGGGCGAACATGGCGAATCGCAATTTACCGCTTGGTCAACAGTACGGGTCAATAATGAACCGATTGCTGAATATGCGAAGGTGGATTACGACCAGCTTGCCGATGATGCGCGGGCAGGCGGTTGGAAGATTTATCAGGCTAAGCATTATACGAGCTACGGTATCGCCACCATCGCGACTGAAATGACACAGGCGATCATCAGCGATGCACATCGCATCTTCCCATGCGCTAATTACGATCCAGAATTCGGTATTGCTATCGGTCATCCAGCCATGATCGGTAAACAAGGTGTTATCAAGACGCCAACGTTGAAGTTGACAGATGAAGAGCGTGCTAAGTATGTTCACTCTGCCGGTATCATTAAGGATACCTTTGAAAAAATGAAGTAGGTCCTTTTACGAGCGCTCTTTCACGGTCAGCTAATCTGGGCGGTTTGACGTATCCTCGCAAAAAAAGGCCTGTCATCAAAGATTCAAAAGAGACGCCATTTCGGCGCCTTTTTGCTAGTGATGATCCCAAAGCAAAGGAGCAAACATGGTCAAAAAATATACCTTAGTCACTGTCGAAACCCCAAGCGGCTGGTTGCTAATTAATCGGACGAATCCACCATATCGTGGCATGTGGAATACATTGGGTGGGAAATTCCTGCCTAATGAAACCCCAGCTACTTGCGCCTCACGTGAATTGCAGGAAGAAAGTCACATTATTATTCCCCCGCATGATCTGATCAATGGCGGGCGTGTGTTCTGGCATGTTGATGGTGAGTTGCGGGCCGAACTTTTTGCCTTCTTTGGCCACACGGAAGACGAGCTGGTGATGCCGCGAGCCACTCGGGAGGGCATTTTAGCGACTTTTTCAAAAGATTGGTTGTTAGCGGATAATCCCGGCTTGGTACCAGATTTACAGCCACTGTTGCACTATGCGCTGAATGGCGAACGCCATGATTATGCATCTTATTTTACCGGCGATCGGTTAGAAGATTTTCGCATCGCGGATGGTGAAATTGATGATTAATGTTGGTTTGACGAGTGTAGCCGATCATCCAGAATTAGCGACGCGCGGCAATCGGAGTACGTTTTCGGATTACGCTCAGCATTTTCCTGTACTGGAGTTGGACACGACGTTTTATGGATTGAAGCCTGTGGAACAGGTTCGCCACTGGCAGGCCCAAGTGCCATCTGGGTTTCAGTTCATAATTAAAGCGACGCGAACCATGACGAAACACGAAGAAAGTGCAGACACAGTCGCTGACTTTTCCAAATTTAATGATATGGTGGCACCGCTGGTTGCAAGCCATCAGTTGCAGGCGGTGCTGTGCCAATTTCCGCCATATTTTGGCGTGACCGCAGAAAATGTACGCTACTTGCAGCAACTAAATCGGTTGCTGCCGGATTTACCTGTTGCCATTGAATTTCGCCATCCTAGCTGGTATTTGCCGGCTTATCGTGCCAACACGATGGCGCTGTTGCAAGCAGCCAGCGACATTCACGTGATCGTTGATGAAGCGCAGACGACCAGCGGCTCAGTGCCGCTTGTGCCAATTGCAACGAATGCCGATTTAACCATGATGCGCTTGCATGGCCGAAATCCGGCATGGGGTCGAACCGGCGCCAAAACGACTGAAAGAACCAATTATCGTTACAGCCAAGAAGAACTGCAGCAGTTTGGTATCATCGCGCAGCATTTGAAAAGTAAAAATGTTACCGTCATCTTCAACAATAATGGTGGTCACGATGCTGCAGCCAATGCGCAAAGTTTGATCGATTTGTTGGGTCTGGACTTTCCGGGTCTTGCCCCACGACAATTAGATCTGTTTTGATGCTGATTAAGTTGGGATCAAAGAGGCCGGCTCGGATAACAGCACAGCGCTAAGTTAGCATTGAGAGCAAACATATCATCTTCGAAGCGCGACCACCGATCCAGAAACTGGGTTGGCGATCGCGCTTCGATTCTTTCTGACACCATGATCAATGCGTAGTACAATCGCGGTAAGGATCATCATTTTTAAGAAGGAGACTGGTGCATCTATGAAAATCCAAGAAGGCTACATGCCGTTTCATGAATATAAAACTTATTACCGAATCGTTGGCGAACCTAGTGCTGATAAGGCGCCGCTGTTACTGATTCACGGTGGACCGGGGTCGTCGCATAATTATTTTGAACTCATGGACGACTATGCCGAAACCGGCCGGCAACTGATTATGTACGACCAAGTCGGCTGCGGGAAGTCGTCACTACCAGAAGATCCGGCGGTTTATGTTAAAGAAACTTGGGCAGAAGAGTTGATCGCCTTACGAAAGTACCTGCACCTCGATGAGCTTCACATGCTTGGTCAATCATGGGGCGGTATGCTGGAAATGTATTATTTAACCAGCTTCGATCCTCAAGGTATCAAGAGTGTGATGATTGACGGCTCGCCGTCATCTATTAAGTTGTGGATTCAGGAACAACATCGCCTGATCAAATACCTGAGTTATGAAGATCGCGAAGCCATCGCAGAAGCAGAACGAACTGGCGACTTTACGAATGTGAAATATCTGGCGGCCAATTATCGCTACATGGAAAAGTACTGCTGGGATGATCCAGACGAAAACTCACCTGAACCGCTACGCCGGCCAACTAACGGCAAACGAGCCAGTTTAATTGCTGAAGGCCCCAATGAATTTACTGAAAATGGGACGATTAGCGACTTCGATGTAACCGATCAGCTCAAAAACATTCACGTTCCGGTTTTGGTGACCAATGGGACTGATGACCTCTGCACGCCGCTTATTGCGAAAACAGTTGTCGATCATATTCCTAACGCCAAATGGCATCTCTTCGCCAACAGTCGGCATTTGGCGCTGCTTGACCAACATGATGAATTTATCAGTGTTTTGGATCACTGGTTAGCAGCAAATGATTAGCTGTGGGCAACTATACAGCCCCGCTGTTTCCTATGCTATACTAGACTCATTCTGAACTAATGTACGGGAGGCCCTTGCATGGCAAGCAAACCAACTTTTTACGTAACAACACCAATTTATTACCCATCTGGCAAACTACATATCGGCAACGCCTACACCACGATTGCAGCAGACGTGCTCGCACGGTATAAGCGGCTCATGGGCTACGACGTTTTCTTCCTAACTGGGACCGACGAACATGGCCTGAAAATCGAGCAAAAGGCTGATAAGTTAGGGGTGACGCCACAAGCTTATGTTGATGGCATGGCGACCCAAATCAAGCAACTTTGGAAAATGCTTGAAATCACTAATGACAAGTTTATCCGGACCACTGACAAGGAACATGTCGAAGCCGTTCAAACGATTGTGGAACGTCTCATCAAACAAGGGGACGTCTATTTAGGCGAATACACTGGCTGGTACTCCGTTGAAGACGAGGAATACTTCACGGAATCTCAACTGTCAGAAGTTTATCGCGATCAAGACGGCAACGTGACCGGCGGGAAAGCGCCGTCTGGTCATGAAGTGCAGCTGGTTCACGAACCAAGTTACTTCTTTAAGATGAGCAAGTACACCGATCGCTTGTTGAAGTATTATGACGAGCATCCGGATTTTGTTCAACCGGCTTCACGCAAAACTGAAATGATCAATAACTTTATCAAACCGGGTCTGGAAGATCTGGCGATGAGCCGGACGAGCTTCAATTGGGGTGTCCAGATTCCATCCGATCCGAAGCACGTTGTTTACGTGTGGGTTGATGCGCTGCTGAACTATATCACGGCTCTAGGCTATGGCAGTAATGATCACGCTTTGTTTGACAAATACTGGCCAGCCAACGTCCAATTGATTGGTAAGGAGATTGTTCGTTTCCACATTATCTATTGGCCAATTATTTTAATGGCACTCGGTTTGCCGTTGCCAAAGAAAATTTATGCCCATGGCTGGCTAGTCATGAAAGATGGCAAAATGAGTAAGTCGAAAGGCAATGCCATTTATCCGGACATGATTGTTGAACGGTATGGCTTGGATGCCTTGCGGTATTACTTGATGCGCGCCATACCGTTTGGTAATGATGGTATTTTCACACCAGAAGACTTTATTGACCGAATCAATTACGACTTGGCCAATGACCTCGGCAATCTGTTGAATCGGACTATCGCCATGATTAACAAGTATGAAGACGGTATTTTGCCAGCCTTTAAACCGGATGTAACGCCGTTTGATCAAGATCTTGGCGATGTGGCGCAGGCGGCTTTGGCGCAATATCACAAATTGATGGACGAGTTGCGTTTCTCCGATGCTTTGGATCAAGTCTGGAAAATTGTTTCCCGGGCGAACAAGTATATTGACGAAACGGAACCGTGGAATCTGGCCAAAGATCCTGCCAAAAAAGATCAGCTTGATGCTGTGATGGCTCACTTAGCCGAAAGCCTGCGTCTGATTGCTCTACTGATTCAACCAGTGATGACCCATGCACCATTGCAAATCTTCGGCCAACTTGGCTTGGATCATGAAAATGACGATCACAAGCTTGTCCAATGGGGCGCTTTGCCAGCTGGTGTCAAAGTAGTTGAACAAGGCACGCCAATCTTCCCGCGTCTTGATACGGAAGAAGAAGTGGCATATATCAAGAGCAAGATGACCCCCGGCACCGCAAAAGCAACCGTCGACGAAAAAACTCGGAAGTCAGAAATCGAGTTCAAACAATTCGATAAGAGCGAAATTCGGGTCGCAGAAATTTTGAATGTCGAACCGGTTAAAGGCGCTGATAAGTTGTTGAAGTTCACGCTCGATGCAGGCGATGAAGGCACACGGCAAATTCTTTCCGGTATTCGTGAATTTTACCCAGAATATGAGAAGCTGAAAGGCAAAAAGGTTATGGCCGTGGTCAACTTGAAGCCGCGCAAGCTAAAAGGCGAAATGTCTGAAGGCATGTTGTTGTCGGCTGAAAGTTTAGACGGCAAGAAAATCACTTTGCTGGAAGTCTCTGAGAACTTAGAGAATGGCAGCTTGGTTGGTTAATTGAAAGGCAATGAAAAACACTCGACTAGTTGTGGTCGAGTGTTTTTTGATGGTCAGAGATAATGTCGCAACAGTTGGTAAAGTTTATTCGTGGTAAGTCAACCCAAAACGTTTTTGTTAATTTGCCACGGGTGCAACGGATGTGGCCACTTTTTTACGTGCAGCTTTTATTCTGTCCTCTGTATAGTATTGCGCTTGCGCATTGAATAAATCGCGATAAATGCCGGATTTAGCCATGAGACTGGCATGCGTACCATCTTGGACGAGTTGCCCATGGTCAAGCACCACAATCCGTTGGGAAAAACGGGTTGAGCTCATGCGATGCGACACATAGATGGCAGTTTTCCCTTCAATGAGCTCGTCAAACCGTTGATAAATTTCATACTCGGAGATGGGATCAAGAGCGGCGGTCGGTTCATCCAGAATCATGATCGGCGCGTTTTTGTACCACGCGCGGGCGATGGCGATTTTTTGGGCTTCGCCGCCAGAGACATCCACACCATCGTCACTTAACGCAGTCGTAATTGGGGTATCGATTGTTTCAGGCATTCGCTTAACCCGATCGGCCACATCCGCAACAGTTAGTGCTTGCCAAACGCGGTCACGATCAGGCTGGGTCGTTGCCGCAACATTTTCCGCGATGCTATAAGCAAAAAGCCGAAAATCCTGAAAAACAACCCCCAGTAGGCTGCGATATTCGTCTTCATCGTATTTTTGAATGTCGATATCGTTAAGGGTGATCATGCCTTCAGTTGGTTTGAACAGGCGCACAAGCAGTTTGATGAGGGTCGTTTTACCACTGCCGTTTCGGCCGACCAAGGCAAGGCGTTCGCCAATATTCAGCGTGAGATTGACGTGCCGCAGCGCCCACTCATCGCTGCCTGGGTATTTAAAGCTCACATCATGAAACTGGATGGCAAATTCGTTGTCGTTGCGCTTCTCGACAGGCAGCGAGCCGGACTTTTCGTGATCAGGCAGGGCCAGAAAATCGACATAGAATTGGAGGTAGTCAACCATATTCACATACATGCCAACTTGCTGAAGAAATTGGTAGGCCGCGGTCATAAGTTGTTGAAAATACCCAACCGCGATCATGACGCTGCCGATTGCAAGGCTACCGAGGAGGGCTTTGGCACCGACTAAGATATAGAGACCGATGACAGCAACGGCGATAGCGAGATTTGGCCAGTGACCGTATTTGGCTATTTGCCAGTCGCCATCCCAAATTTGTTGAAGTGATGCCATGGTGCTGTTTGTTTCTCGATGCATAATGAGGTCACTTGCACGGTAAAGGCGGACAACCTGATGATTGTCCATATTTTCAGTGAAATTGAAAAAATAGGTGAACCTTCGATTACTTGGAATGATTTTTTGAATAACCCCTTGTTGAATGCGATTACTGTGTTTAATGCTCCAACTGCCAACGACAATTGGTAAGATCAACAAAGCCAAAATCATCAAGGGATAACGATCATCATTGAGCCACGCACTGGAGGCTGCCATTGGTTTCATGAGGCTAACAAGTGTCGCAATCCCAAAACCAACAGCGATTATAAGCGAAAAGAAGTCCTGCAACCCTTCTTTCATAAGTGTCGATAAGCCACCACTGAAGGATTGCCCAGCCTGAGCTCCAGCATATGCCTTGCGCATGTCTGGATCTTGGAGCGTGCTGTAGCTAACAGTTAATAGCTTTTCGGTCACAGCGCGATCGAGTCGCCGTTTAACTGCAGTTTCATGATCCTCGGCGCGCTTGTTAAACCAGCCGCCGCACAATTGTAGCAAAAAACGAACGGCCAAAAAGATACCGATTAATAGCATGACTTGTTGTAATGATGCCCGTTGCTGTAGCTGATTCAACACGAGCCCAAGAAAGGCAATGTTGAGATAAGGGATTCCCACGGTTGTGAGGGCACGCATAAATTCAACTGGCAGAGCGGCTGAGTCGAGTTCATAAATGACCCGAACCACACGTAAAGCTCGGACTACCGTATTACTTGCCGGCTTCTTTTTTTCGGCGTCTTTAAAGGTTGTCATTGGCTGGAACCTCCTTTGCTTCAGGTTGATAGTATTTACTTTGAATATGATACATTTGCGCATAACGACCATTGTTTGCGATCAATTGGTCATGCGTCCCTGATTCAAGCACTTGACCGTGATCCATGAAGAGAATGGCGTCACAGAAACGTGTTGAGGCGAGTCGATGCGAGATGAACAGAGAAGTTTTCCCCGAGGCTAATTGAGCATACTCTTGGTAAACCTCGTTTTCGGCGATGGCATCTAAAGCCGCTGTTGGTTCGTCTAACACCAAGACAGGAGCATCTTTATACAGTGCGCGCGCTAACATAAGTTTCTGGGACTGACCGCCTGAAAGTTCGATGCCATCATCGCGAGTGTATCGGGTCATAGGTGTATGAGCTTTTTGTGGTAACGTCGCAACAAAATCAGCTAGACCCGCGTCTTTTAATGCTGACTCGACTCGTTGAGGTTGCGGCGGATTCGTCAATGCCACGTTGTCAGCGAGGCTCAATGCTAGAACGATGGTTTCCTGAAAGACGGGGGCGAACAATGAAAAACGAGTTGCTAGTGGTAATAGATCGGCGCTTAAGCCGTTGATCAGAATGGTGCCGCTTGTTGGGTGTAACAAGCCCATCATCAAACGAGCGAGAGTTGATTTACCTGCGCCATTGACGCCGACGATGGCAAGCTTTTGGCCGGCTTCTAACGTAAAGCTGACATCCTTGAGACTCGCAGTTTTAGCTTCGGGATAGCGGAAGGTTACATGGTCAAAATGAATGGTGACCGGTCGCTGCGCTAGTTGTGTTTGTTCGGAAGTGGTGAGCGGGCGAGCCGGTGTTCGCGGCTTAAGCGTCATGAATTCGCGAAGTTCTTGCAGATCGATACTAGCAGTTTGCAGACCGTTAAAGTCTTTCAACAACTGATCAAGTAGGGTGATGAAACCGTTTGTCATGCCAAACATCAAAGTAAATTGAGCAATGGATAGACTGCCTTGGGTGACAGCAATAACCAAACTCCCGTAGACCAAGGCATCGCGGCATAATCCGGCAAGTTCGCCAACCTGTGTCCCTAAGAAATGCCGCAATGAGTTGCGGCGTTGCCAAGCATCTTGAAGTGAGAGGAGTCGATCAAGATGGGTGTGATACCAACCGGCCATCCCAAACATCCGAATATCCTTACCGTTTTCAAGCGCATAGGCATTGCGGGAGATATAAGCTTGCTGGCGGCTGAGCTTATTCCAATTGACGTTGTTTGTTTGATACCACTTGCGGTACCAGCTCAGCCCGGCATAACTGATGGCAGCGCTGAGAAGAACCAATGCAAACACCCACGGAATGACGGTTGATAACGTTGCCAGGAAAATGAACAAGGTCGCGATATCGATCAAAGTGCCACGACCATAAATGTAGATTGCCTCTGAACCAGCATATGTCCAACTCAACCCTTTACTGAAAGCGGTGTGCGCCAACCCTTGAACTTTGCCGCTGCTGATTTGGTCATAATCCAGATCCCATTGTTTCTGATGAAAGTCCATCTCAATGACGGTACGTAATTTGGTGCTTTTAACGTTATCGTGGGTCATTAAAAGATAATCAACTTCACTGGTAATGGCTAATCCCAAGCCAGTTAAACCAGCTAACCAAGCAAATTCCCCCAATGTTGCATGTTGCACGATGGCACCGACCAACAATGCCGGGGTGAAAACTCCCAGCAAGGCTGCAGCCGCTTTATCAATGGCGAGACCGGTTGCGGTCCAAGCAAGTGACGGTTCATCTTTTCGCAAGTAAGTTAAGTACCACCTTAAGTTGTTGAACAACCCGTATTTTTTCATGTCGATCACCTCGTTGATCTTAATCTAGCAAAAAATCGGCCACTCGCGGCAGATTATGCGTGAGTGGTCGATTTAACGGCGTGAATGGGAATCGCAATCTCGGTGACAAAGACGGAAGCTTCATATTGGCGATTGATCATGCCATTATACTTGGCCACGAGTTTGTTGACGCGCCGGATACCGAGGCCGCGTTTGTCACTTTTGGTTGAGGCGTACTGATAGTCGATTTCTTGTTCGGCAGGCCGGGTATTGGTGACAGAGAGGTAAAACTGTTGCTTGACGATGCCGATATACAGCCGCAGTTGGCGCGGCTCACCGGCCGGTTGCTCACTGATCGCTTCGATGGCGTTATCTAATAGGTTTCCTAAGATGACCACCAAATCGACATCTTTAATTAACGGAGTGCTGCCGACAATCACTTTTTCATTGACGGGGATGTGCAACCGTTCGGCCAATGTCAGCTTAGCATTGACGATAGCGTCCAACATGGCATTGCCAGAGTGAACGAGCGGATCAACTTCGTCCAGTTTGTCTTCTAGTTCGTCGAGATAGGCTCGGGCTGCCTGCGTATCCTGATTATCTAAGTAGGCTTTGAGCGCCTGTAGATGATCATGGTAATCATGGCGCCATCCGCGCATATTGGCATAAAGTTCCTGCACTTCTTGCGAATATTGGGCCATCATTTTATCGAGGCTGCGGGCGAATACGGCGTCCTGATCGTTGAGGAATTGACGCATTAAGACGAACTCCAAGCTGCCGGTCAAAAAGGTGCTGCAAAAAAGTACAAGCCGCACACTTGACAGCGGCCAAAGCCACCAACCGCCCAAGGCCAGCAATGTGACAGCCAGATTCAAACCTCGCACAGGCCAATTTTGTTGTCGGCGGAAGGTCCACCATAGAAGCAGGCAACAGCCAACTGTCAACAGGCCGAATGCGGCTAACCACCACCATTCATTCACTGTCATGAGCCAACCCCCGAAAATGTTTAAAGAAGGCCCGTTTGACAAGCGGTGCTTGTTGCCGAGAAACCGGGTAACTGGTGCCATCAGCCATGACGACGGTGTTTTTCTCAAGTTGCGACAAAAAATTGAGGTTGATGACAATTGATCGATAGATTTGAATAAAATTCTCGTCGAGTTGAGGAAGAAACTCTTTTAGCTGACCAGCGACCGTGTACGTCATTTTCTGGGTGTGCACCTGCAAGCAATGATCGGTTACTTCGATGGCACTGATATCATACATGGCGACACGCTGAATGCCGTTGGCGGTGGTGAAGGCCAACAGCTTTGGTTGCGTTTGCGCGGCGACTTTGGTGATGAGATGCTGCAGCTTGTCACTTGTGAGCGGCTTGATGACATAATCAATCGCGTTGACATCATAGCCGTCAAAAACGAATTCATCATAGTTACTGACAAACGCAATCGCCGTGTCCGCGTCATGTTCCCGAATCTGCTTTGCAAGTGTCATCCCATCCATGCCCGAGCCTAACTTGATATCAAGCAACAACAGATCGGCAGGCTGATCAGCAAAAAGAAAGGCCTCTGCAGTTGGATAAGCCGTCACTTGTAAAGGTTGCGTGGGCGTGGTCAGTTGGCTAAGCAGCTGGGTTGTTGCTTGCCGCGTGGCTGTCTGATCGTCAATGATGGCAATGCGCATGGATAGAGGCCTCCTTTTCTGAATTTAGTTCATTGTACTGCAACTGTACCAATCATTTGGTCGCTTTTCCAGAAAGCTAGCTAGGGTGAGTCAGCTTTTTTTGACTGCTGACACTTCGGTTGCTACCGAGCTGCCCCGCGCTCACAAAAAAATCGCCCGAATTGTGTCGGACGATTGGGTGGTAAACTTCGATTAGTGAAGCTCAACCTTCAAGGCCAATTGCTTGTTGGCACCAGCAGATAGCGTGGTGTTGCCGAGCTTGGTGTACCAGTCGGTTGGTTCGCCAGCTTGATCTGGCAGACCATCGAATGGCTCAACGGCGATGAAAGGCGCCTTTTTATGTTCTGGGCTCCAGATGGTGAGATATGGAAAGTCGCTGATATCGAGGGTGATGCTGTGGTCATGGTGCGGTGATGCGAGGGTTGCCTTGGCAATTTCGCTGTTAGCGAGAATCACGAGACCACCATCAAGAAGATCATGTGTCAGGGGCAAACGATTGCCTTCTGCGCCGGGGATGTCCTCAACATCGCCATTGCGGAATGGAACAGGGCCGATGCCGAACCGTTGTAGTGGGCTGTTTAATGGTTCAACAGTGAGGTCGTAATCGTCGAAACTGCCATCAGCTTTCAAGCCGACATTAAAGGCAGGGTGGAACCCTAAAGCAAAGGGCATTGATTTAGGATCGTCATTTGTGACCGTGTAGTGTACGCTGAGGCCGCCGTCCGTCAACATGTAAGTGACAGCCAAGGTATACTCAAACGGGAACTTCTTCAATGTCTCAGCATTTTGATGTTGCGTGAAGGTGACCGCTGAGTCGCTCTTATCGCTGACATCAAAGTCATAGTCACGAGCAAATCCATGCTGACTCATTGGATAGGTTTTTGCGCCTAACCGATATTGATCCTGATTAGACTTCCCGATAGATGGGAACAGAATAGGCGCATGCCGATTCCAAAAAGTCTTGTCACCTGTCCAGACATACTCATAGTTGTCGGCTTTATTTACCAGCGACTGCAATTCAGCACCGCGCTCGGCAATACCTGCTTTAAATTTGCTGTTTTCAATTGTGATCAACTTGAATTACCTCCTAATAGACGAAAACGCATTCAATACCAGTCTACCACTGGATCACTGACCTGTAATGATTGTTAGCAAGTTTTTCGAACTTCATTTTGATGTTTGCAGTGGTCACAAAAACATGTCCGCAGTCATAAAAAAAGAACCGATCATCATAATCGGTCCTTTCTTGCAACTATGGTTAAAGATTAACCTTCAACTTTGTCAGTCCAAGGGGTTGCAGTTTCTGCAAGCACCTTGTTCAAACGATCAATGTTAGCCTTGCCTTCGGTCTGCAGCCACTTCTTACCAGCAGCTTCGCCTTCAGCAGCATATGGCTTAACACCCGGCTTCCAAGTTGCACGGCCACAGAGAACACCATTAAAGGCTGAACCTGCTTGCTTAGCAAACTTGAGTTCTTCAAGGAACAATTCGTTGGTGACACCAGCGGACAGGAAGATGAATGGGAGATCCGTTGCATCTGACTGTTCCTTGTAATACTTAGCGGCTTCTTCCTTGCTGTAAACAGGGGTAACGCCGTCATCGGTGTAGCCTTCAACAAACTTTTGATCAACTGGAACTTCAAGCTTCAAAACAGAAACATTGTATTGCGGCTTGCTGAATTCCTTGGTGATCTTGATGACCTTTTCAGGCTTAGCTTTAGCCCATGCAGCTGTACCAGTTTCGTTGGTCTTACCATCGTAAGAAACCAATTCAAGGAACAGTGGCAGGTCATTAGCCTTTGCTTCAGCACCAACACGTTCAACGAAAGCATACTTGCGATCATTGATAGCGTCTGGTTCATCCGGATCGATGTAGAGCAAGAACTTAACAGCGTCGCCGCCTTCGTTCTTAATGCGCAAAGCACTTTGGTTGTCGATCAGATCTGGGAAACGGCCAGGTTCGGTAGCATCGTAACCAGTCTTTTCATATGAAAGGAGTAGGCCAGACTTAGGATCGCGAACCTTAGCAGCCGGCAAGCCATATTCTGGGTCAAGCAGAATAGCGCTGGCGTATTTGGTTAATTCTTCAGAGACTGCCTTCTTGAAATCAACAATCGTGGTTTCATCAGCCGGCTTGTTAGCTGCAGCTGCAAGCATCTTCTTCAGGGAACCGCGTTGGTCAATGGCCAAAGCTGAGATCACATTGTCATCATTTGACAATTGCTTCAAGTGCTTCAACTGACCAGCAGTAAGTTTAACAGACATGTAAAAATACCTCCTAGGTAATCCTTAAATGTTCAGTACCTCCATAGTATAGAACAAAATAGAAGTAATAGACATTTTTCGCGGAGCATTTTCATGAAAATCAAAGAAAAAGCGCGGATAATAAATGGTTTCTTGAAATGATCATCCGACGATGAGCCTAGGCAAACTGCGTGCTATACTCTAAACATATTGAGAATTTGTAAAGATAGGTGAAATGCATGACTGATTTGATCACGCCAGAGCTGGTCTATTTTCTGAATACACCCACGCAAGCAGCTTTTTTTAAAACGATTAGCACAGCACTTGTTGACCAGCAAATTATGGTGCCGGCTGGGAAAGAAGCGTTGATCACACGCGAGCAGACATTTCCTTCTGGCATGCAACTAAATGAAGTGGCAGATGGCTTGCCGAATATTGCCATTCCGCATTTGGAAGGCGAATTAGTGAAACAAACGCGGTTGGTGGTTGTTCATTTTGCTATTCCGGTCGCCTTCAAAGATTTAGCCGATGCTAGTCGGATTTTACCAGTGAACTGGGTGTTCATGCTCATGAATGCTGAGCCGCAGAAACAACCGGAACGCATGGCACAGTTGATTCGCGCTTTAACGCAATCGCCAGCTGCGCAATTGAAGCGACTATTTGCTGCCAAAAAAGCCGCTCAAGTTGCACGGTTGCTGACACCGCTTATGACAGAAGCATAAAAGAAAGTTGAGATCGCATGGATATTTTTGATTCACACACCCATTTGAATGACACGCCCTATCAAGGCAAAGAAGCCGAGTATATCGAAAACGCTCGGCAACTTGGTGTCAAGAAGATGGCGATTGTCGGCTCTGACACAGCTTTGAATGCCGGCGCATTGGCGTTGGCCCACCAGTATGACAATTTATATGCCATTGTTGGTTGGCATCCCGAGTCTAGCAAGGATTATGACGCGGCCAAAGAGGCATTGCTAATCAAGCAACTGGCGGATTCTAAAGTTGTAGCCTTAGGCGAAATCGGCTTAGATTATCACTGGGATACCTCGCCACGGGAAATTCAGCGACGGGTTTTTCGTCGGCAACTTGAGATTGCACGTTCGTTGAAAATACCGGTGTCAATTCACAGTCGCGATGCCTTTGACGATACCTATGACATCTTAAAAAAGGCTCATGTTGAAGACTTCGGCGCGATCATGCATAGCTTCACCGGCGATGCAACTTGGGGTCAACGTTTTCTGGATCTGGGTTTATACATTTCATACTCTGGCATTGTCAGCTTTAAAAATGCACCGGAAGAACATGCCAGTGCCAAAATTGTGCCCAATGATCGACTGTTAGTGGAAACGGATGCGCCTTATCTCACGCCGACACCCTATCGCGGCCGGCAGAATCAACCGGGCTACACGCGGTATGTGGTGGAGGCCTTGGCGAAATTACGTGAAACGACGCCGGAAGTGATTGCCAAGCAAACATGGGACAATGCCCATCGCATCTTTGGATTAAAGGAAAAAGCATGACAACTATCAAACAAGTCGTGGTCGTTGAAGGCCGCGATGATACGAAAAGATTGAAAGAAACTTTTGGTGCCATTGACACCATTGAAACCCGCGGCAGTGCAATTGACGAGGCAACGCTCGAACGCATTCGGCAAGCACAGGCTAAACGCGGTGTGATTGTGCTGACCGACCCTGATTTCCCGGGTGAGAAAATCCGCAAAACTATTTCCCGCGCGGTTCCAGGGGTGACGCATGCTTTCTTGCCGCGTCGTGAAGGTGTGCCGGATCATAAAGGCTCGTTGGGCATCGAACATGCCAAGCCTGCTGCGTTGCGCGCAGCTTTGCAGCATCTTTTTACAGAAATGCCAGATGCACCGCAAGTGATTAGTCAGCAAGATTTGCTCGCTGCTGATTTAGTCGGTGGTGTCGGTGCCCGCCAACGTCGGGAACAGTTAGGCGAGTTGTTGCATATTGGCTACACAAACGGCAAACAGTTGCTTCGACGACTCGCAGAGTTTCAAATTAGCCGCGCAGCTTTTTTGGCTGCCATGGCCCAAGTAGATGGAGGACAGCATGACAAAACCTGAAAAAGTTGCGCAGCCAGCGGTCACCAACGCTATTTTAAAGCGCCATGGTTTCCATATGCGCAAAGGCTTAGGTCAGAATTTTTTGACCGACTCCAAGATTTTGCAAAAAATTGTGACAGCCGCCGATTTGACCCCTGAGGATGATGTGATCGAAATCGGCCCAGGGATTGGTGCTTTGACCCAATTCTTAGCGGACAGCGCGCATCAGGTGGTGGCACTTGAAATTGATGATCGGTTGCTGCCGATTCTGGATGAAACATTGGCCGATTATCCTAATGCGACGGTCGTGAATGAAGATGTTTTAAAAACCGACCTAGGCGCATTGGTTGCCGAGCATTTTGATGGCAAGCACACCTTAAAGGTTGTTGCCAATCTGCCGTATTACATCACCACACCCATTTTGCTCCATCTTTTACGCGCACAGCTACCACTTCATAGCATGACGGTTATGATGCAAAAAGAAGTGGCAGAACGATTAAGCGCAACGCCGGGGTCAAAAGAATATGGTAGCCTGAGTATTGCAGTTCAACTCGTTGCGAGCGTGGCAACTGCTTTCACGGTAAGCCGTCATGCCTTCGTACCGGCACCCAATGTCGATTCAGCCATTGTCACCTTGACGCAGCGCACCAAACCGCTTGCAGCTTTAACCGATCCAGCCAGTTTTGATCGGCTAGTTCGCGGCGCTTTTGCTTCACGGCGAAAAACACTCTGGAATAATCTTGTGGTCTTATTTGGCAAAACTAACAAGGCTGCCATTCGATCTGCTTTAACAATCGCCGCCATTGACCCTGGTACCCGCGCAGAGCGGCTTTCAATTGCTGATTTTGCTCGGTTAGATCGTGCTTTGCGAGCGGCGGATTTAATCAGTCAGGCTCACGCTTAAGCACGATAAATTTTTACTAAAAACACCAGCATAAATCGCTTGCCGAAATAAGAAACGCGTGGTATAATTGCAAATTTCTTGCTTTCGTGCTATGATAGACTGCAAGAGGTGAAGTGCATGCCAATCACACTAGCAAGCATCAAACGGAAGCTCGATGGAAAAATCGGTGAGAACTTAACGGTCGTTGCACAAGCTGGACGCAAGAAAGTGACGCGGCGACGGGGGACTTTGAAAGAAACCTATCCGGCTATTTTTGTGGTCGATCTCGACCAAGATGAAAATGCGTTCGAGCACGTCTCCTACAGTTACGCGGATCTCTTGACTAAGTCAATTCAGATCACCTTCGAAGGCGAAGAAAAAGCCTCATAACATTGAATTGTTTTAACAATTAAATCTGTTATAAGAAGACCTCGATGTGAGTTGCATCGAGGTCTTTTGCTGTTTTTCATTTCGGATACGGAAACAGCAAGTCACGCATCGTTACGCGATTTTTACCGTGTATCGGTGAAAATCAGCGCATAAAACAGTATACTAAAAATAACTATACGGTCGATGCATACAACGGGGCTTGCGGTGATAGTGATTGACTGGCAAGCGTATGGGTCGCCAGAGACTGGTGGTTGGATGGAACTGATCGAAAAAGCACCGGCCAAGATTAATCTCAGCTTGGATGCCTTGTATCGCCATGACGACGGCGAACATGAGTGGCAGATGGTCATGACATCGGTCGATTTAGCTGACTATGTGATGATTAGCCCGCATCGCAGCATTCAGGTTTCGACAGATAGCGGCTTCCTACCTGAAGATCCGCGCAATCTGGCCTACAAAGCAGCGTTGGCGCTGCAGCGTCACGCCAATATCCGTCAAGGTGCGCGGATTCATATTGAAAAACATATTCCGGTCGCCGCGGGGCTTGGCGGCGGCTCAAGTGATGCAGCTGCCGTTTTGCGAGGGTTGAATTCGCTTTGGCGACTCGGCTATAGTCGGTCGCAATTAGCACGGATCGGCTTAAGTGTTGATAGTGATGTCCCTTACTGTGTTTATTCAGAGACGGCGCTCGTAACTGGTCGTGGTGATGTGGTCACCCCACTTGGCAGCTTGCCGAATTTTTGGGTCGTGTTGGCAAAGCCTCGCGTTTCAGTATCGACGCCGACCATTTTGAATGCCATTGATTATGACGCCGGTCTGCGCCATCCTGATACGCAAACGGTGGTGGCAGGCATTCAAAATCATGACTTTGCACAAATGACGAGTGGCATGGCGAATAGCCTTGAAGCCATCACTGCTAGTCGGTATCCGGAAATGTCCGCCCTCAAGCAGCGGCTACAAAAGTATGGTGCCGAATTCGCGCAAATGTCAGGCAGCGGCCCAACTGTTTTTGGTCTGTGCCAAAAGCACTCCAGAGCCATGCGGGTTTATAACAGCATGAAGGGCTTTTGCCGCGAAGTTTACCTATTACGGCCATTTTGCTTATCCGCCACGGGTCCACGGTTTAGGGGTTGATTTTTAGGTAACGCTAAACCATGATGGGGATAGGAAAATGGAGGGGCGGTTGTCATGGAACAAGTTCAACCAAACAAGGCATTCTTCTGGGGCATTTTACTGAATACAATTTATATTATTGCTGAAGTAGCCTTTGGCATCGGCATTGGATCGGTGGCCTTGGTCGCAGATGCGGTTCACAACTTAGGCGATGTGTTGGGACTCGGATTAGCGTGGTTCGCAGATTGGCTGTCAGGACGGCATCCCACTGTCGAACGGACTTATGGTTATAAGAGTTCTTCGATTTTGGCAGCTTTGGCTAATGCCGCGTTCTTATTAGTGGCTATGGGTGCCATCATTGTTGAGGCGGTCACCCGACTCTCACAAAATGCACCTGTTGAAGGCGGCTGGATGATGCTGGTGGCGGGCGTTGGGATTATTGTCAACGGCGCCACCGCCTTGCTATTCCATGGCGGTTCGCAACATGACTTGAATATTCGCGGCGCTTTCATGCATATGGCCGCCGATGCTGGCGTTTCGCTTGGCGTTGTTCTTGCCGGCGGACTGATTTTGCTGACTGGCTGGGAATGGCTTGATCCCGTGATGTCGATCTTAGTTGCCATTGTCGTTTTGGTTGGCACCTGGAATTTGCTGCGCGATGCGGTCAACCTTGCCATGGCAGCAGTGCCAAAAGATATTGACCCAGTGGCGGTTAAAAAGCTCGTGAATGCTTACCCAACCGTTGCTTCTTGCCACGACCTGCATATTTGGGCATTGAGCACGACCGATGTGGCGCTGACCGTCCATGTCGTGCGCACGACCACAGTTGGCAATGACGACTTCCTCGATGCGCTCAGCCTCTCTTTGCGCGAAAGTTTTGATATTGCGCACACGACGATTCAGGTTGAGTATGGTCCATACGAGCCGCAAAATAAAATGGAGAACCCTTATTAATCAAGTAATTTAAAAAACGTTGTGTCCGCATGGCCAATGCGAGCACAACGTTTTTTATGTGGTTGTCAAATGATTCGTTGGACGATTTTTTAGCGCAGTTGTTTACGGGCATTGTAAAAACGTGGATAGCTGCGGTAAACGGCAATAAAGCTACCGATACTGGTGGCGCCCAGTAACATAAAGGTGACCATGATCTGATACATGATGGCTTTGGTGGGATCAATACCCGCGAAAATCAACCCCGACATCATCCCCGGCAAGCTGACCAACCCTACCGTTTTTGCTGAATCAATCGTCGGCGCCATCCCAGTTTTAATTGCATTGACAATGAGCGATTGACTGGCTTGCTTGAGATCAGCGCCGAGTGCCAAACGTTCAAGGACCTGTTGCCGTAAATCATTGAATTCTGTATTCAAACTGCGATAAGCCAAGCCAATTGCCACCATAACGTTGCTGGCGATCATGCCGCAAATTGGGACGATTTGTGACGGGACAAAACGGATGGCTTTGACCGCGACCAGCATCACCAGCGTTAACCCAGTCGCGGTGGTGATCGCCAACAAACTCGTCACGAGCGCATTTGGAATTGTCCCGGCGCGTTTTTTAGCGTTCCAAGCGGCGTTAAAAATGATGACCGCAATCATGGCCAACGTCAGCCAGACAGTATCGGCTTTGATGATGTAGGTCAGGACGAAACCAACAACAGTCAACTGGATGACAGCCCGCACAACACCGATAATCAAATCTTTGGTCATGCCGAGATCTTCTTTTAGGTTGATCGCTAGTGCAATCAAGACCAAGATAAGTGCTAGCAATAAGGTGATGGGTGACACAATGAGCTGATTACTCATGAGCGGCCTCCTCGAATTGTCCAGCAACTAGCCGCAGCAATTGTTTAGCGGCTTGAATCTCGCCTTCATCATGGGTGACGCGGATCAAGGTGATGCCTTGGTCATTTTGTTTTTGTAATAAGGCATGAATGACCGTTTTGGTGTCAGGATCTAACCCAGCAGTCACTTCGTCAAGTAACAGCACTTTTGGCGGAAAGAAAAGATGCCGCAACAACGCCACTCGCTGACGTTCGCCGCCGGAAAGGTTTTTGACCGGATCGTCGAGCATGGTTTTGGCTAAATCAACGCTTTCTAAAGCACGCTCGGCTTCTTCACGGGGCATTTTTTGATGACGAATGGTGAATGGAAACTGCAGATCATCAGCAACGGTACCATGAAACAACGCGGGCTGCTGCGCACAATAAGAAACTTCGCGGCGATAACTGATCGGATCATAATCGTCCTGCGGTTTGCCATTATAGCGAATGGTTCCGCTCGTTGGTGTTAGCAGCGTCGCCAGCAGACGAAGCAAGGTGCTTTTTCCTGAACCCGAATGACCGGCAATGGTAAGATCTGCACCCCACGGAATCGTCAGATTGATGTCATGCAGGATCGCATTTTTTTCCGGCGCAAACGTCACATGACTCAGTTCAAAACAATTCATGGTTTGCCCTCCTCATTTTTCCTCTTTATAATCATTCTAATATAGAATGGCGTAAGAAGCCAATCAGACGTAGCAATTTTTCCGTTAAAAAGAAACACAAGATGAGCAAATGCGAACGTTCGTTGAAAAAACAACGCAAAAGGGTCGAAATTTTCGGTTAAAACGTTTATACTTGTTGAGATTATCACGCAATGTTAGTGTAGTGCTAAATATTCGGTGTTAGGAGCGAAATGATGAAAGTAAGACGAAGTGACCGGTTAATTGATATGACCCGGTATTTATTAGAACGACCGCATACCTTGATTCCACTGACTTTTTTCTCAAAACGGTATGAGAGTGCGAAGTCTTCTATCAGTGAAGATCTGGCTATTGTCCGGCGAACATTTGCCCAGCGACAGACGGGCATTCTTGAAACGGTGCCAGGCGCAGCAGGCGGTGTGCGCTATATTCCGATCATGGGAGAAGATGAGGCGGAAAACTTTATTGCCGCTATGTCCAAACGTTTATCCGAGACAGATCGCTTATTGCCAGGCGGCTACGTTTATCTTTCCGATCTGTTAGGAACACCTAGTGTGCTACGGCAAATTGGGCGATTAATTGCCACCCAATATCGCGAGGCCCATGTCGATGCTGTCATGACGGTTGCAACCAAAGGTATTCCAATTGCGCAAAGTGTTAGTCAGTATCTGAATGTGCCGTTTGTGATTGTGCGCCGTGACTCCAAGATTACGGAAGGTTCCACAGTGTCCGTGAACTATGTGTCCGGTTCATCTGCGCGAATTGAAAAGATGGAACTGAGTAAACGCAGCTTGCCAGCTAACTCAAGAGTTCTGATTGTGGACGACTTCATGAAAGGCGGCGGCACCGTCAATGGCATGAAGGCTCTGATTGATGAATTCAATGCCAAAATGGTCGGTATTACGGTTTTCGCTGAAGGTAAGTTCGACGGTGATCGGATGGTCAGTGAATATACATCATTGATTCGGGTTGACAAGGTGGACACTAAAGCCAATACGCTTCATGCCACAGCTGGCAATTTTCTAGATCAGAATCGTCAACTACTCGGGGTGGCTGGTCAATGAGTGCTTATCTCGGACCGGTCAGAACTGCGATCATCACGTTTCCGTTTTTAGCGCTGGTGTTGGCATTACCATTTCTGGTCGTCGTTTATCGACGGTACGGTGCCTTTAGCTGGTGGCGTGCAGTCGTGATCTACTCGTTCGTCTTTTATCTGCTATCAGCCTACTTTTTGATTATTTTGCCGTTGCCTTCGCGAGCAGCAGTTGCGCAGTTCACCGGGCCTAAATATAATCTGGAGCCGTTCATGGCGTTGCGTTATTTCGTGCATACAACCGTGTTCGTGCCAACCAATCCGCATACTTGGTTGGCAGCGTTAAAGCAATCCGCTTTCATTCAGCCGTTCTTTAACGTCGTTTTGACGATTCCGTTTGGCTTTTACTTGCGCTATTACTTCAAACGCAGCGTGCCGCAGATTATCTTGATGAGTTTTGGCTTAAGTTTATTCTTCGAACTGACGCAATTGTCAGGACTCTACGGTTATTATCCGCGTCCGAATCGACTCTTTGACGTTGATGACCTGATTTTGAATACGACAGGCGGCTTTTTGGGCGGTGTGTTTGCACCAATTCTGATGCGCGCGTTGCCGTCACGGGACATCATTGATGCGAAAAGTCAGGCGCGCGGTGCTCGGGTGACTTTGGCTCGCCGATTTGCTGCGTTTATCATTGATTTCGTTCTCTTCAGTGGGATTATTGGCGTGTTAATTCAAATCCTGCTGCATTTGCTGGGACTGGATCAGCTACCAGGTTTTCTCGGCAATTATGTCCTGCCGCTATTCTTTGTCTTTGTTCTTTGGCCAGCATTTAATCAAGGGCAGACACTGGGAAAAAGTCTTGTACGAATCAAAATAGTTCGGACAAATGGCCAGCCGATTGGGTTCTGGCGTCTCTTTTTACGTGAGAGTCTGCTTTACGGGCTGGCTTTGCCGAGCTTTATGGGATTGAATTACTTTTTTGGCGAGTATTTCGGCGCCTTCCATCAAACCGAAATCAATTTAGCGGCGCTGGGATTCTTTGGCCTCTTGTCGCTACTCTTTCTCATCAATTTTGCATGGGAAATCATTTCGCGTCATCACCGTTTCTTTTACGATGCATGGACCGATACCACCCAAATTAGTACCTTCCAGTCACAACCAAAAGATCCTGTTGCTAGGCAGGATTCAGGCAATGACGATGACATACAAAAGTCATAAGCCAATCATAGTCAACAACAGACCCGTGGCAACATGGGTCTGTTGTTGTGGACAGCCACAGACACAAGCCACCCACTTGTTGTCAGCTTCCCGTGGCTGGGCTATCATGAAGACAGAATATTAGGATTGGAGCATAAACATGTCAAAGAAATTCACCATTATTCTTGCGGCCGGTAAAGGGACGCGGATGAAATCAAAGTATTACAAGGTTTTACAGCCGGTCTGTGGCAAAAGTATGGTCGAGCATGTGGTGAGTCAGGTGGAAGCCATCCATCCCGATGCCATTGTAACAATTGTTGGCCATGGCGCAGAAGCAGTTGAAGAAACGCTAGGCAAGCGCACGAAGTTTGTTTTGCAATCTGAACAGTTGGGAACTGGACATGCCGTTTTACAAGCTGAACCGTTACTTGGTCAAAAAGAAGGCGCAACCCTCATTATCAGTGGTGATACGCCATTGTTTACCGCCAAAACGTTGAATGATTTATTTGCTTATCACGAAGCCAAAGGCGCAAAGGCGACTATTTTGACTGCCAGTGCTCCTGATCCAACCGGTTACGGCCGCATTATTCGCGACTCAGACGGCAATGTCGTGAAGAATGTAGAACAAAAAGATGCAACGCCGGAAGAGGCATTGATTTCTGAAATCAATACCGGCGTCTATGTCTTTGACAACCAGGCTCTGTTCAAGGCGTTGCATCAAGTGAATAATAATAATGCCCAAGGCGAGTATTATTTGCCAGATGTACTAGGTATTTTGCGCGACGCTGGCGAAAAAGTGGCTGCCTATCAGATGCCAGATTATACCGAATCATTGGGCGTCAATGATCGGGTCGCATTGGCGCGGGCAACCCGCCTGATGCAGCAGCACATTAATGAACAGCATATGCGCAATGGTGTGACCTTAATTGACCCAGCAACGACTTATATCGATACCGAGGTCAAAATCGGTGCCGATACCGTGATTGAACCCGGTGTTTACTTGAAGGGGAAAACAGTCATTGGCGAAGATTGCCATATTGGTACCCACTCTGAACTAGTCGATGCCACACTGGAAAATGATGTCACAGTAACTAGTTCAACCATCGAGCATGCCGTGATGCACGCTCATAGTGACATTGGTCCAAATTCGCATCTGCGGCCTGATGCTGACATCGGCGAATACGTCCATCTAGGCAATTTTGTCGAAATTAAAAAAGCCAAGATCGGTGCCCGCACCAAAGTTGGTCATTTAACGTATGTTGGCAATGCGACCTTGGGAACGGATATTAATGTTGGTTGCGGCGTTGTTTTCGTCAACTATGATGGCGTTCAGAAGTGGGAAAGCAAGATTGGCGATCATGCCTTTATCGGTTCAAATTCCAATATTGTGGCGCCAGTGGATGTTGCTGACCATAGCTTTATTGCTGCTGGTTCAACGATCACAAAAGATGTCCCGTTTCACGCGATGGCCATCGCCCGCGCACGACAAACCAACAAAGATGATTTTTGGAAACGCCTGCCGCTGGCAAAAGATCCAGATTGGAATTAGGTTATAATTCTATTCATGTGCTTGCTTTTTTTCGTCAGTCCGCTAAGATTTCTGTGGAACAATTTTTCGCAGCCCATAACAATTCGTGGAGGAACATATGTCTGAGCAATACGGTGACCCGAGATTAAAGATTTTTGCTTTGAATTCGAACAAGCCGTTGGCAGAGAAAATCGCTGCCGAGGTCGGTGTGAAACTAGGAAAGTCGTCGGTTAAGCGGTTCAGCGATGGTGAAATTCAAATCAACATCGAAGAAAGTATTCGTGGGGATGATGTTTATCTCATCCAATCCACTTCCAGCCCGGTTAACGACAACTTGATGGAACTGTTGATTATGATCGATGCTTTGCGCCGCGCTTCTGCGCATACGATCAACGTGGTTATGCCTTATTACGGTTATGCCCGTCAAGATCGGAAAGCCCGTTCACGAGAACCGATCACAGCCAAGCTTGTTGCCAACATGTTAGAACGTGCCGGCGCCACACGTGTTTTGGCGCTGGACCTGCATGCCGCGCAGATTCAAGGATTTTTCGATATTCCGGTTGACCATCTTGTCGGCGCCCCATTGTTGGCAGATTACTTCTTACGGAATCACTACGATGGTGCCGACACCGTTGTCGTGTCACCTGACCATGGCGGTGTTACCCGTGCCCGAAAACTAGCAGAATTCTTGAAGGCACCGATTGCGATCATTGACAAGCGCCGTCCGCGTCCGAATGTTGCGGAAGTGATGAATATTGTTGGTAATGTTACTGGCAAACAATGTATCATCATTGATGACATGATCGACACTGCAGGCACCATTACGCTCGCTGCTCAGGCATTGAAGGATGCCGGTGCGACCGAAGTGCTCGTGGCCGCGACCCATGCCATCTTCTCTGGTCCGGCAGTTGAACGCTTGACCCACTCAGCTATTGAAAAGGTTGTTGTGACTGACTCCATTAATCTTCCAGCTGACAAGCATATGGATAAACTGGATGTGGTTTCAGTTGGTCCGCTGATGGGTCGCGCCATCATGCGGATTCAGGAAAATCGTTCCGTGACACCGTTGTTTGAAAATCGGTTTACGAAATAGTGCTAAAAAAGCTGCACCTATATTCAGGTACGGCTTTTTTATTTACCTGCATCATTGGTGTTGAAGCAAATAAACGACATATAGTCGCAAGAAAGTCATATAATGTGAAAAGTAGCATAGCGACTATCGTGTAAATGCTTGATTGGTGATGTTGGTGACCTTTTTCTATTCCGTTCTACTGCTGGATCCACCGTTAGTTTTGTTTGCCGAGACAGTAACCAACTACTTGCATCAAACAAAGCGTCATTAGATTAACAGCCACTGAGATTAGCTGAAAAGGGGGCACAACCGGCAGATGCGAATGGGATTAGCTCACGATCAGTTTTTGTTAGTCAAACAAGGCAGCAAAACGATTGAGATCAGACTCAATGATGAAAAACGGCAACAATTAAAAGTTGGCGATACGATTGTGTTTGAAGACACCACAACGGCACAAACACAGCGCAGGACAGTAAGTGCACTGGAAAAATTCACCAGTTTTGCTGAGTTGTATCACAAATATCGTGGTCCGCAGGTAGGCAGTGCACCAACGGATTCCGAAACGAAAATGGTTGCAGATACGTATCAGCTATACACAGTATGGCAGGAAGCAAGCTTTGGTGTTTTGGCCATTCATTTACAACCAGCATTTTAATGACAACGACAAAAGCGACAGTCATCATCTGAAATAGATTAGATGACTGTCGCTTTTTATGTGCGTTGATGATCAATAAACCAGACTTTTGAATGCTTTCTTAGTAGTCACCAATGACTGTCATTTTTTCAAGCTACCGGTGTAAATACTGTGCCAATTTATCAGAGCAATTTTAAGAAGATGGTGGCGATGATGACTGAGGCGACGGAAACTGTGGCAAATCCGCCAACCAGCATCTTCGGCATCATTTGTTGGGTTAAGTATTCCTCTTCATCTTCGGTTGTTGCCATCGCTCGCGCCACTTCCAAAGTCAGGATGTAGTCCGCTGGGAAGCCAAAAAGAGCTGTCAGCGAGCAAGAAAATGCCATTTGCCAAGACATACCGAATGGTTTAGCAAGTAGCCGCGATGCTAAGAACATGCCCAGAACGCCCAAGGCAATTAGGACAATGATTTGGAGGACAATACCACCAAGCACAGCTGGCGTGGTGGCACTCAGTTGACCAAAGACATAGGCGAGCAAGCCGTACATCAACCAGTTAAAGACGCCAGCCTTGTTCAAAGCATTGTCCTCAAGAAAACCGATTTGATGCGCGATAACCCCGAAGATTAAACAAACCACATTAGAATTGATGACATTGTTTGTCAATGTCCCAAACCCCATTTGTTGAATTTAAATTAATGTACAGCTATGAAACTCTAAGCTTTTGGTAAAGAACCAAGTTGTCAAACAAGCGTTAATATTCAATTATTCATATAAAAAGTGGCCCCGCGCAAATACTGCAACGAGGCCACTTTTTATATTTATGGGATAAAGCGTTGTACAAGATGATTATTTTAGGTTATTAGACCTGTTGATCTTGCTTTAACAGATCGCGAATTTCTGTTAGCAATTCTTCTTGTGTCGGACCAGCTGGTTTGGCCGGTTTTGACGGTAAAATGCGGTTAATACCTTTGACTAGCAGAAAGACTACAAAAGCAATAATCAAGAAGTTGAGCACGTCATTGATAAAATTCCCATATGTAAACTTGGCGCCCAATATCGTGAAATAAAGCCCGCTGAGGTCAGCTTTGCCCGCAAACATGGATAAAATCGGGTTGATAAGGTTTTTAGTTAAAGAGGTGACTAAACCAGTGAAGGCACTGCCGATGATGACCCCAACGGCTAGGTCTAGCACGTTACCTCGCATGATAAATTTCTGAAATTCTTTTAACATAAACAGTAACTCCCTTCAAAATTAGTATACTGAAATCAACACTTATGCTGCATCTCTGCGGCTTATCCCAGATGCCAAACCCGTAAGAATTCAGCAATCGCAATCAAGACAATGAGGCCAAATGCGACAGCATGCCGTCGCTTATATAGAACCACTAAGGCGAGGTATTCGCGAATCACCGCATTGGGCAGGAAGTAGAACGAAGTCGCGCCGCCGACACCATTGGCGGCAATGCCAGCCATGCGGGCAAAGATGCCTGCGCGAAACAAATGGTAATTATTTGTGAAAAAGCTAGCCTTATAAGGTGATTCACCAATTTCTTGAGTAATGAGACGTTTGGAAAATTGCATATTTTCCAATGTGGTGGTTGACTGATCCTCAAGAAGCGTGTCACCTTCAGGGATGCCTTTCCCTAAAGCGTATCGTTGCATGGCCATCGCTTCTGAGATGGCCTCATCGCTCCCCTTACCGCCAGAAAAAATAATTCGCGGCGCTGGTCGGCCCTTTTTGATTTGTTTGCGATAGAACTTGATCGCAGCATCGATTCGGCTCGCTAGCAACGGTGAAACTTGGTCGCCATGTAACAAACCGGCGCCCAGCACAATGAGAAATGTACGATTGTGCGGTTGCGGACGAAAGTTATACAGAATCAAAACTGTAAGAAAATTATACAACGTTAAGAGCACATAAAAGCCGCCGAGACCAAAAAAGATTGCAAGAGAGAAGTACAACGGATCAGGAATGAACCGGCGACCAAAAGAAGCAGCAATTTCGATCAGCAACAAACCAATTGCAATATATAAAGTCAGCATATTGCTCAATGAATGACCTTCACGCCGCCAAACCAGAATGGCATTCCACAACAACCAGAATAAATGCAACGCAAAGAGCAAAGCAATGATCAAAATAATGATTAGGAACAATACGCCGGTGACCGATATTAGCAACAAATTGCCTGACCTTAAAATGGCAATCGCTAACGCCACAAGAAACGTGACCGCAAAAAAATTAAACAAGACACCATTAATCAACCGTCGCGGCTCCACGGTGAAACTAAAAGCGAAGATGACACCTAATACGATCGGTATCGCAAAAACAATAAAAAGTTCCTGAGCTGACATTGGAAAGTCTCCTTGTGTAGAGGTTAAAAAATGATTAGGGTATAATGTGATTAAAAGCGGAGGTAATCAACATGATCGATCCTGTGTTTGGCCGAAAAGATCCAAAGTTAGATTATCATACCCGGATTGGCGCATATGGCGTCATACCGGATCATAGTGGCGCTCGGTTGCTGATTCTGCAGGCGCCCAACCACGCCTTATTCTTGCCGGGCGGCGGCGTCGAGGAAGGCGAAACGCCAGAAGTCACGTTGGCACGCGAACTGTTAGAAGAATTTGGTGCAACCGTTCATGTCACCCAAAAGTTGGGCAAGTCATCTGAATATTTTTACTCTCATCACCGTCAAACAGCTTACTATCATCCGGCAACTTTTTTTGCTTGTGATCAATTGGCGTTTGTACAAGATCCGCTGGAAACTTTTAATACCTTGATGTTAATGCCGATTGACCTAGCCCTCGCTGAGCTGAAACGACCGACCCACCGTTGGGCAGTTGCCAAATGGCTAGCCAATCAACCTAAGCGATAAGGCAGTCATCAATCGTTAAAGTGTGGATCAATGAGACCGCCATTCAGCAGATAATGCTGGAACTTTTCATAAATTGGCGAAAACAGGTTACTGTCTTGCGTGGCTAGCATTTCTTTTGGAAAGTAGAACCGTTTGTCACCGGTTGCCCGGCCGCTAAGTGCCGCGACTAACGGTGATAGGGTGGAGAGCTCCTCAAGCGTCCCATCTTTTTGCATGATCTCGATTTGCGTTTTTGGATTTGCGGAAGCTGGGTCGTATTGGTCATATGGTAAGTCAAAACTATCATTTTCCGCTGTGTAGTAGTGCGGGTCAAAGCCGGCTGATGCTACCAAATCCCTTAAGCGTGGCAAGAGATAGGCTGTTTGGTCAGTAAAGGTCACAGACTTCAGTGGTCGGCGGTTCAAGAAGCGATCAGCAAAATCGCTTAAGATACTGTCTGGATAATCTAGCCAGTAAGTGAAGTAAGTGTTTAACACGCCATCGTCGAGTTTCAAATAGTCGGTGAGGTTAAAAGTTTGTTCAAAAAATGGCACGAGTAGCCGCGGCGAAAAGCCAGATTCAAACTGACCGGACTCATACAGGAATTTGGCACGTTTTAGCAGATGGAAAAGAATGACTTCCATGCCACGAGACACAGGGTGGAAATAAACCTGCTGGTACATCTGAAACCGACTGACAACATAATCTTCGACCGCATGCATGCCGTTGGCTTCATAAGCGATGCCATCCGAGTATGGTCGCATGACTCGCAGAATTCGCGAAAGGTCGAAGAGACCATACTTCGTGCCGGTGTAATAAGCATCGTGCAACAAATAGTCCATCCGATCAGCATCAATCTGACTGGAGATCATTTGCACGACTTGCGGATTCGGATAGGTGTGGTTGATAACCGATGCGACCATCTCAGGAAATTCCGGACCGACACCACGCAGAATTTTGTTCACGTTCGTATGCGGATCCGTGAGAATTGCTCGCGTAATCGCCTCGTGATCGGTGTCGAAAATGTGCTCAAATGTATGCGAATAGGCACCATGGCCGATATCGTGCAGCAAGGCGGCACACAACACGACTGGCCGTTCGGCGTCATCCCATAGGCCATCGCCAGGTGTTTGTGTCGGATAGTTGTTGACAAAGTTGTCACACATTTCACGGGCAATTTCATAAACACCAAGTGAATGGGCAAACCTAGTATGTTCGGCGCCTTGAAAAACATAATCAGAAACGCCGAGCTGTTTAATGCGGCGTAATCGCTGAAATTCTGGGGTATTAATCAGGTCCAGAATGACGCGATGTTGCACATGGACATAATTATGAACTGGATCGCGAAAGACTTTTTCGCGAGGTAACTTTTCAAATAGCATCATGTTCTCCCATCTTTTTTAGGCTGCGATTGCGCGTGTGCAAATTGGCAGTCGCTTCTGTCAGCGCCTTATGGTAAGCTGGATCGCGCAAAAGGGTTGGCATTGAATTCATATCAGCGGCGATGCCAGTGTCAGCCAAGGCATTTAGCAAGGCGACCGTCGCTTGCTCAAGCGTTAATGGTTGTCCCAGCAAGTCGCTAAGAGTCGTCATGGTTTCGGATCGAATCACGGGGAAGGTAAAATGTGAGCTGGCAGCAGCCTTGCCTTCATGATAGAATCGCCGAAGCAAGGCACAACGAGCGTCTTGATTACCGAAAATACTGCAATAAAGCATCACAACGATGCCGGCGCGATTACGGCGTTGGGCCATGCCCGCAAACTTTTGTCCGCGAACACTTAAGTCGTATTTACCGGGACAATAAGAGTGGACGATTTCAGTGGTCGCAATTGGCAGACTCGGAAACGCGGTGCGGAAAAGCTGAGTCATCAACTCGTATGCGCCGTTAATTGAAAGCTCGTCTTCATTTGGCAAAAATAGCGATACATTCAAAACCCCACGGTCTGCAATGACCGCTAAACCGCCAGAATTACGAACGAAGAAACCATAGCCATCACTTGCCAATACCCGCAATCCACGACCGAGTTGCGGCAATTTTAGATCTTGCATGCCTAGGATGACGGTTTGGTCTGCCGTCCAGAAATGCAGCATCAAAGGCGGGTGCAATTCAGGATGTGCCAATAACGCGTTAGTATGGGCAAAACTGAGCGGCGCCTCGTCTTTTGTAAAATTTTGCTGAAAAATTGCTGCCTGCTGGCCGGCCAGTGTTGTCAAGTCCATCACGCGCCTTCTTTCTATATGATAGATTACTTATATTATAACTAAGGTAACAAGCCACGTCAGTTGGAACTGCATTTTCATTGCATGTCTTGCAGTAAGTGATTTGAAACATGGATAATTGTTACGACTCGACCAGTTTGACCCGTGGGCGTACAATAGCTGTTAGAAAGGATTGACATTATGGATCTTTCACAAGGAGTGCCGATTCAAATTCACCTTGAGACGTTTGTGACGCAGGGTGAGGACAATGAGACACATGTTTTTGACGAACCTGGAACGTTGGTGCAGATGGGAAACGCTTTATACATTCGTTACCAAGAAGTTGACGAAGATGCTGGGACCAGTATGCCGGTGACGATGAAGCTGCGTGAAGATGGCGATGTTCAGTTGTCGCGTGGCAGCAGCAACGGCGACACTCAGCTGAAACTGTTCTTTGCCAATGAAAAGCGCGTGCTGACGCGCTATCGCACACCGTACGGTATCATTCCGGTTGAAACGGTCACGCCACGGATTGACGTGCGCATGACAACTGAACCTGTGGCAGGTGAAGTCTACATTGAATATCAACTTTTTGCTAATAACCAGCACTTGGGTGATTATCGATTGAGATTGCAATTCAACGCCTGAGCGTGTATGATGAAAAACAGACTGTATAAACTGTGGAAAGGGCGTGTATCGGTTGAAACTCAAAGCATTTGCCAATGCCGATAAATCAGAATTATCAATGATCGAAGTAGCCCATGAGATCCTCAAAGAAAAAGGGGATACCATGGCGTTCGTTGATCTGGCCAACGAGATCCAGAATTATCTTGGTAAGCGTGACGAAGAAATTCGTGAACGTTTACCGCAATTCTACACGGATCTGAACGTGGATGGCAGTTTCATTTCTTTAGGCGATAACGTTTGGGGCCTGCGCGCTTGGTATCCATACGATTCCGTTGATGAAGAAGTTAACCATCCGGAAGATGAAGAAGAGGCACCACGTCGTAAGAAGCGTAAGAAGGTCAATGCCTTCTTAGCAGACGTTGCCGACGATGATGACGTGATCGACTATAACGATGATGATCCTGAAGATGAGGATCTCGACGCAGATAGCGATGACGACGATGATTTCGATGACGATGACTCAGGCTTCCACGACAAGGTCGGGAAGACGACTGACACAGACGATGACAGTGATGACGACCCAGATGATGGGCTGCCAGATGGTATCGAAGGTCAGCTAGCCGAATTTGGCGATGACGACAGCGACGATGATGATGATAACGATGACATCACCGCTGACTTCTCTGATGACGATGATGACGACAGCGATTCAGATGATGATGACGATAGCGATACCAAAAAATAATGTTTGGCGAGCCGTGCCCATGTCTTGTGGGGACGGCTTTTTTTGTGTGCGCGAGCAGGCGCAATTAGCACCCGAAGTACTAGCCGATACAGGTCAACATGGATTGGCTTTGATAATTTAGTTTTGGAGGCTCGTATATAGCTTGCTGCGTCTATGGATATACTTTTTGAATTGGGACTGAATAGGTTTTTGCGACTGTGAGCCTGTTATGAAGCTCATTTCAGGTCCATCAGTAGGCAAATCCTAGAAGTGGCATACTGACCAAGATGATCGTGTTTTGCCGCTATTTGTGGTATCCTAAAAACCTTAAAAGTGCGAGTGTTACAAGTTGACTGCTCCTAAATGTTTTTTTACGCTTTAAGACCGTTGACAATTTTTGACAAAGCACGATACTTTCTAACAAGAGGGGGATCTACGATGATTTCAAAAGAACTTAAAACCCGGTTAGATACGTTCATTGACGCTATTCTTGCGATTATTATTACCATTATGGTCTTGGAGTTGCCTGCGCAAAGTTGGGAACATCATGCCAACATTACCAATTTCTTTTTGGCAGTTGGGGTGTATGCTGTCAGTTTCTGTTTCGTGGCGAATATTTGGTACCAGCAAGCAACTTTGTTCAGCACCGTTGATCAGATTCCACGACGAATCGTGCTTTGGGAATTCATCTTGGTTTTCCTACTGTCACTGGTGCCAGCATTGACGCGACTGATGTCAGGAGATGTTGAATCCATCTCTGTGATTATCTATGGTGCGATCTACTTTTTGGTAATTGTCGTATTTCGACTCATATCAAGGACAATCGTGCATCAACAAGCCAATGATAAAGACGAAATGCGGAAAATTTATACCAGTATTTATGGGGAGCACAACTTAGAAAATGTTATCATGATCGCTGCGATTATGATTTTAGCTATTTTTGTGCCCAAGGCAGCGTATATTTTGTACATTGCGATTCCCATCCGTTCCTTCTTTACGATCGACAATGATGCTCGTGAACTAACCGGTATCCAGCAAATGGAAACAACTGGGCAACAAGATTATTTGCGCATGAGCCATGACCAGCAAGTGAAGTTCCGCCGTTTGGTTGGCGAGTTCATTCGCGAGTCGCGCAATGCTCGAGGTAATACTGAAATTAGTCGAACAGCATGGGAAAACTTCGCGAAAGCAGCTGAAGCAGAGCTTAACATTAATCCAACAACACTCGGACATTGGTTTGCGGCTTTTCAGCAGGCAAAAAACACACATCAAAATGGTGCACCCTATCGTCAGGGACGACCGAGAAAAGTCCATGATTAAAGGATTTATAGCGGAAGCAGAAAGCTGACTTTAAGGCTGTCTTTGAGACGTGATGTTATTTATGATTATTTGGGACATTTCATACTTAAGTTTTAGGCCTTGACGTCTTTGCCACAATTAGTTAATATACAGCTTGGGCGCTTTACAAAATGTAAAGCCAATACGGTTCAAGCTCCCTGTTCGTATGAATAGGGAGCTTGTTTTTGTTTTTTCCCGATTATTAAAAAAGGAGACTGGCTATGACCAAGTATATTTTTGTTACCGGTGGGGTCGTATCGTCATTGGGTAAAGGGATTGTTGCGGCATCCTTAGGTCGTTTGTTAAAGAATCGCGGTTTGAAGATCACCATTCAAAAATTCGACCCTTATATCAATGTCGATCCTGGGACGATGAACCCTTATCAACATGGTGAAGTGTTCGTTACCGACGATGGCGCGGAGACCGACCTCGACCTTGGCCATTATGAACGGTTTATTGACATCAACCTGAATAAGTACAGCAACGTCACAACCGGGAAAATTTATTCTGAAGTTCTGCAACGTGAACGCCGCGGTGAATACCTCGGTGCGACCGTTCAAGTGATCCCCCACATTACCAACATGATCAAAGAGAAGATCATGCGGGCCGCAAAGCATAGCGACTCCGATGTGATTATCACGGAAATCGGCGGTACGGTTGGCGATATCGAATCATTGCCATTCCTTGAAGCCATTCGCCAAATGAAGCGTGATGTTGGTTCGGAAAATGTTTTCTATATTCATGCCAGCCTTGTACCATACTTGCGCGCGGCCGATGAAATGAAGACGAAACCAACTCAGCACAGTGTTAAGGAATTGCGTAGTATTGGGATTCAGCCGAATATGCTCGTTGTCCGGACTGAAAAACCGATCACGGAAGATATGAAGAAGAAAATTGCGCTTTTCACTGATGTTCCGGAAAATGCGGTCATCGAATCACGCGATGCAAAGACGCTTTATTCAATTCCGCTGGCATTACAAGCGCAAGGCATGGATCAGATTGTGGTCGATCATTTCGGCTTTGATGTGCCTGATGCCGACATGCGTGCTTGGACGCAGCTTGAGCATAAAGTTCAGCATTTGACCCATACCACTAAGATTGCCTTGGTTGGTAAATACGTCGCTTTGAAAGATGCTTATATTTCTGTTGCCGAGGCGTTGAAGCATGCGGGCTACTATTGGGACTCTGATATTGATCTGCAAATGTTCCAAGCTGAAGATGTCAATGACGATAACGTTGAAAGCTTGTTGCAAGGCTTTGATGGGATTCTTGTTCCGGGCGGATTCGGTGACCGTGGTTTGGAAGGCAAAATTGCCGCGATTCGCTATGCTCGGGAAAACGATATTCCATTCCTTGGCATTTGCTTAGGTATGCAGATGGCCTCAGTCGAATTTGCGCGTGATGTGCTGGGCCTGAAAGATGCTGGTACAACTGAGACGCAACCTGATATCAAGGACCCGATCATTGACCTGATGCGTGATCAAGTGGGTGTCAAAAATCTTGGCGGTACCTTGCGACTTGGCCTTTATCCATGTGTTCTGAAGCCAGGTTCCGTTGCAGCGAAGGCTTATGACAATGCCCATGAAATTCAAAAGCGTCATCGTCATCGTTACGAATTCAACACCAAGTATCGTCAGGCAATGGAAGACCACGGATTGGTATTTTCCGGTGTCAGCCCAGACAACCGCTTGATGGAAATTATTGAATATCCGAAGAACAAGTTCTTCGTTGCCCCACAATATCACCCAGAATTCCAATCGCGGCCAAACAAGCCGGAGGGATTATTCAAAGCCTTCATTCAGGCAGCAGGCGATTTTAAAGCTTAATAGCAGGTTTCATTGATTTATAAAGGCCGTCCTGAGGTATCATTACTTTGGGACGGCTTTTTTGGCAGATGAAGCACTTGGGGGCAGCTCAGGTTCTTAAACGCGTTCGCTGGCGCAGAAACCTGCATGTAAGGACCTTGACAGCAATGACCAAAGAGCGACCATCACGACCAAGGCCACTTACATTCCGGTTTCTAATCGCGCCAGTTCGCGCTCTTGCTTAAACGCGCTCGCTGGCGCAGAAACCTGCATGTAAGGACCATGGCCGCAATGGTCAAAGAGCGACCATCACGACCAAGGCCACTTACATTCCGGTTTCTAATCGCACCAGTTCGCGCTCTGTTCTTTTAGTCCTTGTTTTTTCCCATAGAATTCATTAAACTTGTATGTTGAGTGCATGATGAGTTTGTTGTGCCTCGCCTACCAGAAATCGCAGTTTATTTTGAAGCATAGATGCAGGCCAGCTTCAGCCTATTTGAAATGAACGACCTTTAAGTGAGGATTTAACTCAATGGAAAAAATGCTGATCCACGGCGGGAAGAAATTATCCGGTGAAGTTGTGATCGGCGGCGCGAAGAACAGTACCGTTGCCTTGATTCCGGCGGCGATTTTGTCACGCACCCCGGTCACACTTGATTCAGTTCCACATATTCAGGATGTCTATAATTTGATGGCGATTCTGGATGACATGAATGTCAAATCGGATTTTACTGAGAACGTCCTAACGATTGATCCAACTGAAATTAACGATGTCCCCCTGCCAAATGGCAAAATAAAAAGTTTGCGCGCTTCCTATTACTTCATGGGAGCGTTATTAGGGCGGTTTGGTAAAGCAATTGTCGGCTTGCCCGGCGGTGATGATATTGGACCACGACCGATTGATCAGCACATAAAAGGGTTCGAGGCACTGGGGGCTTCCGTCAGCAATGAACACGGCGCGATGGCCATCAAGGCACCACCTGAAGGCTTGCACGGTGCACGCATCTTTTTGGATATGGTGTCCGTCGGTGCTACGATCAATGTCATTTTGGCTGCGGTAACAGCAAGAGGCCGGACCGTGATCGAAAATGCTGCCAAGGAACCAGAAATTATCGACTTAGCCACGTATCTGAATAATATGGGGGCTAAGGTTCGTGGCGCTGGTACCGATGTGATTCGGATTGACGGCGTGCCAACCCTTGAAGCACACAACTCACATACCATCATCCCTGATCGAATTGAAGCGGGGACTTATTTGGCGATGGCAGCTGCGATCGGCGAAGGTGTGAAAGTCAAAAATATTATTTCTGAACATTTAGATGCCTTTTTAGCTAAATTAGAGGAAATGGGTGTCGTCATGGATGTCGGTGAGGACAGTATCTTCGTTTACCCGTCTGGTGATTTGAAAATGGTTCAGATTAAAACCATGCCTTATCCAGGATTTGCAACTGATTTGCAGCAACCCATCACGCCGCTAATGCTGAAAGCTCATGGCGAGGGCTTGATCATTGATACCATTTATCCTAAACGAGTTCGGCATATTCCTGAGTTGTTGCGAATGGGCGCGGATATTACTATTGAAAATGACGTCATTATTTTGCATCATTGCGATCATTTGCAAGGCACTGAAGTTGCAGCTGAAGAAATTCGCGCAGGTGCTTGCTTAATGATTGCCGGTTTAATGGCGGAAGGCACGACAACGATTACCAAAGTTGATAATATCTTGCGTGGTTATGATCGTGTCGTCATGAAATTACGTGGCCTCGGCGCAGATGTTGAGTTGATTGATTGAGATTGCGTTTGAACCATGACCGTGATAGACTATTAGAGTTGTTGTAAGAGTATCTCTAGATCAGGCAATGATTTAGGGCAAAAGGAGTAATCATTATGAAGCAAGGCATCCATCCAGATTATCATCCAGTTGTCTTTATGGATTCAGCAACTGGTTTCAAATTTATCTCAGGTTCCACCAAAACTTCAAAAGAAACCGTTAAGTGGGAAGACGGCAAGGAATACCCATTAGTCCGGGTTGAAATTTCATCCGACTCCCATCCCTTTTACACCGGTAAGCAGAAATTCACTCAGGCCGATGGTCGGGTTGATCGTTTCAACAAGAAGTATGGTTTGGACAAGAAATAAACCAAAAACAGCCAATAGGGCTGTTTTTTTGTAGTTAAAACTTATGAATATATAAGTGGATTTATAAAATGAACAGAATTGTTGTTGAAAATGGAACCACCTAAGAGTTAGTGAATTGCTATACTTAGGTCAATAAGGCAGATGTATTTCAGCCTTAAGCTTACACATTAACTTACACTCCCAAAAAAGTTCCCCCAAACTTTTCCACCCTCGTGGTGGTTTTTTTGTTGAGCAAGAAAAGTTACCTTTGGTTGCGTTGTGCCTTTTCTCACGTTTCAGAGGCTATCAGCGCTTTGTCATTATCTGCACGATCATCAGTTTGACGCATCACAAGCGACCAAAAAGGCAGCCGCAATCCGGCTGCCTTTTGACATCAAAAATCATTTCGCTTTTGGCATCACATTATCAATCAAATCTTCTACCTCTGGGCCGGACAGAATTTGTTGTTCAAGCTTAAGGTTTTGGACCACTTTACCATCACGAATGATAATGAGGTAGGAATCCTTGTAACCATCATTTAAATAAACGAAGGTAATCCCTGACTCAACGATGACCTGTGCTGATGCAGCACCACCCATAATCGGGTCAGCGCTGGCATCACTGTAAAAGCTGATGGTCCGTTCTGGATCAGGATCATTCAACAGGGTGAGCTCAAATTCTAACTTGGTTGCTGTGTGCTCAGTGTCAAAATTTGCGTCATGTGTGAGATCATTGACATAATAGGGAAAGTCAAAAGCTTTAGCGACATCTTTCACGACAAATTGACTCATAGTGACGAGTTGATCTTCAGGTAATGTTTTGATCGGCATAGATAACACCTCCTATCTTTGAGTCTACACCAAGCGCTTACAAAGAGGTAGTAAATGACTTGCCGCGTCATGTTACATTAAGGAAAAGGGGCAAAAACAATGACAAAACGATCTAACTTTTTATACTGGCTGAATGTCGGTGGCGACCTGCTTTACTTATTGATTGTTGGTGGCCTTTATATCAGCGGCCGCTCGTTATTTCATGGTCAGATGATGTTATTGGCGCAGGTTGCGTCCGGCATATTGATTGTCAGCTTACCGCGATTGATGGAGCGGTGGTGGCATTTTAGATTTCCACCGGTTTTAATTTACTTATTCGAGATCTTTATTTTTTTAAGCGTTTTACTGGGGACAGGATTGCAATGCTACAGTGTGCCTTATTGGGATAAGTTTGAACATTTATTCAGTGCCGCGATGCTCGCCGGTTTAGGATTTGCTATTTTTGCGGCATTGACCCCGCAAAAACGGTTGACATCAACAAGCCCGTTGTTGATGGCCTTGTTTGCACTAGCTTTTGGCACCACCATCGGCGTGCTCTGGGAATTTTATGAGTTCACCTTTGATGGGTTGTTAGGATTGAATATGCAGCGGTACATGGCGACTGGCGGCGAGCTACTGCGTGGCCGGGCGGCATTAATGGACACGATGGGTGATTTGTTTATGGACTTCTTTGGTTCGTTGGGACTTGCTTTGTTTGGTTATTTTGGAATCAAACGGGATCTACGTTGGTTGGACACCTTCGCATTCCAACCTGACCATAAGTCGGTTAACCATTAGCCGAATACATGCTGCAGTGTCAGCGTGTCGTTGGGTGTGAGGAAGTTGGGCTGGTAACGGGTGAGAAAATGAAATTCTTCCATCCCGACTTGCCGCTTAGCTTCCTCTTTTGATTGGGCGAGCCATCGCAGCCATGGGCCAATTGCTTGGCCGGCCATGAATTCGCGCGCGTAATCAAACAGCGCTGGCCATTCAGCCGCTGTCGCGATGACGGCCATATGTCCAAAAATCTGCGGATCGACTGAAATTTCTGGCAACTTTGCTTTATGAGGCTGCAATTGCTTCATGAAAGCTGGCAAATCCATCGCCACTGTCAGCCACTGGTCGACTTCGGTATCAATATATCGAATCTGGCGTGGCTCCTGCTGGAGATCGAAGCCAAAATATTGGTGCCCGGTTTTGGCAAATGGCAAAAAATGTGCTGGCAAATCGCTTGAAGTCATGGCTGGGCCAACAGTTGCAAAGGCGTGGATACCCACGCCGGCAATGGCATCAGTCGTCGGCTCCTTAGTCGGAAGCCACCAATTCATCGGTAAAATACCTGTTTGAATGAGCTTAAAATAAGCAGGCGGAATGGCTGCTGTTTTTGGAATCGTTGGCAAATCAGGACGAGGGATAAGATTAGGCCATGGTTGTAACATCATAGGTCACCCTTTCTTAGATAGAATGAGGAGAGCTAGTGCAGAAACCGGGTTGACTTACGCTCTGATTGAAACGCGTTCGCTGGCGCAGAAACCTGCGTGTAAGGACCTTGGTCGCAATGGCTAAAGCCCGGCCATCACGACCAAGGCCACTTGCACTCCGGTTTCTAACCGCGCCAACTCACGCTCTGATTGAAACGCGTTCGCCAACCCAGAAACCTGCACATAAGGACCTTGAACGCAATGGCCAAGGCCCAGCCATCACGTTCAAGGCCGCTTATGCTCCGGTTTCTAAGCGGGTTGGCTCACGCTCTTAATCTTAACGCATGTGATGCCGTGAAAGTCGTATAATTAAGTCGGGAGTATTGAGGGGGTTTTAAACGTGCGAAATGCGATGATTTATGTGCGCCATGAACCGTTGGCGCATTTGTTTTTGACATATGGCATTTCAGCAAGTGATTTGCTGAGCGACCATCTAAAAGTACCGAAGCATCTGTTATTGCTGCCCCCTGTGGATGAGCAGGAACAGATAGATCCGCATACTTGGTTCAATATTATCGACGGCGCGGATCAGGTTCAGGACTTTTTGCGGAGTAAAGCGGGTCAGACGCGTTGCTGGCTAGATTATTCAAGCCCGCGATTTTTGCAGGAACTCACGCCTAACGAGATTGCGGAACTGCTATACTTAGGACATGCCAAAACGCATTTAAGTTCGCCATTTTACTACAAATTGCAAAACGAGTTGGTTTACCTGCCATTGCGAAACGGTATGGTGAATATGTATCTGCGTAACGAATCTTTATTTGCGACCTTCTTAGCAAACGCCATTAACAAGTATATGCGGCGAATTGCTAATGAGGAACCATTCTGGTTACGCTTACGGCAACAGCACTTTTCTCGCGTGTCACATGCCGTTTATACACAGTTTTTACCATTATTGGAAGATGGCGTGGTATTTGATTTCCGGAATGTCCGGTTTTCTCGTGAAAAAATCAGTGTGCCACTTTTGGTACCGAAAGCTCGGTTCGTTCCTGATGGTATCTTGACGGATACAGATGTCCGGCGATTGGGAATGCTTGTTTTGATGCGGCAAAAGAATCAGTGGATGATGATTGATGATGCTGCATCTGCCGATCATCGCCAATAATGGACTGTTTTAACCTGTTCTTAAACAGGATGAAGTTGAAGAATTGGAGTCGAATTAATTATGAAGATGACATTGGCAGAGATTGCGCGAGTTGTGAAAGCTCAACCGCTCTCTGAAGCAGACGGGTCGCATGTGGTGACCGGACTGGCTTTTGATTCACGCAAATTGAAGCCGGGTATGCTGTTTGTGCCGTTACGCGGTGAACGTGATGGTCACGAATTTATTCCGGCGGCTGCTACGGCTGGCGCAGTGGCAACATTTGTTGCAGCTGATCATTTACCTGTCACCACCAAGCTGATTACGCTGGTGGTGCCGGATCCGTTGAAAGCGATGCAACAATTGGCACAATATTATCTGTTGATGAAAGTGAATCCCAAAGTGGTGGCGATCACCGGCAGCAATGGCAAAACGACAACGAAGGACATGACCGCTGCGATCTTGGCCACACAATATCACGTCGTTAAAACCCCTGATAACTATAATAATGAAATTGGCGTGCCAATGACTATTCTCAGCATGGAACCCAATACCGAAGTCTTGGTTCTTGAGATGGGGATGGATCGGCCAGGGCAATTACATGCACTGTCAACCTTAGCTGAACCGGATGTGGCCGTGATTACGATGATCGGGGAAGCACATATTGAATTTTTCAAGACCCGGGATAAAATTGCCGATGCCAAAATGGAAATCACTGATGGCCTAAAGGATGATGGTACGTTTATTTTTAATGGTGACGAACCATTGTTGCAGGAACGGGCGAAGAAGATCACGCAGGAGCGCGAAACTTTTGGCTTGCATCCTGAAAATACGATATTTGCCCATTCAATCAGCGGGCATCGTAACCACACTGAGTTCACAGTTGAAGCTTGGCCTGATCTGACGTTCTCGATTCCGATTATGGGTGAATATAATGTTGTCAATGCGTTAGCAGCCCTGTTAGTTGGCCGCAAATTCCATGTCAAACCCGAAATCATGCAAAAGGCATTGGCTCATTTTCAGGTGACAGCTAACCGGACACAGTGGTTGATCGGGGATGTGGGTGAACAGATTCTAAGCGATGTTTATAACGCCAACCCGACCGCGATGAAAGCCGTCATTCATGATTTTAGCGAATTTACGGCAACTGGCCGTCACATTGCAGTGCTAGGGGACATGCTGGAGCTTGGTGAACAAAGTCCCGCGTTGCATGCAGGTCTGTCAGAGGCACTCGATCCTAAGGAAGTACAGGTTGTTTATCTATACGGTAGCGATATGAAAGCACTTGCCGATGCATTGGCAGCAAAATATCCAGCCGATCAGTTGCACTATTATCCGCTTGATGACAAGGAACAGATGACGCGCGACTTACAAAACGATGTTAACCATGACGATATGGTTTTGTTGAAAGCGAGTCACGGATTGCATCTGGAAACCGTTTTGTCAGCTTTGGTCGCTGGTGGTCGTGCTTAATACTAGCGTTGTAAGCATAAAGGCCGTTCCATGAAAATGAAACGGCTTTTAGCATGTTTTGACGGTTTTTATTCTTTTAAAAATGTCAGTTTAGGCTTAAATAAGTATGTGTTGACTGAAGCTTTTGGTGATTATGCAAGATTTGGCCGAATCTCGGCACTTGTTTTTTTATAGTGAGCATGATACTATTGTTCGGATATGTTTTTTTGTTATTTACTGAAAATGCACGTGATGCCCGCGGATTCCTTTGAAAACACGCTTGGGTAAACGCGTGCAGGAATTCTCAAGGAGGAACTCATTTGAAGTTTAAAGAACTAGGTTTGGATCATGATCTCTTAAAGGCAATCGCCCAGTCAGGTTTTGAGGAAGCGACGCCGATTCAAGCGGAGACGATCCCACTGGTTCTGGCAGGCAAAGATGTGATCGGTCAAGCACAGACCGGTACCGGGAAAACGGCAGCGTTTGGCTTGCCGATCCTGCAAAACATCGATAAGGCTGACCGGAGTATCCAAGCATTGGTCATTTCCCCAACTCGGGAATTGGCGATTCAGACCCAAGAAGAACTTTATCGTTTAGGCCAAGATAAGAAAATCAAGGTCCAGGCAGTCTACGGCGGTGCCGACATTCGCCGGCAAATTCGCCAATTATCAGAACACCCGCAAATTGTGGTGGGGACACCAGGTCGAATCCTTGACCATATTGGCCGTCACACCCTGAAGTTGCAAAATCTTAAAGTCTTGGTATTAGACGAAGCAGATGAAATGCTCGACATGGGCTTCATCGATGACATTGAAAAGATTGTTGAACAAATGCCAACCGCGCGTCAGACTTTGCTGTTTTCTGCAACGATTCCTGCTTCCATCATGCGTTTGACCAATAAGTTCATGCATGAACCGGTCACCGTTAAGATTAAGGCAAAGGAACTCACAGCTGATACCGTTGAACAGTATTATGTCCGTGCAAAAGACTACGAAAAGTTCGATGTCATGACTCGTCTGTTCGATGTTCAAGACCCAGACTTGGCTTTGATCTTTGGTCGGACCAAGCGTCGTGTTGATGAACTAACCCGTGGTCTAAAGGCGCGTGGTTATCGGGCAGAAGGCATTCATGGTGACTTGACACAGCAAAAACGGATGAGCGTTTTGCGCCAGTTCAAGAGTGGCCAATTGGACTTCCTAGTGGCTACTGATGTCGCCGCTCGTGGTCTGGATATTTCCGGTGTCACCCATGTTTACAACTATGACATTCCGCAAGATCCTGATTCCTATGTTCATCGTATCGGCCGGACCGGTCGTGCAGGTCACAAGGGTGTTTCCGTCACCTTCGTCACCCCAAACGAAATCGAATATTTGCACACGATCGAAGACTTGACCAAGAAGCGGATGCTGCCGATGAAACCACCAACAGCAGAAGAAGCATTGATGGGCCAGATCTCCAGCGGTTTAGAAACGATCAAGGCACAAGTCGAAGCTAACGATACTGAAAAGTACGAAGCTATGGCTGAATCCTTGTTGGAAAACTATACCCCGTTACAGTTGGTTTCCGCTTATCTTAAGGCAGTCAGCCCGGATGATGCCAGTGCTGTTCCGGTTAAAATCACGCCAGAACGTCCGCTGCCACATCGCGGTCGCAGCAATCACGGTCACGGCAATAATCGTGGCGGCTATAAAGGCGGTTACAAGGGTAAGCGTCGCGAAGGCGGCTATCAAGGCAACCGTGATAATAAGCGTAGTTACGACAAAAAACGCAACTTCAGCGATAAACGCAAGAATGTTAAGCGTAGTTTCAAAATCCGTAATGGCGAATGATTTTTAATTAAAGCGTTCAAAAGGCCTCAGGTTAAACGTCCTGGGGTCTTTTTTGCTTCAACCAAACACCCGTTTTCTGTAAAAGCATGCTAGAATAACTTTATGACAAAGCGTGAGCAGGAACAGTGGTTAGTTCCGGCGATGTCAACGCGGTTAAGGAGGCAACCCATGATTTACGGTATTGGGGTGGACGTCACAGATTTGGCGCGAATTCAGGCGGCACAGGAAAAAAACAGCGGCTTCGCGGTTAAAATTTTGACGCCGACTGAATTAGCAAATTATCAACAACTTGATGGCCGCCGCGCCGTTGAATATCTTTCCGGCCGTTTCTCTGCCAAAGAATCGTACTCAAAGGCATTTGGTACTGGGTTAGGAAAAGTTGCCTTACAGGATGTCGAAATTCTCAATAATGAGTTGGGCAAACCTATTCTGACGAAGCATCCTTTTTCCGGTCAGGCTTTTGTCTCCATTTCGCACAGTGAAACCTTGGTCTTCACCGAGGTAATTTTAGAAAAAGAAGGTCCTGAACGTGACGATCGGTAACTTTCGACCAGCAACGGTATTAATAGATGAAACAGCCATTTTGCATAATATCCAGCATGAGGTCGCACGATTAAAAAAGCAGACGCAGCTTTTCGCTGTGGTCAAGGCTGATGCTTATGGTCACGGTATGTTGCGGGTGGCGCGGGTTGCTAAAGCAGCTGGTGCAACCGGTTTTTGTGTGGCGATCTTGGATGAAGCATTGGGGTTGCGCAAGGCCGATTATAATGAACCAGTATTGGTGTTGGGCATCGTACCGAGTCAGTATGCGGCCATTGCTGCTGCCCAAACAATATCATTGCCTGTCAGCAGCACCGAATGGCTTGAACAGGCTTTGCCAGTGTTAGAAGCACAGCCAGAGCTGCCGCCGTTGCGTATTCATCTGGCCTTAGATACCGGCATGGGTCGTATCGGGTTTACCGAAGATCAAGCACTCAAGACGGCAGTTGCGTTTGTTGAAGCGCATCCCAAGCAATTTGTCATTGAGGGGGTCTTCACTCACTTTGCAACGGCAGATGCTCCTGATGATACTTATTTCAAACAGCAAGTTGACAAGTTCAATCATCTGGTCAATCTTTTACCAAGTCGGCCGCGTTATGTGCATGTTTCTAATTCGGCTACCAGCTTGTGGCATGCGGCTTGCAATGGCAATATGATTCGGTATGGGGTGGCTATTTACGGCTTAAATCCGTCTGGGGACGCGATTCCAACCACACCGTTTCCACTGGAACCAGCGTTGTCATTGGAAAGTGAGTTGACCTATTGCAAGCAGGTGCATGCTGGTGACGGTATTTCGTACGGTGTGACCTATCGCGCCAAAGGAGATGAATTCATCGGGACTGTCCCGATTGGCTATGCAGACGGCTGGCTGCGGCGCCTACAGGGCTTTCATGTCCTTGTTGATGGTCAGTATTGTGAAATTGTTGGCCGTATCTGCATGGATCAGTTTATGATTCGTTTGCCCAAAGCATATCCAGCTGGCACAAAGGTAGTTTTGGTTGGGCAAAGTGGCGATCAGGAGATTACGTTGTTGGACGTTGCTAAATATAGCAAGACAATTCATTACGAAATCGCCTGCAATTTAACGCCGCGCCTGAAGCGACAGAGCGTGAATCCGGTCGATTGATGGTGGCTCGTATGCTCATTTTGTGCTAAAGTAACAACATGAACTTGGGAAGTTGGAGGAAGTTGTCATGAAAAAGCAAACGTCAGTAGCGGTAACGTTTGATGATGCCATTAAGGCGCGGTTGGATGCCTATTGTGAATTGAATGACATTGACGCTCAGGCTGTGATTACGGAGGCGGTGGCGACATTTTTGAAGTCACAGGCTCCCGAAATCAACCAATTGATTTCTGGCTATGTAGCAATGGGCCAGATCAATACAGAGATCAGTCATGCTTTCTCTGCCTGCGAGAGCGAGGCATACGCCCATATTCGATGAGCGATAAGGGGGCAAAAGCATGGATGTGTCCGTAAAACGCGGCGATGTTTTTTTCGCCGATCTGTCTCCGGTTGTCGGCTCCGAACAAGGCGGCAACCGGCCAGTACTTATTATTCAAAACAACGTTGGCAACCATTACAGTCCCACAGTGATTGTGGCAGCCATTACCTCCAAGATTCAAAAACCCAAGATGCCGACGCATGTCGGGTTACGGGCCAAGCAAGATGGCGTTGAACGCAACTCAGTCATTTTACTTGAGCAAATTCGCACGATTGACAAGCAACGGCTACAAGCCCGCGTGACAGCTCTGTCAAGCACCAAAATGGCAGCAGTCGACCGCGCGTTGGCGATTTCAGTGGGCTTGGTTAGTTTGCCCAAGCCCAAAACATATAATAAGAATTAACAGCAACGCGCTTAACAGCGCGTTTTTTGTTGAACGTTCGCCAGAGCGGTTAGAAACTGGAGACAAGCGGCCTCAAACGTGATGACGGGGCTTGGGTTACTGCATTCGCTGTCTTTTTACGCAGGTTTCTGCTCCGGCAAACGCGCTATGACGAAATAATGTGACTTTTAATGGAGGACTTTCATGACAAATCTAAAAACACGCGGTTGGGTACTTAATGCTTTGGTCGCTGCTATCTATATTGTGCTATCAATTGGTCCCGCGAGCCTTAATTTGGCCAGTGGCGCGATTCAATTCCGCTTGTCTGAAAGTTTGAATCACTTGGTCGTGTTTGATCGTAAATATATTGTGGGTGTTGTGACAGGAGTCGTGATTTTCAATGCTATCTTCTCACCGCTTGGTTGGCTTGACGTGGTCTTTGGCGGCGGTCAAAGTTTGCTCGGTTTGCTGTTGGTCGGGTGGGTGGCGCCGAAATTGCGTCAGCTCTGGGCCCGGTTTGCCTTAAATATCGCTGTCATGACGATCACGATGGCCTTGATTGCCGTTGAGATTGTGTGGACGGGGCATTTAAGTTTCGCCACAATGTTTTTACCAACCTATGTTTCGTTGATGCTTTCCGAGTTCATTATCATGACGATTTCTGCGCCGATCATGTACGGACTTGATAAAATCGTCCACTTTCACGCCGCCATCGTGAGAAAATGATGGCAGTTATCTTAAACAACTAAAAAATAAAAAAAGATCTTGCAACCGACCATGACTAACAGTGCACCAGTCTGATTTCCTATTAAATCAGTCTGATGCACTGTTTTTGATTGTGACCAGATGGCGGATTCTGCAAGCTTTGATAGACTTCGGAGCCAAATGTGAAACGGCAGACAAAGAAAAAAGCATTGTAATCTTGTCATTATTAGAATACTATGAGACCAATATCTTTAGGCTCAAGACATTGATGTTAACTAATAAGGTGGGGATTTCATGGATCACTTAGCACATGACAAAAAATTAATGTACCTGCCGGAATTTGAGCATGCGGCCTGTGGTATGGGATTTATTGCGCAAGTGGATGGTCACGCTAGCCACGAAATTGTGGAAAAAGCGTTGACCATGCTACAACGCATGAATCATCGCGGCGGCACCGGTGCTGAACCTGATACAGGTGATGGCGCCGGTATCTTAATGGCAATGCCGGATGCTTTTTTCCGTGACGAAATGCACCGCTATGAATTAACGTTACCGGCGCAAGGTGACTATGCAGTGGCTCAGCTTTTTTTGCCGCATGATGCAGAAGAAAAGGCCGCCATGTTAAAGGCGGTCGTGAGTCAAATCGATGAAGCCGGCTTTCCGGTTCTTTGGACGCGCAATGTTCCGTTTGTTTACGAAAACTGTGGTCCCGCGGCTCAACAAGCTATGCCGGGCTTTGTTCAGGTTGTGGTCCAACGGCCGACAGACACACAGGCAGGGCAGGACTTTGAGGATCATCTTTATGCATTGCGACGGCAGTTAGAGAAAACCTTTGATCGGCAAGCCATGTATATCTGTTCTTTCTCAAGCCGCACCATCGTTTATAAAGGCATGCTTCATGCTTACCAAGTAAGTCTTTTTTACCCGGATTTACATAACCCGCAAATGAAAAGTGCCATTTGCTTGATTCACTCCCGTTTTTCCACGAATACGTTTCCGAGTTGGGATCGTGCTCAACCGTTCCGGTTTTTAGCGCATAACGGGGAAATCAACACGTTAAAGGGCGCCGAAAATTGGATGACCAGTCATGGTATTGAAATTTATGATGAAACTGACTCTGATTCCGCCAAGTTAGAGAACTGTATGGAATATCTCTATCGGCATGGCCGATCCATTCCGCAAGCGTTGATGATGATGGTGCCGGAAGCTTGGGGCGAAGGTACCGAAATGTCTGATGAACAACGGGCGTTTGACGAATACAATGCTACTTTCATGGCCCCTTGGGATGGCCCAGCTGCCTTGTGCTTTACAGACGGCATTCAAGTTGGTGCCTTTTTGGATCGTAATGGGTTGCGCCCATCGCGCTACACATTAATGAAAAATAATCAGTTGGTTGTTGCCTCAGAATCAGGGGTGGTGGATGTCGACCCCGGCGATATTGTCGAGAAAGGCATTTTGGCGCCTGCTGAGATGTTATTAGTTGACACCAGTACCGGCCGCATTTCGAAGACTCGTGATTTGAAACGGGCTTGTGCCGAAGCGCATCCTTATCAGCAATGGCTCAATGCCAACCGATTAACGTTGGGGGAATTACCTGACGCTAAATCAGATGAAAGTATGCCAATCGACAGTTTGAAAAAACTTTGGCTGCGCAACGGCTATACCCACGAAGTCATTCAAACAGCGTTGTTGCCAATGGCGCAAAATGGTGGCGAACCGGTCATTGCCATGGGCTTTGATTCGCCTTTAGCAGTTTTGAGTAAAAAATCGCAATCTTTGTTCACGTATTTTAAGCAGTCGTTTGCCCAAGTGACGAATCCGCCAATTGATCCATTACGGGAAAAAGTAGTCATTGGGACTTTTGGCTTTTTAGGTCGCGATGGCGATTGTACGCGCGATACTGCTGAAAATTGTCACAAGCTTAAAATTGACAGCCCGATTTTAAGTGATCAAGAATATGCTAAAATTCTCAACTTGGATTTGCCGATGTTACAAGTCGCTAAATTGTCGTTGGCTTATGATTTGACGGATACGCCCGATCGTTTGGCGCACGTGCTCAAGGATCTTTTCACGCAGGCGGAAAACGCGATTGATGGCGGTGCAACGATTTTAGTGTTGAGTGATCGACCAGTTGCTGACAATCAGATGACGATTCCGGTTTTGTTGGCCGTATCAGGCTTGCATAATTATTTGGTACGGCAAAGTAAAGGCACTGCTGCGTCTATCGTCGTTGACACGGCAGAGGCATGCGAAATTCATCATTTTGCCTGTCTGGTCGGTTACGGTGCCGCTGCCATTCATCCGTATGGCGCTTTCTTGACGCTAAAGGAACGTGGCCTTGAAGCGCAATTGCCAGATTACTGCCAAGCGGCGACCAAAGGGATCATCAAAATCATGAGCCGTATGGGGATTTCGACAACCGCCGGCTACCAAGGGGCGCAATTGTTTGAAGCAGTTGGTTTGGCTGATAGTTTGATTGACCAATACTTCACCGGAACGCCAACTCGGATAGGTGGCATCAATCTTAACCAGCTTGAAGACGAGTATTACCAAAAGTATCAGCGAGCCTTCAGCAATCACGCGATTGACGATTTGCCTTCTGGCGGGAGTTTTCAATATAAGGCCGATGGTGAAGAGCATCTGTACAATCCCAAGAGCATTTATCAATTCCAAAAAGCAGTCAGGAACGGCGACTATCAGGCCTATCAACAGTACACGGCAGAGCTGGATGCCGAAGAACAGGAAAATCCAGTGACCTTAAGATCGATGTGGACGATTGATCAAAACGGCCGTAAACCGGTGCCGTTGAGTGAAGTTGAGCCGGTGAGTTCCATTGTGAAACGGTTCAAATCCGGCGCGATGAGTTTTGGGGCACTCTCTGAAGAAGCGCATGAAACCATTGCCATTGCCATGAACAAGTTGGGTGCACGTAGTAATTCCGGGGAAGGCGGAGAAAACAGAAATCGATTTCATATCGGTGCAGATGGTCTGAACCGCAACAGCAAAATCAAGCAGGTGTCAACGGCGCGCTTTGGCGTGAACACAGAGTATCTGATGAGTGCTGAAGAAATCCAAATTAAAATGGCACAAGGAGCCAAACCGGGTGAAGGTGGGCAGTTACCAGCAGGGAAAGCTTACCCTTGGGTGGCTAGCATTCGCGGCTCGATTGCCGGTGTGCAGCTAATCTCGCCGCCACCGCATCATGATATTTATTCCATCGAGGATCTCGCGCAATTGATTTATGATTTAAAACAGGTCAATCCGTATGCCAAAATCAATGTAAAATTAGTTTCTTCAACCGGGGTTGGTACGATTGCGGCCGGTGTGGTGAAAGCTGGTGCTAACACGGTCGTGATCTCTGGCTATGACGGCGGCACTGGAGCGGCACCAAGAAACTCCACCCGAGATTGTGGGTTGCCATGGGAAATGGGGCTAGCAGATGCCCATCAAACGCTTGCGCTCAACAAGTTGCGCCAACGCACAACATTGGAAGTTGACGGCAAGTTATTAACAGGGCGCGACATTGCTGTTGCGATTATGTTAGGCGCAGAGGAATTCAGTTTTGGTACCTTAACCATGGTTGCTATTGGGTGTGTCATGATGCGCAAATGTAACCTCAACACATGCCCGGTTGGTATCGCTACCCAAAATCCAGAGCTGCGAAAGTTATATGCAGGACGCCCCGAAAATGTCATTCACATGATGCAATTTTTGGCCGAAGATTTGCGTGAACAGATGGCGGCATTAGGTTATCGCACAGTCGATCAAATGGTGGGTCACGGTGAGCATCTGAAGCCGCGGTATGTACCTTTTGGGAAAGCCAAAACCCTTAACTATGATCGGATGTTGGGCAAAACGATTCCAATTGAACGTAAAAAGGCCAATCCTTTCAAGCCAAAGTATGACTGGCCGGATTTAGACCGATTTGCTGAAACTAGTCTCAAAAATCAAAATACCACAACCATTGACCTACCAATCAATAATTTGGACCGCGCGGTTGGCACGCGTTTAGGCGGCTGGATTGCGGCGCATTTTGGTAATGACGGATTAAAACCGGGACAACTGGCCTTCAACTATCACGGTACGGCGGGTCAAAGTTTTGGAGCGTTTATTACCCAAGGACTATCCATTAAGTTGGTCGGTGAAGCCAATGACTATGTTGGCAAGGGCCTGTCAGGCGGTCGCTTGATCGTTGCTGCACCGCCACAAGCTCGAGAACTGTACACCCATTCACCGATTGTCGGCAATGTTGCGTGTTTTGGCGCAACTGGTGGCGAAGCTTATTTCAATGGCCGTGCTGGCGAACGGTTCTGTGTCCGCAATTCTGGCGCCAATGTTGTTGTTGAAGGTGTTGGTAATAACGGGTGCGAATACATGACCGGAGGCGTCGCCGTCATCCTTGGCCGAACCGGCCGTAATTTTGCAGCAGGGATGACCGGTGGCATTGCATATGTCTATGACTGGACACACGATTTTGCGAAGCATTGTAGTCAAGACCTAGTTGATCTTTATCATTTGGATGAAGCTGGAGACGACAGTATTCTGATTGAACTACTTAAAAAGCATGTCCAGTATACTCACTCGGAAACGGCCCAGATGATTCTGGATCACTGGGAAAAGGAAAAAGGTACGTTTGTAAAAGTCTATCCCCGCGATTATCACCGAATGCGCGACTTGATTGATGCTTACACCAAACCGGGACTTTCAGAAGAACAAGTGATTGAAAAAGCCTTTGATGAAGCAATGAAATAGAGAGCGTGAACCAGCCCGGTTAGAAACCGGAGTATAAGCGGCCTCAAGTGCATTGGCCGGGCTTTGGCCAGTGTGCTTGAGGTCCTTACACGCAGATTTCTGGGCTGGTGAACGCGTTTACGAGGAGGGAACAGCATGGCAGATCCAAAAGGGTTTTTAAAATACCCTAGACAAGACGATCCAATGCGGCCGATCATGCAGCGTATCAAAGATTTTAATGTGATGGAACTTGATTTAGACATGGCTGAACGCCGTAAGCAAGCAGCGCGCTGTATGAACTGTGGTATTCCGTTCTGCCATCATGGCGTCTTTTTTGGCGGCGGACGAGCCGTGAGTGGTTGCCCCAACGATAATCTGATTCCTGAATGGAACGATCTGGTTTATCGTGATCAGGATAAGCGTGCGTTTGAACGATTGAGCCGCTCAAATATGTTGCCGGATATGACCGGACGCGTTTGCCCAGCACCTTGTGAGGTTTCCTGTGTGCAGGCACTCAACGGCGCTGGCATTACAATTCGTAACAACGAAAAATTTATTATCGAGCAAGCATTCAAACATGGCTGGGTGGTTGACTCTGGTAAGCCCCTGCATCGCACTGGTAAAAAAATTGCAGTCGTCGGCAGTGGTCCGGCAGGTATTGCTGCAGCTTGGCGATTGAACCAGCTCGGGCATGCCGTCACTTTATTTGAGCGCGATGATCGCTTTGGCGGTTTTCTCATGTATGGCATTCCTAATATGAAGTTACCAAAAGATGTCGTTCAGCGCCGCATCGATACGTTGACTAAAGTGGGGATTGAACTGGTTGCAAACACGGAGGTTGGTAAGGACATCACGGCTGATGAGCTGAAGAAAACGTTTGACCGGGTTGTTATTTGCACCGGTGCGCGCGAAGCTCGAGATCTCAAGGTGCCAGGCAGAGAACTTTCAGGCATTATGCAAGCGACAGATTTTCTCAAAGCAGCCACCCAAACAGTTTTAAAAGATGGGCCAGCCGCAAATGATCAGTTGAAGGGAAAACATGTTCTGGTTCTTGGCGGTGGTGATACTGGTAATGACTGTATTGGCACAGCGATTCGTCAGGGATGTGCTGACATCACCCAGTTAGAAATCACCCCAGCGTTGCCAGCAGAACGAACACCGCAAAATCAATGGCCTGAGTGGCCGATGGTTTTGAAAACCGGCTACGGGCAAAAAGAGGCTAAAGCATTGTTTGGCGATATTACCGCTTATGCCTCGACGGTGACGGCTTTCTTCGGCAAAGATGGCCAAGTCAAAGAAGCAGAAATTAGTCAGGTTGATCACTTTAAACCAGTGGCAGGCACCGAAAAGAAAATTAAGGCCGATCTTGTGGTTTTGGCAATGGGCTTTACTGGCGCTGAACAATGGCTTTTTGATCAATTTGGCATCACTGCCAAAAATGATAACTTCACGACCAATGACACGCAAATCTATGTGGCCGGTGATTGCCGTCGCGGTCCAAGTTTAGTTATCTGGGGGATTCATGAAGGCAGGATGTGCGCGGAGAAAATTGATGCATCATTGCAAACGTTGGCCAGTGAGAAAATTTAACTAGTTGGCGGATTGGCGAAAAGTAATGCTCACCATTCTGACGATTGATACGTACTTACACAAAAACCAGAGGAATCCGTTAGTCAGTCGATTGATTAACAGGTTTCTCTGGTTTTTGAGGCACTAAACTAATGAATTTTAACTGGCGTCCCTGTTGGCACATGCTCGAATATCCACTTAGCATCCGCAATACTCAACCGAACGCAGCCATGAGAGCCAGGCTCTTTGCCAAGCTTAGCCGCCTCGTTTTTGATGTATTGTCCGCCGACATCTGTCGGGACGGTATGAAAAAGATAAGTTCCATGCAGATAAAAGCTTGTATAATAATGGGCGCCCATTTGTTCGTTTGGATTGAAGAATTCATAACCCCGTTCGTCTTGAATCGCAAAATCACCTCGTGGGGTTGAGTCATCAATACCGGTAGACGCATACATCGTGTATAGCGTTTTGTCGCCTTCCTTGATAAAAACCCGTTGCTTTTTTAGATTGACATCTAAAGTAATATTCGGATGCTGGGTGAGGTCGGGATAAGCCTGTTTCTCGGAAGGTGCTGTCCAGTCAATGTTCTTCGGGGCTGTATGTACCTTGGTTTTATGACTGGTGGCCTTGTGACGTTGTTGTTTCTTTTTTGTGGTTGATAGAGCGATAGCGGCTTTCGAACTTGACGGTGTCGGCTGATGTAACCGTTGACCTGCTATAATTGCGACAACACAAACTGGCAACAATATCGCGAAGAATAAAAGTGCTCGTCGATAATTGCGCTTGAGACGATGCGTCTTAAAAAAGTGGATGCTGGCCGCGATCTGATCGAAAAAACGAGTGATACGTTTCACGTTATTCCTCCCGTTTAGTATGCAGCGCGATAACAACAAGCAATGCGTTATCCCATATTATAGTGGATTTTTGATGAGGTGGACAGCAAAGACCTTTCGCGCAAAGCGCAACGTTCTTAAGGCAGGTTCTTCATGTTCAAGATCATGCACCAACACACGCACCACCATAGGGCACTTGCAGGCTTGCAAGCGCTTCTGCACGTGCTTACAAAAAAAACCCGATTCGTTTATTAAACGATCGACCTTCTTTTGGTTATGTGAGCGTTACATGGAGATTAGAGATCTTCATCGATGCGGATTGGTTGGCCTGATTGCAAGTCATCGATTTCAACAACGCGGAAGCTTTTTTTCTCAAGCCGGGAAACGATTTCGTTCAATGTGTTTTCATCAGTTCCGGCTGGCAATGTAAAGAGGGTGCGGCGTACGAACTCGTCGCGTTTGGCATCCAAGGTGATACACCCGGAAATGGACACATACTTGGCCAAAATCTTGCTCATTTTGGCCAGATCGCCACGCTCGCCAGTCGACATAACTGTCAGCACGTAGGAACCAACATCAACGTTCCAAGCTTCTGACAACATCCCAAGCAGTTTAGCGTGAGTCAAGATACCGTAAAAGTTGGCATTTTCATCAAGGACAGCAATATACGGTAAATCCTTGATGTTGAAGAAGACTTTAAAGAATGGCGCATTGACTGGAATCGTCTTGGTGGCATTCTTCAGCAAATAGGTCACTGGCAAACTCATGTCACCGCCTTGAGACTTGTGCCGATAAATGTGCATCTTGTAGATGTTGCCACGGAAGATCGTGCCGCTTTCATCCAGAATCGGCACACAACGAAAGCCGGAGTCTTCAAGGATCTTCAGCGCGTCTTCAAGGGTGACCGTTTCCTTGACAGTGGTCAGGAACTCCTTTTTTAATACTAACGACTTAATTAACATTCGTTTTCCTCCATCAAACAGGTATCACTTTATTAAAATATTCTAATCTTTCTTTATGATACCATAGATCACTGGCGGTGTAACGTTTTTCTGGACTGTTCATGCTGAAGATCACTTTCAGAGGTAATGTTATATCTGTTGCACAATGCTATTCAGAAACGATTATTTTTAAAAGTGCAGTGACCGTTCCTGACATGTCATTAAATAATGGGTTCGTTGTTTTTTTGTTGCATGACTGATATTACCGAAGTTGTACCACTTGGCCTTACGAATGCCTAATTGTTTCAGCGTTTTGTTGATAAAGATCTTTTGAATTCCGTTTCCGGAGGCAATGAAGATAAACGACTCAAAGGAACATTAGCGCCAAGTGGCGTAAAGTCGCGTCTGATCAGCTAATGTTTACAATTTAGAATAAACAAAAAAGACTTGATCCTTTGATATCCGGGATCAAGCCTTTTTGTGACGCTAAAAAGAATAGTTATGGGTCGAGCGAATCTATTTTTAATACACGATCACAGGTGTGCCTTCGTCAACAGCTGCATATAACTTCGCCATGAAGTCTGGTGGGTTGTTGACGCACCCATGAGAGCCATGTTCTTTGTACCAATCACCACCGTATTTTGGTTGCCATGGACTGTCATGAAGACCAACACCGGTGTAATCAATCGGCATCCAGTAAGAAACCGGACTGGCATAAGAACTGCCATCGTCGTTCTTCCCGCGTAAGGTAGCGTTACGTTGCTTAGACCAAACATAGAACACACCAGACGGCGTATCTTGGCCTGGTTTACCAGTCACGATGTCAGAGTCCATGACGACCTTGCCATCCTTAATATACCATTCGTGTTGTTTTTCTTTGGAGACTTCCACGTAGGTATTGCCGATGTCGCCAGTGGTTGTATAACCAGATCCGCTGTGGCTGACTTCTTTATTCAAGTCTTGGCCAGCTTTTACGCTAGCAAGAATCATAGCAGAGGTGGCGCTGATGTTGATGCTCCAACCATAAGTGCCAGCGGGAACGGAAACGGTACCTTGTTGTTGGGAATTAAATTGACGAGTCTTGTGAATGGTGCTGTATTGTTGCGACAAGGCCGTGACATAGTTTGTAATGGCTTGGGAAGAAACCGTTGCCTTACCATTATCATTAGTGACCCAACTCAAAACAGTTGCTTGCGGAACCGTGACGGTAGTGCTTTGAATCTGCAAGCTGACTTTAGTGCTTGCAAGTTTGTTCATATCACGTTCAGTTGTCTGCAAGTCGCGATCAGATGCTTTAACCGTTGGCTTTTTATAAGCATCTGTTAGTTCAATCACTTGACGATGGTTATCAAGTGCGCTTGTGACAGTTGTCGCCAGCTTGTCGGCATCAATTTGATCACCATTAACTTCCTTTTGAATCTTGAACTGATCACCGCTTGTCACAAGCTTCGCATTGACCGGTTCCTGACGATTTTGATTTAACTTGTCAGCCGTCGAAGTTGCGAATTGCTTCAGAGCAGCAGTGTTAATAGTAGGGTCTTCCTGAGCATTGGTTTTTTGACCAGCAAAGACTGATGTCGTCCATTGCCAAGGATTTTGCTTGTTAAGGATTTGTGTTAAGCCTTTTTTAAAATCTTGGCTAAGTCCTAAAGCATCACCTTTAACTTTCAAAATCTTTTTATTCTTTTCAACAAATGTGTACTGACGTTGATCGAATTGGTCGGTCAATTTCTTGTTAGCCGCGTTGACGGTCTGGCCGGAGACATCGACACCGAGAATTTCTGTGTTTGGCAGAAAATGGTCGCGATAATGCATACTTTGAATGATGTAAAATCCGCCCATGAGTACGACGAGGACGCCAACAACGAGGAGCCATCGCTTGTTTTTCTTCACTGATCGCTGCCTCCTGTTCTTCGTTTGTTCTTGTTTCGTGGCAAGCACTTCCTCAAATAAGATGACATTGTACTTCGCCATTATAAGGTATTGAAGGTCGAATTAAAAGCAACATCACCTGTTTCAAACGCGGCATGAGTGACAATATCAAGTGTTACCGTGGTGTTACAGAATCATTAAAAAACATTTAGATATTTGCGGTTTGCTAGGCGCTCCTGCTCGCGCTCACCATAACGCGCTCGCAGTCGCAGAAACCTCCGCATAAGGACCATGGCTGCAATGGTCAAAAACCGACCCGACCATCACGGCCATGGTCGCTTATGCTCCGGTTTCTAGACGCTCCTGCTCGCGCTCACAAAAAAAGCAACCAGCGACTAGGCTGGTTGCTTACTTATCAGTGATCGTGATGATTACTGACGAGTTTCGATGTCATTCTTAGCGAAAGCATCGGTCAGAACCTTCTTCAATTGAGAAGCAGATTTCTGCATGGATTCTTCTTCGTGATCGGTCAATGGGATTTCCAGGATGTTCTGGATACCATTACGGTTGATCACAGCTGGGGTACCGATGTAGATGTCGTTCAAGCCATATTGACCATCCATGTAAACGGAAAGTGGCAGAACCGCATTTTCGTCGTTAAGGATTGCCTTTGAAATCCGGGCAAGGGCAGTTGCGATACCATAGAAGGTCGCACCCTTGAGTTTGATGATTTCATAAGCGGCGTCACGAACGTCTTCAAACATCTTAACAAGCTTGTCTTCCTTGATTTCTGGATGAGCCTTAACCCATTCAGCGATGGTAACGCCACCAATGTTAGCGTGGGACCATACAGGGAATTCAGTGTCACCATGTTCGCCCATGATGTAAGCGTGGACCGAACGAGCGTCAACATTAACCATTTCAGCAATGGACTGACGGAAGCGGGCGGTGTCCAGTGAAGTACCGGAACCAACAACCCGGTTCTTCGGGAAGCCAGAAAGTTTCCAAGTTGCATAGGTCAAAATGTCAACTGGGTTGGCAGCAACTAAGAAAATACCGTTAAAGCCGGAATCAACGATTGGGTCAACAATGGACTTCAAGATCTTCAAGTTCTTGTTAACCAAGTCCAAACGAGTTTCGCCAGGCTTCTGAGGAGCGCCAGCTGTGATAACAACCAGATCAGCATCCTTAGCATCGCTGTATTCAGCTGAATAAATCTTCTTAGGACTTGTGAATGGGAGCGCGTTGCTCAAGTCAATCGCGTCACCCTTTGTCTTGTCCTTGAAAATGTCAACGATTCCGATTTCCTGAGCGATACCTTGCAAAACCATTGCGTAGGCATAACTTGAACCAACGGCGCCGTCACCAACGAGAATAACTTTTTGGTGATCCTTATCCGTAATACTTGCCACGGTGATATCATCCTTTCTTATGTGCATGCAAACTGCATTTCACGTTGAGTATAACACATTATCAATTCCCTGAAACAAATTTGATAGACTTTTTCATGATTTTGCCATTGTCAAAAAATGGCGTCGAGCCTTACTACAGCAAGACTTGTGAATCCTGTTTCAAGCAAGCTTCCAATAACGTAAGCGTTTCCAGCATCTGTTTTCACGAATGTGGGAAATTCAACAGTTCCCACGGTCAACTCGCACAGATGCAAGGCGTCAGTATGGTATACTGCTCTGGACGGAAAAGGCAAAATCCGTCTATTCGTGTTAAAGCGCGAACAGGAGCGCTTAGAAACCGGAGCATAAGCGGTCTTCGACGTAAATGGCCGGTCTTTGGCCATTTATGTCGAAGACCCTTATGTGGAGGTTTCTGCGACTGTGAGCGCGTTTCCGAGCGAAGCGTGACAGGCCGCTACCACAAAGGCACGATGCTTATCGAAGCAGTCTTACAGATCCCCGGTCCTTATGTGGAGGTTTCTGGGCCTGTGAGCGCGTTTCCGAGCGAAGCGTGACCAGCCGCTACCAGAAGATAAGCGAGTTAGCTCGTCCGGCCAGAATATAGAAACACTCACAAAAAAAGTCCTTACAACTACAAACGCGTTTTCCCCAAGGAGGATAAAAGTTCCAATGAAAATGATTGTTGGCCTAGGAAATCCCGGTCAGAAATATGCAGGATCCAAACACAATATGGGGTTCATGGTCGTTGATGGCTTGGCCAAACGACTGAACCTGACGATTGACAAGCTGGAGTTTGATGCAGCTACCGCGACAACCCGTCTAAATGGCGAAAAGATCTTTCTTGTTAAACCACAGACATTTATGAATGCTTCAGGTCGCGCCGTCCGCGAGCTGATGATGTTTTATCAGATACAATTAGATGAAATTTTTGTCGTGCAAGACGATATGGATTTAACCTTAGGCAAATTGCGCTTACGCAAACGCGGCTCAGCAGGCGGCCATAACGGCATCAAGGATATTATCAGTGCCACTGGCAGCGATGAGTTTTGTCGACTAAAAATCGGTATTCAGCATCCGCAGCGGCAACGGGTCGTTGATTGGGTACTGACGCCGTTTTCCAAAACTGACCAGCCGTTAATCGATGATGCGATTGAGAAGGCTGATGATGCCTTGGAAGATTGGTTAAATGGGATGCCGTTTGATCAGCTGATGAATAAGTTTAATTAAAAGATAGGTGACTTCATGGCGAAAAGGTGAAGCACATGTGTACATTAGTAGAAGAAAGAAGCAGGTGACGCGATGAATTTGATCGACATGGTGCAGGCAGATCCAGCATTGTCGGCATTATGGCCGAAGCTGAAAACGGGTCGCCATTTGGTGACGGGACTGTCGGGCTCAGCCAAGACGGTCTTTTTTGGCGCACTATTGCAACAGCGACCGCAGCAGATTCTAATTGTTGAAAACAATCGCTTTCATGCCGATGAATTAGCTGCTGATTTAAGCAGTTTGCTCGGAGATGCAGTGGTTTACGATTTTCCAGTTGAGGATGTGTTGGCAGCTGAAGTCGCGGTTAGTTCGCCAGAGACGCGTAACGATCGTATTAATGCTTTGACGTTTATTCAAAGCGGCAAACCTGGGATCATCGTAACCAGTCTGGCCGGTTATAAGCGGCTTTTGCCGTCACCAGCCGATTGGGCAGCTAGTGAATTGGCCATTGATATGACTTCCGAGCTTGATCCGCAAACCGTTGCCAAACAGCTGGTCGCCATGGGCTATCGACGTGATTCGTTAGTCAGCGCGCCGGGACAGTTTGCCATTCGCGGCGGCATCATTGACGTCTATCCGTTGAATCAAGACGATCCGATTCGAATTGAATTGTTCGATACTGAAATCGATTCCATCCGCAGCTTTGACATTGCCACCCAACGTAGTCTGCAAAAACTTCAGCAGATCACGATTGCGCCGGCAACCGACATGGTGGCGACTGATCAGGTTTTGGCCGCTGCTGGCGAGCGCATTACCAAGCAAGCTAATGCCTACAAGGCAAAAGTGAAAAATGCCGCCGCTAAGCAGGCCGTTACAGATGGTTTATTGACGACTGGCCAGCAGCTATCGGCACACGAGCGTCCTGAAAATCTAGCTTTATATGCGGCCGAACTATACCCAGAGCAGCAACGCATCAGTGACTATTTGCAACCAGATGCACTGGTAGCATTCGATGATTACAGTCGTTTGCTAGATAGCGATACAACCTTGGTGCAGGATACGGCAGAATGGTACTCACAGTTGCAAGAAGAAGGCCGTCTGCTGCCTAACACGCCGAACCTGACGATTCAGGAACTTGCACAGCAAGATAAGCGCCCGCGGCTTTACCTTAGCCTTTTTCAAAAAGGCATGGGGCAGTTGCGACTTGACAGCTTGACCAATATTCCCAGCCGTAACGTGCAGCAATTTTTCAGTCAGATGCCGTTACTCAAAACAGAAACCGATCGCTGGGTAAAGCAGCAGCAAACCGTGGTGTTCTTGATCACAGATAAAAATCGGCTGGAAAAGCTGAGCGAAACGTTGTCAGATTTTGAAATTAGCAATGTCATGACAGCCCCGACTAAGCTGTTGCCAAGCCAGGTGCAATTGACAGAAGGCAGCCTGAAAAATGGCTTCGAGCTGCCCGACTTGAAATTAGTCGTTGTGACCGAGCACGAGTTATTCAATGCTCGCCAACGTCGTCACGCACGGCACCAAACACTGGCGAATACAGAGCGATTGCGAAGCTATAACGAGCTCAAGCCTGGTGACTACGTGGTGCATGTTAATCACGGGATCGGTCAATACACCGGGATGGAGACATTAGAAGTTGACGGTGTGCATCGTGATTACATTACGATTGTTTACCGCAACAACGATAAGCTGTTCATTCCAGTTGACCAACTGAATCTAGTCCAAAAATACGTCTCCGCAGATGGCAAAACGCCAAGCGTCAATAAACTTGGTGGTGCTGAGTGGCAGAAAACCAAACGCAAAGTAGCTGCCCGAATTGAAGATATCGCTGACGAATTAATTGATTTATATGCCAAGCGTGAAGCAGAAAAAGGGTTTGCATTTGGGCCGGATGATGACCTGCAGCACAAGTTCGAAGCGGAGTTTCCTTATCCTGAGACACCGGACCAGTTGCGGTCAGCCAAAGAAATTAAGCATGATATGGAAAAGCCGAAGCCAATGGATCGCTTATTGGTTGGCGATGTTGGGTTTGGCAAAACCGAAGTTGCGTTGCGTGCTGCTTTCAAGGCAATCGATTATGGCAAACAGGCAGCCATTTTGGTGCCGACAACGATTTTAGCCCAGCAACACTTTGACACGATGAAAGAACGGTTTGCGGACTTTCCAATCAAAGTCGGGTTGTTATCACGATTTCAGACAGCGCATCAGAACAAGGAAACGATTAAGGGGCTTAAGAACGGCACCATTGATATTGTCGTTGGCACCCATCGGCTGTTGTCTAAAGATGTCGCTTTTCGGGATTTGGGATTGCTGGTCATTGATGAGGAACAGCGCTTTGGCGTTAAGCATAAGGAACGGATCAAACAACTCAAGAGTAATGTCGATGTGCTCACGCTGACGGCGACTCCGATTCCAAGAACGTTGAACATGTCCATGCTAGGTGTGCGTGATTTGAGTGTCATTGAAACGCCGCCAACGAATCGCTATCCGATTCAAACCTTTGTCATGGAGCAAAATCCAGGCGTGATTCGCGAAGCCATTGAACGGGAAATGGAACGCGGCGGTCAAGTCTTTTACCTGCATAACCGGGTGGAAGATATGGAACGTACCGTGAGTCAACTGGAGGAGCTGGTGCCAGATGCAAGTGTCGGATATGCGCATGGTCAGATGACTGAGACGCAGTTGGAGAACGTCATTTATGACTTTTTGCACGGTGCTTACGATGTGCTGGTGACCACAACCATTATTGAAACTGGCGTGGACATGCCCAATGCCAATACTTTAATCATCGAGAATGCCGATCATTACGGCCTGTCACAACTTTATCAATTGCGTGGCCGAATTGGGCGGTCAAGTCGAGTCGCTTATGCGTACTTTATGTATCAGCCGATGAAGGTGCTCAATGAAGTTGCTGAAAAGCGGCTTCAGGCGATTAAAGATTTCACGGAATTGGGTAGTGGTTTCAAAATTGCGATGCGTGATCTATCGATTCGCGGAGCTGGCAACCTACTTGGCAAGCAGCAACATGGCTTCATCGATTCAGTGGGCTATGATCTTTACACCCAGATGCTGCAAGAAGCTGTTAATAAACGGCGCGGTATTAAATCGGCTGAGAAAACGGATGCTGAAATTGATCTGGGGCTGGAAGCATACCTGCCAACTGATTATGTGGCTGATTCCCGTCAGAAGATCGAGTTGTATAAACGCATTCGAGAAGCAGACAGCGATGAAGCCGAAACTGAGATCAGCGAAGATCTGATTGATCGTTTTGGCGACTATCCGCAACCGGTGACCAATTTATTGGCGATTGCGCATCTCAAACGGTTTGCTGACTTGGCTTGGGTCAATCACGTAACGAAGGCGGGGCAAAAATTGACGGTTGTGTTGTCACCGCAAGCAACTGCTAAAGCACAAGGCGAGCCGATTTTCAAAGCGTTAAGTGCGACAACATTGAAAGCGCAGGTCGCGATCACGGATGGCAAGCTGACAGTTACGTTAGCATTGCCAAAAGATATGAAGACTGCGACTTGGCTTGATCAATTGACCGGCTTTTTGCAGGGATTACTGACTGTTGTCAATCCGCAACCGGAAAAGAAATCGGCATAGTTGCTGTGAAAAGTAGGGGCATTCATTGTTTTTGACCCAACTTGGCTGTGATGACATGCCAATGATCAATCAGCTCAAGCAGACTTCGGTGTCAGTGGATATAGTGATAGGAGGGCTCCCATGCACAACCAAGAAATGAAGCACTTGATGCGCGGCGCGTGGATTTTGAGCCTGAGCTCACTAATCGCCAAAATACTCAGTGCCGTTTATCGGGTACCGTTCCAAAACATGGTAGGTGACACCGGCTTCTATGCCTATCAACAGATTTACCCGATTTACGGATTAGGCATGACATTCGCTTTGTCCGGGTTCCCGGTTTATATTTCTAAACTAGTTGCTGAAGCGGATAGCGATGAGGCCAAGCTAACAGTCGCGCACCAAAGCCGCGTGATTTTAACATGGATCTCGTGGGCATTGTTTTTAGGCCTGCAAATCTTTGGTGGCGTGATCGCGCAAGCCATGGCAGATCCGGAATTGCTGCCGTTGATTCAAACTGTGGCTTTCATGTTCTTGACGATGCCGTTGCTGGCCACAGGCCGCGGTTATTTTCAAGGCACTTTTGATATGGCTAAAACAGCCACTAGTCAGGTTGTTGAGCAAGTCGTGCGTGTTGCTGTAATTCTGCTAGCAGCTTGGTGGTTTTTGCAATATCATTGGAGCGTTTATCAGATGGGTGCTGTGGCAATGACCGGTGCATTCTTCGGCGGCGCGGCGGCTGCATTGACGTTATGGCGGCCATATCGGCAAGTGTTTGGTCAGCAGCACTTTCGTTTTCCGGGGATGCAGGCTTATGTACGTCTCATTAGCCGGTTTGTCCGTGAAGGCGGGGCGATCACACTTTACGCAGCTTTGTTGATTTTGTTGCAGCTGATTGATAGCTTTACGGTTACAAAAGGGCTCACAGCTTCAGGTATCGCCATGGTGACTGCGAAAAGTCTTAAAGGGGTTTATGACCGGGCACAGCCTTTAGTGCAATTGGGCCTTGTAGTAGCGGCATCCTTGTCGACAACGCTTTTACCGAGTCTGACTCAGGCGCGCCAAGCCCGCCAACGCCGTCAGTTTATTCGCAGCGGTGCCGAATTGGTGCATTTTAATTTAGCATTCGCATTGGCGGCGACAGCTGGCTTGATTGTTTTGATGCCGGCTATTGATTTGCTGCTGTTTGGAGACACAGCCGGGACATTTGCGCTGCAACTATATGCGGTTGCTATTGTCGTTGTCGCCATGATCAATGCCTATAATGCTATTTTGCAAAGTCTTGATCAGTATGCCGGCATTAGCGTCGCGCTGTTGCTAGGCATATTGCTTAAAGCTGTCATCAACCAGCCGCTTGTCGTGAAGTTCGGTACTGCCGGGGCAAGTGGTGCAACGATTCTCTCACTGGGCTTGATCCTTTGCTTGATTTATTATGCAGTTCCTGAGACGATCAAAGGTGCTAGTGCCATCCGTCTATTCATCCCTAAGTTAATCATCGTGACCGGTATCATGGCCGCGGCAGTCTACGCCGCTGTCGGTTGGATTCCGTTAAGCTCTCGGATGGTGGCAGCGGGTGTGACAGTCGTTGGGGTATTACTTGGGGTCATCATTTTCTTAGCCGCAGGGACGTGGCTTAAAATGCTAACGCTGCGAGAAATGCTCGATTTGCCAGGCGGTAAACTATATATGAAGTTCTTACAACGGATAAAGCGAGGTAATTAAGTTATGCGATTAGATAAGTTTTTAAAAGTCTCTCGAATTATTAAGCGGCGCACAGTTGCCAAAGAAATTGCCGATAAAGGGCGAATTATGATCAATGATAAACCAGCTAAGTCAAGCTCTGATGTTCGTGTGGGGGATACGTTAGTGATTAACTTTGGCAACAAGACGCTTACTGTCCGAGCGGATGATTTGGTTGAAACCACCAAGAAAAATGACGCAGCGGGGATGTACACGGTTTTGAAAGAGGATTATAAAGAAACATTTTAATACGTATTTATTGGCTCGCAGCCCTCGGGATTTGTTATACTTGATTTATTGATTTACGGATGTAAGTAAATGGCTGGTGAAAAACGAAGGTGCGGTCAAATGGCAAAGAACAATATCAGTCAATTGAATAATGCGTATACGCGTGAGCACGAACAAAAGCACAAACGTACGCCCAATCCACGGGCGCACGCCGTACATATGAAGCGGATTCGGAATCTGTTGATCGTGATTGTCGCCATTTTGGGGTTCGGCGGGCTTAGTTTAGTTCGAACGCAAATGGCGTTAGGAGAGACAAACCACGCCGTCCAAAAAGCGAAGGGCAGTTTGACAAAATTAAAAGCCAACAAGTCAGCCCTCAAGGTTCAGGTCGACCAACTGCACAATGATGACTACACGGCTAAGTTGATTCGCGAAAAATATCTCTATTCGAAGCAAGGAGAGATTATTTTTAACTTGCCTGATAAGGTCAACAAGGTTCCGGATTTGAATGTGAATCAGTGATTTGGACAGCTAAATAGAAAGGCTAGGCTCTGGACGCTGTTGCATCTAAAACGCGCTCACAGACCCAGAAACCTGCACATAAGGGCCTCAAGCCTAAATGGCTAAAGCCCAACCATTTAGGCTTGAGGCCACTTATGTTCCGGTTTCTAACCGGGTCTGTTCGCGCTCTTGCTTAAACGCGCTCGCCAGCCCAGAAACCTGCGTGTAAGGACTTTGGTTGCAATGGCCAAAACCCCGCCATCACGACCCAAGCCACTTACACTCCGGTTTCTAACCGGGCTGGCTCGCGCTCTTGCGTCGGTTTTCTGCCGTGCTATACTAATAGGTACATTTAACTAGGAGGACTTCTTTTTTTATGGCAGTTGAAGTTGGTACGAAAGTGACTGGTAAGGTCACCGGGATCACAAAATTCGGTGCTTTTGTCGAATTAGGCGATGGCAAGACCGGATTGGTACATATCAGCGAGGTCTCTGATGCTTATGTCAAAGATATTCATGATGTGCTGCATGTTGGCGAACCGGTGACGGTGAAAGTACTTTCGATCCAAGATGGTAAGATTGGCCTGTCTATCCGGAAAGCGGTCGATAAACCGCAGCAAAGTGAACACGAAAATAGTCATCGGGAGAGTCATCATACACCATCTGCGCGGCCAAGCGGCAATCGCTATCAAGGCGGTGCGCGTAGTGGCGGCGGCAATCATTTTGGACACAAAGCACAACCATCCAAAGATGATTTTGATGCGATGATGTCAGGATACTTGAAGGAAAGCGAAGATCGATTAAGCGTTCTTCGCCGCAATACCGAGGGTAAACGCGGCGGCCGTGGTGGTCGCCGCAGTTAAAAATCGGGTCTGGAACAAAGCACATTTTGTTCTAGGCCCATTTTCTTGGTTTCTGCAGGATTGCGTGGAGGATGCCCATGAGCCCGAAACTTTTTCAACGATTTGGCTTTGCACCGCATACTCGTGTGCTCGTGGCGGTTTCTGGCGGCGTGGATTCGATGGTGTTGTTGAACCTGGCTGTCAAAGCAGCTGACTTAGATGTGGTGGTGGCAACCTTCGATCATCGCCTGCGACCAGAGAGTCAGCAAGAACAAGCCTTTGTTGTCGCCGCTGCCCAACAATTGCAGGTGCCAGTGGTGACTGGACAATGGCGGCGATCTGATGGGCAGCCAACCAGTGAAGCGGCCGCTCGGCAAGCACGCTATGCCTTCTTAGCCGCGACTGCCGCTGAGCAGCATGCTGAGGTTGTCATGACAGCTCATCATGCGGATGATCAACTTGAAACAATTTTGTTTCGGCTGGCGCGCTCTGGCGATCCAGCCTCGTTAATCGGTATTCGCGCTGATCGAGCTTGGCATGGACGTCGGTTAGTGCGGCCATTATTGCCTTACAGCAAGGCGATGATTCGCTCCTATGCTGATCAGCACAACGTTAGGTTTTGCGAAGATTCCAGCAATGCTGATCCGCATTACGCAAGAAATCAGTTGCGTCATCAGGTCATTCCTGCATTCAAAAAACAAAACACGCAATTGCTGGCGCATATTCAAACATTCACGATGGAGCAGACTGGCCTATTAGCGTTGGCTGAAGCACAACTGGCTGAGTGGCTTCAACGCCTTCAGGTTGATGACGCGACGGTTAATTGGCGTGTCGCATCACCGCAGCCGGAAGCTGTTCAGCGTCTGCTATTAAAAAAAATACTGCAGCAATGGCAACCCAACGTTGATCGCCAGCTACTTTCGCCAGTTCTAGCGAGTCTAAGCGGGACAAAAGAGCGGCGGTTTGATCTGGGCGGCGGGATTTCAATTGCTGTCCAGAGTGAACAAATTGTTCGCTTAACGCGGCAGGCGCCAGTTAAACCAGTCACATTCACTAAGCTTGATCAGCAACATCGTACCACTCGTGGCATTTTCAGCCTGCAGACAAGCGTTGCTGCTGACAAAGGCACGCCGGTCAGAGTGAAACTGCCAATTACTTTGCGCACAAGGCAAGCTGGCGATGTTGTGCAATTACCCAATGGCGTGATTCAGAAACTGCGGCGTTTTTTGATTAACACAAAAATTCCAGCCTATCAGCGCGATCAATTATTGGTTTTAGCTCGGGGTCATCAAGTGTTTTGGGTTGAAGGTCAGCCTTTAGAACGATTGTCGGCCATAGATCAAACTGATATACTCCATGTTGTACTGGTGCAATCACCAGATGTTGACAAAAGTGAGGATAAATCATGAGTTCCGATATTTTGAAGGTGTTGTATTCTCAAGACGACATCCATGCCATCACGGCACGACTTGGCGCTGAGCTCAAGCACGATTATGCAGGGAAAAACCCCTTAGTGGTGTGCATTTTAAAAGGTGCCATCATGTTTATGACAGATCTTGTTCGTGAGATCGATGATTACATGGAACTCGACTTTATGGACGTTTCCAGCTATGGGGATGCGACCGAGTCTAGCGGTGAAGTCAAGATTATCAAGGACCTTGACGCCAGCGTGAAGGATCGGGACATCTTGATTGTAGAAGATATTGTTGATACCGGCCGGACTTTAAAATATCTGACCGACATTTTCAAAACGCGTCATGCGAAGTCGGTTCGTATTTGTGCGTTGATGGATAAGCCAGAAGGTCGCGTCGTTGATGTGCACGCCGATTACGTTGGGACAACTGTTCCTAACGAATTTGTGGTCGGTTATGGCTTAGATTATGCTGAACGTTATCGAAACCTGCCTTATATCGGTGTATTAAAACCGGAAATCTACGCAGCAAAATCCTGATCTGAATGTTGTGTTTGTGGTAGTATATAAGGTACTAATTGAATGTTGCCGGAGGTTCTAAATGAAGAAAAAACAAAACGGCCTGTTCAGTAGCACATTAACGTATATCATTATTTTTGTGCTATTGGTCACCGGTTTTGCGTATTATATGCGCGATAATGGGACAACATCGTCCCAAGAGATTGAAACCAGCACGTTCTTGTCGGAGTTGAAAAAAGACAACGTCAAGAGTTATTCACTCCAGCCATCTGGCGGAGTCTATAAGGTCAGTGGGGAATACAAGAAGGCACAGAAGTCTTCTAGTTCAAATAACTCGCTGAGTCTGTTTGGTAGTCAGAGCACCAAAGTCACGAAGTTCTCGACATATATTCCGACGAACGATGCGACTTTGAGCCAGATCCAAAAGGCAACCAGCGCTAACAATGTTAAAACCGACACGCAGGAAGAATCACAATCCGGCGTCTGGTTTAGCTTGCTGATTACGGTTGTGCCGATTGTGATCATGATGGTCTTCTTCTACATGATGATGAATCAGGCTGGCCAAGGCGGTGGTTCCGGTCGGGTGATGAGCTTTGGCAAATCACGGGCGAAGCAGGCAGATAAAAATGCCAACAAAGTTCGCTTCTCCGATGTTGCTGGTGCTGAAGAAGAGAAACAGGAACTGGTTGAAGTGGTTGAATTCCTGAAGGATCCGCGGAAATTCTCGGCATTAGGTGCTCGAATTCCAGCCGGGGTGCTTTTGGAAGGCCCTCCTGGTACTGGTAAAACCCTGCTTGCCAAAGCGGTTGCTGGTGAAGCTGGTGTGCCGTTCTTCTCAATTTCAGGTTCAGATTTCGTTGAAATGTTCGTCGGTGTCGGGGCTTCTCGTGTGCGTGATCTGTTTGATCAGGCTAAAAAGGCTGCTCCTTCCATCATCTTCATTGATGAAATTGATGCTGTCGGCCGCCAGCGTGGTGCCGGTATGGGCGGCGGCCACGATGAACGTGAGCAGACTTTGAACCAGTTACTGGTTGAAATGGACGGGTTTACCGGTAACGAAGGGGTTATCGTCATTGCCGCTACTAACCGTTCTGATGTGCTTGATCCTGCTTTGCTGCGTCCAGGTCGTTTTGACCGGAAGATTCTAGTTGGCCGACCGGATGTTAAGGGTCGTGAAGCCATCTTGAAAGTGCATGCGAAGAACAAGCCGCTTGCACCAAGTGTTGATCTTAAGGAAGTCGCTCGTCAGACGCCTGGTTTTGTCGGGGCTGATTTGGAAAACTTACTGAATGAAGCTGCCTTAGTCGCGGCCCGACGAAGTAAGAAGGCAATTGATGCCTCAGACGTGGACGAAGCCGAAGATCGGGTCATTGCTGGCCCAGCGAAGCGCGACCGCGTCATCAATCCGAAAGAACGGAATATGGTGGCGTTCCACGAAGCCGGACATGCCATTGTTGGTTTGGTTCTGAGCGATTCGCGGACAGTTCGAAAAGTCACGATCATTCCTCGTGGACGCGCTGGCGGTTATGCGATCATGCTGCCAAAGGATGATCAATTCCTACTTACCAAGAAGGAATTGACAGAACAAATCGTTGGACTCTTAGGTGGACGAACAGCTGAGGAAATTATTTTTGGCGTTGAGTCTACTGGGGCATCCAATGACTTTGAACAGGCAACTCAAATTGCCCGCAGTATGGTGACGCAGTATGGGATGTCCGATCGTCTCGGCACGGTTCAGCTTGAAACTGAAGGCCAACCGTTCCTGGGTGCACAGTATGGTCAGACACCACCTTATTCTGAAACGACGGCTACAGCCATTGATGATGAAATTCGTCGCATTATCGACGATGCCCATAAACAGGCTCACGAAATCATTGAGGCCCACCGTGAACAGCATAAGTTGATTGCGGAAGCACTGCTTAAATACGAAACCTTGAATGAAAAGGAAATCCTCAGCTTGTTCAATGATGGCAAAATGCCTGCTCGTGACCAAGATGAATTTCCAAGTGAAAAGGCCGCTACTTTCGAGCAATCCAAAGCAGCCCTTGAACACAAAGATAAAGAAAAGCAAGCAGATGAAGAAGCCAGTGGTAAAACTGATTCACCACAATCTGGTGATCAGCAAGCCAGTGACGACGATACTGATTCTGATGAGGTTGAAAAGCCAGACGATACTTCGACTGACAATTCATCTTCAAACAACGATGATCAGCAGGGTCCGCAAGCTTAGATTTGAATGATTTGAAAAAGTCCTTCTTAGCAGAGATGCTGAGAAGGACTTTTTTCGTCTTCTTATGTCATGGCTAAATTCAAATGATGGTATGGCAGCAGGAAAAATCTCGTTAAGTATAGTTAAAAGGTGTGTCAGATTGCGCTAAAAAAATGACCGATCGATCTATTTTCGTTAATAATGAGGTTTTAATGCTTTTTATGAAAAGCATTACATAACGAACTGTTAACCTTTGAAGAGAAGGATTATCATATTTTAATAAATAATCATCTGGTTTTTGAGACTTGACACCTTAACTATGAAGTGCTAAAGCGCTATATTCGTATCGTTAGATATTATATATATAAAAATATTTGTTGTTTTTTGAGACCTCTATTGTTAACATGAAATAAAGAGTGTTATTAAATTGGACATTAAATAATTAAGAGGACTAATTAGGGAGGGGCACTCAGGTGAAAAGCTTTTCAAAGTTGTTGATGATACTTATTATTTCAGTTTTGTCGCTAAGCCTTTTCCCTATTCAGAAAACATATGGTGCCGCAGATGGGTTTCCGGTAGCACCACCGGCCTCAACGTTGAATGCCAGTGATTACTTTACTAGGAGTCAAGCGGACCCAAAAAACTTCCCTAACGTCTCCGCTTTTAGCAAGGCTTATCCGCAGGCACTTATTGTCACAGGTAGTCGCGAGACGAAGAGTTGGCAGATTGGCGGTATGTGGTCTAAGTCAAAGATTGACCTGAATAGTGCATTTACATATGACACTTATCATTACTTTGGCTCGCATCCTGGAGTAGATGCTGATGGGATGGCCTTTGTTCTGCAAAACGATCCGTTGACGATAGGTGCTTATGGCTCCCCAGGTGGCGGACTTGGCGCCTATCCGTGGTCGACTGATGGCAAAAACAACATGATCAAGCAATATATCCGCAACGCACTTGCAGTTGAAATGGACAACTGGTGGAACGGATCTGGCGTCGCAGATGATCGATTTGATGTGAACTATCCAAATACGTTTGGGGTCGGCCATCTTGGCGTTGTTCGTCCGGGTGAGACACCGCTAACCACCAAAAAATCAGAAGATGTTGGACATCTTCAATATATTCAGTTAAATAAACCGCTTTCGGATGGCAAGTTTCGCCACTTTGTTGTTAAGTGGACACCGTCTGTGACGTATCAAAATGGGGTACGCATCTTAGGCGGCGACTTGCAATATTACCTTGACGATGACCCAACGCAAGGAAGCACTTTTCACATTAACAATGTTCTAGACTACTTTAAATCAGACAAAGTCTATTACGGATACACCGGTGCTAGCGGCGCTAATCCTACTTTTCAGGCGGTTGCACTCATTAAGACACCTCAGAATGCAAAACCAGTCACTGTTAAGTTTACCGACTCTGCTGGCCAACAAATTGCTGATCCAGTCACGATCCCCGGTGATCCGGGTAACAGTTGGGACGCATCGTCTAGACGACCAGAATGGATTCAATATCAAAATAATTGGTATCAATACGCTAGCAAGTACACAGCTGATACGCCTGATGGCAAAGATTCAGGCCAATTTTCTGCGACAACGTCCTACACCGTGACCTACCAGTATCAATTGCGTCAGCCGCCGGAAGATTTCGTTCTTCAAAAGGCGGTTCGCAATGACACAGCCGGCGAGACTGAGTTTAAGACGGAGACGAACGGCCAAAATGGCGATGATGTCACATATCAACTGCAATATACCAACTTGACGGGTATGGGCACTGGCAGTATCAAGGATCAGCTTGATCCGAATACCACTTATACAGATGGTTCCTTACAGATTGCCGATGCTGACACGAACAACGAATTTGTGATCGTTGACGACACGAGTTTCAAGACGAATGGCACCATTGCCTTTCCTTATACAATCCCGAATGGTCAAGGCTTCAGAGTTCGTTTTAAAGCCAAAATTGATCGAAAAGATACTGCCGAAACGATTCCCAACAAAGCTAGTGTGGGAACCTTATTCTCGAATCAGACGACCATACATTTACCGGCGACGACAGGCAAGGTTATTTTCCGCTATGTTGATCGGGCAAGTGACATGGCAAAGCCAACTGAGATCGCACCCGAAGTGACAGTGAGTGGTGATGTCGGTAAACACGTATCGGAAATTAACGCAGATCCGATTCGGCCAAAAGCAATTGATGGTTATACAGTGGTCGATCAGGCAACTTCCACTGACCTCACAAGTGCGACTTTTGATCAAGCCAGCGTGGTTGATCCAGTGATCAGTAAAGACGATTTGGTGGTGACTTATCGCTATGAGAAACAAATGTTGAAACTGACCGTTGATCCAACGCTTGATTTTGGTCAGTTTGACAATAAGTCGGTTGACCGAACCTATTACATTGGTGAAAACCAAAGCACGACTAAGCAACCGTTGCCTTTTGGCGTCACAGTTGAAGATTACTATGGCACAAAAGGTTGGCAACTGAGTGTGCAACAGGACGGTCAATTTAAGTCAACTCCGAAACCAAACAGTCAAGATCCAAACTTACAGGTTGCTCAAACTTTGACCGATGCGACGCTGCATCTGATGAATCCTAAACTGAAACGAACAGATGCAACTTCAAATCCAACTTGGGCGCAGGAAGACACGATGGATTATCAAGCACCTGACGATTTTTCCTTGAATCCGACAGCCACCAGTCCAACTGTTTTAGCACAAGTTAAAAAGGGTGGTCATTATCGCAATGATGCCAGCACTGATAAAGATCCGACCGGGACGTTGTATGACAATAGCGGATATGGCACATGGCGGATTAACTTTGGTGACAACGATAGCGGCGCGACAAGTGTTGGGTTACATGTGCCAGCAAGCACACCACGGTATCAGACCCGCTATCATACAACGCTCACTTGGAATTTGTCGCTTTTACCATAGGAGGAATAACTTTTGCAATGGAAACGAGGGCGGTGGCTGATCGCTGCCGCGGCATGCATACTGGTCGGTCTCGCACCGCAAAGCGTGGCCGCCGCCAGTAAAACCGAAACAACTGACTTTGAAGTGCAGCCGGTTTTGCCTGATGCGCAAGCAAATATGAAACTGAATTATTTTGATTTGGTGTATCCAAAAGATACAAAGCACACCATCCAGATGCGAGTTCAAAATATTTCTGATAAGAACATCACAGTCAAGAGCGACTTACGAAACGCCTATACCCAAGATGGCGGCGGTATCGACTTTACACCGAGCACGAAGAATCTTGACCGAAGTCTGAAAACGCCATTTACAACCGTTGCAACCTTAGACAAAGGTGGCGCCACGATTCAATTAGCACCGAAACAGATGAAGGTCATCAGTGCAACCATCAAAATGCCAAAACAGCGATATGATGGCATGATTTATGGTGATTGGCATTTCATCGAACATGTCGATAAAGGCGAATCTGGCGGCAACGCGGTTGGCTCGAACTATGCTTACTCAGTTGGAGTGGTTTTACGTGGGCAGAATTATGAAGTTTTTCCGAACGTCAAGTATGACGAAACAAACCCAATCTTATTTCAAAAACATCCCGCACTTGGCGTAACGTTGCGTAATGTCGAACCGATGGCGATTTCAAAAGCAAATGTCAGCGTGGCAGTCGGCATGGACGGCGGCGACGTTAAAACCTACAAAGCTGATAATTTCATGATTGCGCCTAACTCGAAGATGGTCTTTCCAGTCTCATGGAGTTATGAATCAATGAAGCCCGGCACCTATCACATTAAGGTCACACTCAAAGGCTTGAACACGCAAAATCGTTTTCCAATGAGCTGGACGTTTAAGAAGACGATGAAGGTTAGTAACGTTCAGGCTAAGAGTATCAACGAACGTGCTATCAAGAAACCAGTCAATCACTGGCTTTATGCAACGATCGGGACAGGCGTCTTGCTATTAGCCAGTCTGGGGGGACTGCTATGGACTTTCAAGCTTCGTCCACGATGAAGAACGACTGGCAAGCCTTGCGATTAGTCCTCATCGGTGTTCTTGGTATTGCTTTGATGAACATGTTTACTTTTACAAATCTTGTAAGCGCTGCCGTCTCTAACAGCCAGCAAGCACTGATGGTCGCGCCAGTTTTACCTAGTGACAATCATGTTGGTAAAGGCGCTGGCTACTTCGATCTCGATCTTCCTAAAAGTGAGCGACGAACCATTACAGTACAGGCATACAACGCTAGCGCACAAATCTTAAAAGTGAATGCCGAAATTCTTGATGCGCAAACAGGAGCTAATGGCGTTGTTAGTTATGTAAAAGCCACTCAGGCGAATCGTAAATATCTACCGATCGCCGGGAGTGACTTAGTGAAGATTGATCGTCAATTTGAGCTCAAGCCGGGAGAAACGCGACAACTGCCAATTGTTTTGAAGCCGGGGAAAGGGCAGCCACGAGGAACTTATTTGTCAGCAATTCGCTTGTCAGCCTTAGCACCATCAACAACAGATACAAGTGTCCAAAACCGAATTGCTTATACGCTTGGCCTCGTCTTGCACAACGGTCATGTTGCTGGCAGCGTTAGCAACTTAAGGATGGGGCAGATATCTTTGGTACAAAAACGATCAGGATTTCAGTTGCGATCTCAAGTACAAAATCCTAAGCGAATTTTTTTAAAGGATGTTTCAGCCAAGATTAATCTGACAAGCGCAACGAGTCGCTTTTTCTCATTAACTGTCACCCGGGAGTTGCCACGAATCGCGCCACAAACAGTCTTTGATGTAACACGACTGATAACCGGACAAAAATCAGTGGCAGGTGAATATAAACTGACGAGTCGACTGAAACAAGGCAAACAGGTACGAGAAGACACACGGTACGTCAAAATCACTGGTTCAGGGGAACTGGTTACAAGTTCGGCAACTGCTTACCAAATTGCCCAACGAAAATGGCTTTGGGTCAAGCTTGTAATTGTGTTGGTTGTTTTACTACTGATTAGTTTCTTTATTTATCGGCACGTTCGCCGCAGCAAAGGAGGTGATGCTGTTGAAAGCACTGATCGCTAAATTTTCCTACCGACGCGTCAAGTGGTTTTGGATTGGTCTGTCCATCCTGCTGCCCATCGCCTTTGTGACGTGTCTTGTCTTTACGATCAAGACATACAACGATTTTAATACCTGGAAGACGGTCAATCTTTTCTGATCGTCAAGCTATCGCTTATTGAAACTGTTTTATACCGTGGATAAATCCATGATGTAAAAAATTTTAAGAGGAGGAATTTCAAAATGAAATTCACTAAAATGACAAGTGCGTTGGTCGCGGGTGCAACTTTACTTGCCGGTTTGGCAATCGCTGCCCCAGCGGCAACGCAAGCAGCTACTGTTCAAGGTAATGCAGGCGTTAACGGTGGTCAGGCACTACCGCAAGACGCCAAGACAACCGCGGGGATTTCCTTTGGTCAACTGCCGCCAACCGGTAACACCGGTTACCTGCGACTGCAAATGGTTCCTAAGATTTTGGACTTTGGTAACCACGAACAGTTCTTCTCAGATTACCCGGTTTTCACTGCTGACGGACAAAACACAGGGCGGGCTGACAATACTCGCTATCCAAGTTATAAGAGCGGTAATACAAACTTGACCGCTGTCCTTAATACTGATGACACCGCTTTGGCTAATGTTAAGGGCAAGGCTTGGACAACGGTTGTTGATAAGCAAACGACACGTACTGATGCTGAGAACGCTGAAGATAAAACTGGCCAAACTGACAGTAAAGCCGGGGATTGGACACTGAGCGTCAAGGCAGATGGCCCACTTTCATTGAAGGACGATAATGGTGCCGATACTGGCAAGACCATTGACAATGCGACATTGACCATGCTGAACACGGCTTATGGTCAGACCGGTAATGTCTACGGTTTAACCAACGAATCGCAAGATGATGGCTTCACGCCGGTTGGTGCATTGGTACCATTGACTGACATCAGCAAAACAACAACGATGACTTTGAGTGGCACTGACACCAATCATCAGGTTGCACATGCGGCTACAGGTGAAGGTGAAGGCGCTAACGTCTTTGGCTGGGACAAGACCAATATCAAACTGGTTCTGCCTAAGACATCAGTCGTTAATAACGGTACGTACGAAACCACGTTAACTTGGACTTTGGCAACAGGCCTGAACTAAATTCAAATGACATCTTGAGCTTTTCACTTGGCCGGTACATAGGCCGAACGTGACCAAAGCTTTGATTAGTAACAATCAATACCTCGCTGATAGAAAGGCGGGGTATTTTTTATGGAAAGAAATGGACAGAGCTTTGCGTCAAATATAAAAGTTGTTTATCCACGCTTGTTCAGGCGACTACGATAGCCGCATCTTTTCAATAACACCCATCTCTGGTAAAATAGCCACGTTTACCTTTCAGAAAAGAGGACCCTACATGAGTGACTATATCGCGAGCGCATTGTCGCGTGATGAACATTTTCGAATTTTCGCTGCTGATGCGACTCAAACAGTGCGTGAAGCGCAGCGGCGCCATGATACTTGGAGCGCTTCATCGGCTGCACTTGGTCGGACGCTTGTTGCCACAGCATTGTTAGCGGCTTCCGGGCTGAAAAACGCAGACGATATGCTGACGGTTCGCATTAAAGGCGACGGTCCCGTTGGCGCACTCGTCACGGATGGTACCAATGTTGGCACAGTACGCGGCTATGTTGAAGAACCGCACGTTAACTTGCCGCTGAATCTGGTTGGTAAAATCGACGTTGCGCGGGCTGTTGGCAAACGTGGCTTACTAGCAGTGACGAAAGACATTGGCGTCGGCGATCCTTTCACTGGGCAAGTTCCTTTGGTTTCTGGTGAGTTGGCAGAAGATTTTACCTATTATTTAGCCAAGTCAGAGCAAATTCCGGCTGCAGTTGGCCTGTCAGTCTTCGTCAATGCCGACAACACGATTCAGGTGGCCGGCGGTTTCATGTTGCAAGCCTTGCCTGGTGCCAACGATGCGGAGCTCTCTGAACTTGAAGCCAACGTCAAAACATTACCGTTGGTTTCTGAATTATTAAAAAGCGGCCTGACACCAGAGCAAATTATTCAGCGAATTGCCGGTGACGAACCAGTCCAATTTCTTGATGCGCAGCCGTTAAAATTTGCCTGCAATTGTTCAAAAGAACATTTTGGCGATATTATGGCAACTTTACCGCATGCTCAATTACAGGAAATGATTGATCAGGACGGTGGTGCAGAAACCACGTGCAAGTTCTGTGGCAATCAATATCATTATAGTGTGGCGGACTTGGAAGCCTTGATGGCCCGAAACGAATAGTTGCAGTTGACACTTATTTTAAGTAAAGTTAGCAAGGCGCAAGCAAGAAAGAGGTGGCCTGTATGTGGCATATTGCCGATGTTGAAATTCCGAATCGCTTAGTTGTTGCACCAATGGCGGGTGTGACTAACGCGGCCTTTCGGGTAACGGCTAAAGAATTCGGTGCCGGGTTAGTGGTCTGTGAAATGATCAGCGACCGTGGGATCATGTATAAAAACGAAAAAACTCTGAATATGTTATTTGTAGATCCGCGTGAACACCCGATTTCTATTCAGATTTTTGGCGGTACCAAAGAGACTTTAGTGAATGCGGCTAAGTTTGTGGACCAAAACACGGCAGCCGACATCATTGACATCAACATGGGGTGCCCAGTCCCTAAAGTGACGAAGACAGATGCCGGGGCGCACTGGCTGCTGGATCCTGAAAAAGTTTATGAAATGGTTGCAGCCGTAACAGATGCCGTCTCTAAACCAGTGACAGTCAAAATGCGGACTGGCTGGGACGAGAAGCATGTCTATGCTGTTCAGAATGCCCTAGCTGCAGAACGGGGCGGTGCCGCGGCGCTTGCCATGCATGGTCGTACCCGTAAACAGCTTTATGCTGGTCATGCGGACTGGAACATTTTGAAAGAAGTGAAGCAGCACCTCACGATTCCGTTCATGGGCAACGGTGACGTTCGTACCCCGCAGGATGCTAAGCGGATGTTAGACGAGGTTGGTGCTGATGCTGTTATGGTTGGCCGTGCGGCATTAGGTAATCCGTGGGTATTGAAACAGATGTCGGCTTATCTGGAAGACGGCGAATTGATCCCGGAACCAACACCGCGCGAGAAAATTGCGACAGCAAAGCTGCAATTACAACGGCTGGTTGACCTTCATGGCGAACATCAGGCTGTTCGGGAATTTCGGATGCAGGCAGCCTACTACTTGAAGGGAATTCCGCGCTCGGCTAAAACCAAAGCCGCGGTGAACATGGTTGATACGCAGGCAGAGGTTGATCACATCTTTGATGATTTTGTTGAACAAACCGAAGAGCGCGCTCGCGAACGGCAAGCTAAAGCATAAATTAGCAGTGTTTCATTGACACACGCCTGTCCACTTTTGTTGGTCAGTGACGAGTGTCTTTTTGTTAGAGTAGGTTGCTTTTTGGATGTAAAATTGTCATCATCAAAGAGTGGTAAAAATTGAAACGGAGGAACATGTGTTGGCTAAGGATAACGGACAGCAACCAGAAATGAATGACCAAATGATTGCGCGGCGAGAAAAGATGGAAGCCTTGCGTGAAGTGGGCATCGATCCATTCGGGCACCGATTTGACCGGACCCATACCGCAGCGAAAGTACGCGAAGAATTCGGTGAAGATGATAAAGAGACACTGTTGGATGAAAAACCAGAAGTGACAATTGCCGGCCGGATGATGTCTAAACGTGGCAAAGGCAAGGTTGGATTTGCGGATATTCGTGATCGTAGCGGGAAGATGCAGATCTATGTACGTAAAGATGTCGTTGGCGATGACAACTACATGATCTTCAAAAAGGCCGATCTTGGCGATATTCTTGGTATCAGCGGTGAAGTCATGAAAACTGATTCTGGCGAGCTGACGGTTAAAGCCAACCATGTGACCCATCTTGCTAAGGCACTCCGCCCATTACCTGATAAGTGGCATGGCCTGACCGATGTCGAGCAAAAGTATCGGAAGCGTTACCTTGATCTTATTTCTAATGAGGACAGCTTTGATCGTTTTGTTAAGCGAACCAAGATTGTCAGTGCTGTCCGTGAATACTTGGACAACAATGGTTTCTTGGAAGTCGAGACACCAGTCTTACACAATCAGGCTGGCGGGGCGAATGCTCGTCCATTCGTGACTCATCACAATGCACTTGATATTGATTTATATTTGCGGATTGCTCTTGAACTGCACTTAAAGCGTCTAATTGTTGGCGGCATGGAACGTGTTTATGAAATTGGCCGAGTTTTTCGGAATGAGGGGATTGATACCAAGCATAATCCCGAGTTCACTGAACTTGAAACTTATGCCGCCTACTGGGATTTGACAGATGTTATGACCGAAACTGAAGGGATTTTCCGGTTTGCTGCGCATAAGGTGCTAGATACCGGGAAGCTCACCTATCAGGGAATGGCGATTGATCTGGACGCACCGTTTGCCCGGATTAATATGTTGGACGCCATTAAAGACAAGACTGGCGTGGACTTCTGGCCTGAAATGAGTGTCGATGATGCGCGTAAACTTGCCGATGAACATGATGTTCACTATGAACCTTATTGGAAGGTGGGCCATATTATCAGTGCCTTCTTCGATCAGTTTGTCGAAGAGACGCTCATTCAGCCGACCTTCATCACGGGCCATCCAATCGAGGTTTCACCACTGGCAAAGAAGAATCCAAAAGACCCGCGGTTTGTTGAACGTTTTGAACTATTTGTTGGTGGCGGTGAATACGCCAATGCCTTTACAGAATTAAACGATCCAATTGATCAACGCCAGCGTTTTGAAGCGCAGGCAGCTGAAAAGAGTGCTGGTAATGACGAAGCACAAGGTATCGATGACGATTACGTTGAAGCTTTGGAATACGGCATGCCGCCAACTGGTGGTCTCGGAATCGGGATTGATCGCTTAGTCATGTTGCTGACTGATGCACCATCCATTCGCGATGTCCTTTTGTTCCCAACATTGCGGCCATAACCAATCATGATATGTCGCCCTTGTGGCGGCATTTTTTATTTTCCGAAAGATATGACGGTCACCAGGATATAAGTGGCGCAAATCACGGATAATATTGTGCTATTATTCGCAAACATTCGGAGAGTAATTTTTAATTGAAAAAGTTGTTGACGATGGCGCAAACCGTTGGTATGATAAAAAGCGTCGTAAATGAGCAACAACGATTACCGATCAGGTATGAAAAAAAGTTATTGACAAGCATTGATTGCTTGTGATAATATATCAAAGTTGTCTTTTGACAAGGTCGTCCTTTGAAAACTGAACAAAGTTTCGTTTAAATGTGCAGGGTCCTTGGTACTTT